>DDJS01000063.1:0-6734 GCA_002339165.1 Cellvibrionales bacterium UBA2618 | reverse complement strand
AACCAAACGAAAAGGGGCCGCAAATGCGGCCCCTTTTTCATCTCTTTATAGTCTGCCCGAACCCCTACTTAGAAGGCCCCTGCTCAGGAGCCACCTACTTAGAACGCTCCTAATTAGAGGGCTCCTTTTCAGAACGCTCCTAATTAGAAACCCCATATTTAAAGGCCTCTAAATAGTATCCCGCTCATAATACCGTCAGAGGGGTCGCAACACCTCTCTTCGCGCGGTTACTTTACTCGCGTAGTTACTTATCGGCGCTCTCTTGCGTGCTCTGCGCAGCGTGGCGAACACCATCTGACTCGGACATCTCGGTCATGCGGTTGTTCTCTAGCGTTCCTTGAGTATGCGCTTCCAATTTGGCACCATCGTATGTAATGAATTTTTCCGGAACCACTTCGAGTACCACACGCATCGGTGAGTCGAGCATTTTTAAAAACTCTTCGGCCGCCGCCGCATCGTTGTCACAGCGTCTAAGAGCAAATTTGGGGTAAAACCAATCCTTGATTTCGCGACTATCATGGACCACGCACCGACCCTTGATAGTGATCGTCTTGTTCGATCCCATGCTCGTACCTTTGCTGGTCAACACCACAGAAACTTGGGAGTTGCGCCTTACCGCAGACACGCGATGCCGCTGCCCGGATGCGGTTAACCAAGCTTTACCGTCGTACCAAAGCATGGTCATAATCACGCCCATCGGCCAATTATCTTTAGTACACCAATTGAATACACACTCGCGCTGTACGCTTAACAGCTCTTCGCGCTGATCTGGATCTAACCCATATATGGATACTTTTTCATAATTCTTTAACTCTGCCATACAATCGATGTCCCTCAATAGTAATAATTTAGCATTCAACCCATGCCGGATATAAGCTCGTGCCTCGCCTATGCAGCGATAACTTCTGCAGACCCACAGTCACTAGTTGAATTTAATTCAAGTTTGTCTCGGATGCAACAAAAACCCATGCAATTTGGCGAAATACGCTACCTAAAAGTTAAAATTTAAAGCCTGAAAATCACCGCTGAGGGGACAAATCGGCATCTAACGCATCGACTGCCGGCTTAACTGTCCAATCTAATGTCCGCTTAACTGTCCACTTAACTGGGCGGTTGCCAATCGGGGCTGGGAGACTGGCGACAGCATCGACGACTCTGCCCGGCACCTCGACGATTTCAATCACCGTGTCGGCAACTCTAACTGGTACAGTTGCGACTTGGATCGCCGCGTCGGCCACTTTTATCGGCACCTTAACCACCGCGATCGCCGCATCCGTCAGTTTACCTGGCACCTTAGCCAACTCGACCACGGTATCTGTCGCCGCACCAATAACGGTACCTGTGCAGCCCGTTTGCAGTGCCGCCAAGAGTGCAACTGCTGCCAGCTTATGCGAATAAACCGCTATTGCGAAAAAGCTATCCATATTTCCTCCAAACCACTAGGTTACACTCTGTATGCAGCGCCTACCCTAGACGCCCGATAGCTGCGGACACTCGCTAAGTAAAGTGTCTCGGTCAGCCCTTGAGCCTTCACGCCTGCTGCTGCGTACAGTATAGCAATCACTGGTGTTTTTAAGCGACCGATGAGTCTAACTAGGTATAACCTAGGCAGCGTCCCAGCACTGTGTTTGGCGAGTGCCTAGTAGATCGGATAGACGCGCGGAGCTTGTATTGTATGGACCCTAAAGCATGAAAAATAATTCATTAAAACGCGTCGCTGTATCTCTATGCGCGGTTATTACCGCGAGTGGACTGGGCTTTATTTGGGCCTCGTCACCTTCTTGGTCAAACGCCGACAAGTACTCCATTTTAGCCCATCAATACCCTACCCGTGTAACCGATGACGACGTCTATAGTTTATTGTCTTACAATATCGGCTACCTCAGCGGTCTAACCAATAATCGCGCCGTGGTTCGCGACCCAGACTTCCAACATGAGAATATGCAGAGCGTAAAGCAGCATCTTGATGAGCTAGATGCCGACATTCTTGCTTTTCAAGAGATCGACTATCAGGCGGACCGCTCGTTCAAACTCAACCAACAAAACGAAATTGCCAAACTCGGTTACAACCACGTCGCCCAAGCGGTCAACTGGGATGTCAATTACGTTCCGTTTCCGTATGGAATGCCTTCAGTACACTTTGGACGTGTCGTTTCCGGGCAATCGGTGCTGAGCAAATATCCAATTAGCAAACACCGTCCTGTGATCCTAGAACGGGTGCCGGAGACGCCATATTATCGAGACGCCTTTTATCTCGACAGACTGGCCCAAGTCGTCCATATCGTCTTAGAGCAGCAGGTATTGGTAGTCATCAATGTTCACTTGGAGTCCTTCGATCGGACGACTCGCGGACGACAACTGCAACAGGTTATCGCGCTCTACAAGCGTTATTCCAAAGACTACCCAACCTTACTGGTTGGTGATTTTAACAGCGACCCGGTCTCTCCGAATGCCTATATCCACAAACTTTTAGCCATACCCAGCATCGGCGCTGCTGCGTTTTCACTCGACGACTATGTCAACACTTTTAATTCAGGCGCTCCCAACGAACGACTAGATTACATATTTTATAATCGTGCATTTATCGAGCCCATCGATGGTCGCATAGCTACCGAATTTGGTCAGCTATCAGACCATTTTCCGGTATTGTTTAGGTTCAAACTGCGACCTCTGGCGGTGCATTTTCCGACCGATGAGGCGCCGCGACTTTAAACCCGTAAAAACTTGCCTTGTCGACCTATTATCCTCAATAATGCCCGCCGCGCGGCGGTTTCTTGTTGGCATTAAGAATCACGCCCACTAGCACCTAAATCGGTAGCCTTATCGAGCATCCAAAATGACCTTTAACAGTCCTCTCACGATACTCAATGAGACCTTTGGCTACGATCAATTTCGCGATCAACAGGCGGAAATTATCGACTGCCTAGTTGCTGGCCATGACGCTTTGGTATTGATGCCCACCGGCGGAGGTAAATCGCTCTGCTACCAAATACCCGCGTTGATTCGCCCCGGTATCGGCATCGTTATTTCACCCCTAATCGCGCTGATGCAGGACCAAGTCGAGGCGCTAACAGAACTCGGAATACGCGCAGCCTACCTCAACTCAAGCGTTTGCATGGAGCGCCAGAGAGACATTCAGAGCGATCTTCGCAACGGCCATATCGACCTGCTGTATATAGCGCCAGAGCGTTTGGTGCAGAGCTATACGCGTGAATTATTGCAATCCCTGCCGATCAGCTTATTTGCCATCGATGAAGCCCATTGCGTATCTCAGTGGGGACATGATTTTCGTAGTGACTACCTCCAACTAAGCTTGTTGGCTGAAGATTTCCCGGAAGTACCGCGGATTGCGCTGACAGCCACCGCCGACGGCAAAACCCGCGACGAAATTAGCTTGCGATTACAACTGCGCGGCGCACGCAACTTTGTCAGCGGTTTCGACCGCCCTAATATTCGTTATTTAATCACCGAAAAGCACAATCCCCGTCAGCAGTTATTGAACTTTATTCGCCAGCATCATGCGGACGATGCCGGCATTGTCTATTGCCTATCGCGTAAAAAAGTCGAGGCCACCGCTGACTGGCTTTGCCAGCAGGGTTTTAGCGCGCTGCCCTACCATGCGGGTTTGAGCGCCAGCGTTCGGCAACACAACCAACAGCGGTTTTTGCGCGATGAGCAGATCATTATCGTCGCAACCATCGCCTTTGGTATGGGCATAGACAAACCCAATGTCCGTTTTGTCGCTCACCTCGACCTACCGAAAAGCGTCGAAGCCTACTATCAGGAAACTGGCCGTGCAGGTCGCGATGGTGAACCCGCCAGCGCCTGGCTCACCTATGGTTTACAGGACGTTATCAAACTTCGTCAAATGCTCGACAATGGCGAAGGCGATGAGCAGCACAAACGCAACGAACGCAGCAAACTGGATGCGATGCTCGGCCTTTGTGAAATCATCAGTTGTCGACGCCAGGCGATCCTCCACTACTTCGACGACCATGCACCCGACCATTGCGGCAACTGTGATACCTGTCTCTTTCCGGTGCAGACTTGGGAGGCCACGGAAGTCGTCCAAAAAGCCCTATCTTGCGTGTTTCGCAGTGGCCAACGGTTTGGCGTCGTCCACCTAATCGACATCTTGCTCGGTGCCGAAAATGCCAAAATCAGCCAGCATGGTCACCAGCAATTGAGCACCTATGGCATCGGCAAAGAACTCGATGCACGGCGTTGGCAGAGCGTTTATCGACAGATGATTGCTCGGGGTTTATTGACCGTCGACGCCGATGGTTTTGGCGCATTGCAGCTAACCGAAAAGGCGCGCCCAGTCTTAAAAGGCGACCAAATAGTTGAACTACGCCGAGACAACTTCGCCAAAATCGCCAAACCGGGCCGTAAACCAGCGCATCAAACGAGTGTCAAAGAATCCGAAAAAGGCCTGTGGGAGGCCTTGAGACGCTGCCGCAAAGAGCTGGCTGAAAGCGCCAATCTACCTCCCTATGTCATTTTTCACGATGCGACTCTGGCTGAAATGCTCCGCTGCCTGCCCCAAAATGAACGGCAATTACTCGCCATCAACGGTGTGGGGGCCGCCAAGATGCAGCGTTATGGCGGCGCTTTCTTGGCGATTATTCAACAGCATGGGGACAACCCTGACGATGGCGCAGATCGACAGGCAGACAGCATTGAAAAGCTGTTCTTTGCCGGTAACACAGTCGCCGAAATTTCCCAGCAACTAGCGATAGCCGAGAATACCGCCTACTTGGCACTGCGCCCAGCGATTATCGAAGGTCGTGCAAAGCTCGAGCAAGTGACCCATTTAACCGATTCCGACCTCGACAGTATCCAGGATTGCCTGTTGGCCCAAGACGATCTCGCAGAAACACATTTCAGCTGCGCCATTGTCAATCGCGAACTCAACAGCGATTATCCCTCCGGGGCATTGCAATGTGTCCGCGCTGACATTCTTAAGTCACTTTAAGACGACGCGCAAATAATCCAATGAGTGCACACATCTCTATGAACAACGGTCAAATACACCCCAAAAAACTCCTTAACAGCCATTGGACTAAGGTAGACCCGCGTAACCAAGAGAAACACTTTACCGTCGTCGAAGTCGAATACGACGAGCACCAGCGGGTGGTGCATTGTCAGATAGAGGCCGCGATCAACAATCGACGCTACAGCATCGACTGGCGCAGCCTTAAAGATCGCCAACTGTGGAAAATTGGCTGGCAGTAGCGAGCAGTGACTATCCACTAGCTCGCATCGGTTTTAAGCCCTCGTATAGATCGCCACTGGTGGCATGGGTAAATTACCGTTAACATGTTGACGCATAAAGGATAGGATCGTCTGTGCGCTCACTCTATTTAGTCTTATTGGTTTTCTCGCTGGCCCTCAATGGGTACTTTTATCTGCGCCACGAACAACTTCTAGAGCAACTCGACAGCCCTCTATCAGACGACCCAGTGGGGCGCTCAGCGCGGGCGAGCGAAGACCAAAATAACTCGGACAGCGCCGTCGACGAAATGCTGCGGCTATTAGAGAAGGGTGACTATTTACAAGCCATGGCGTTGATTGTCGAGCGGGAGTTGGCCGAAGCAAACGATTTCATTGCATTGCAAGCGCGGGCGCGTGATTTTATAGAACGCCAGTTAAAGCGCGGAGAATTGAGCGCAGCTGGGCAGTTAATCGGCACCTTTCTCGCCAGCTACCCCGATGAAATGCCTATTCTTGCCCTGAATATTTCGCTGCACGAACTGCGTGGCGATCTAAGCCAAGCAATTAGGCTCGCTTACGACGCTCAGTATCGGACGTTTGATATCAACCTCAAAGCTGACCGAGTCACCGCAGCCCGGGAGTTGAGCCAGCGCGTCATTAATCAATCGCTGCAACGCAGCGATTGGTCACAGATGGCGCAACTGTGCTCGCTGGTGCTGTCTCTGGATAGCCAGTTCGCGCACGCCCAATGGCACTTGGCCCGCGCTCACTTTGAGCAGCGCACCTGGGCGGCTGCCAGCAGCGACGCGTCGGCACTGCTCGACAACCCGCAGTGGCGAGAGGCCGCAGAGCGCTTGTTGGTGAAAATTGAACAGCGTCGGCAACGCGCCGCTGAAATCAGCATGCTGCCCTATGGCGATCAGTACACCGTCGAAGCAATGATCTCTAGCTCGATGCCGGTCTCGCTGTTAGTCGATACGGGAGCGAGTATTTGCACGCTGTCACAGTCGATGTACAACGCTATAGAATCGCAGATTGATGCGACGTTTATCAAGGATATACAGCTTAGAACCGCCGGTGGCAATGTGACCGCTCAACTCTATCGGATTTCCAGCTTAAGCCTCGGCGAGTATAAGGTGTCCGACCTAGAAATCGCCATCAATCCCCACAGCGGCGATGACTTCGATGGACTGCTGGGAATGAATTTTTTGAGCATGTTTACCTTTGCCATCGACCAACGCAATCATCGGCTTCGCCTAAGTCCGAAATAGGCCCCACCCTAACCCGCCATCCCAAGCCCTCTAGCAACATCTATTTTGGCTCCTGAGCCATCCAAAGAGCAGAGGTTGCCAAGGTAAAAAAGACCACGATTATCAAGTTCAAATAGCCACCGTCTACCACTGATTGTAGGTTTTCAGGCAGGCGACTGACCAAGGGCTCGCGCACGACGAAAAAAGTCGCTGGACTACACAGCGCCAGCCATCTCGGATAGGCCGTTTGACGAGTCCACACCGCGACCA
>DDJS01000070.1:1251-14973 GCA_002339165.1 Cellvibrionales bacterium UBA2618 | reverse complement strand
GGTAGGTATCACCTTAATGACCATAACTAGCACCACTTTTACTCCGGTGTTGGGTATCATAATGCTCGAAATGGATGACAATGACGGACTTCGGGCTATCAGTATTTGTCCTTCTATGCGTTGACGGTTTGTACCCCAGCCGTTGAAGAGCTTTAGCTTAAGGTACCTGTGTAGGCATTAGAACAACCATCATTGACAGTCATTAGGCCTACTTTGACGATTAACCATCTAGAACAACCCGTATAGACAGTTATTAAAGCCACTTTTATGGGTCACCTTTTAGACTAACTGTAAAGGTAATTATTTAGTCCAACTACGAAGTATGGCGATCTATCTTCCCATCCGAACCCTCTAGATAGACCATTAAGGATTTTCATGGAGGCGTATATTGATATGTAGGAGTGTCTAAAAAGCGCCTCAGAAAAAACTAAAGGCGCCGGTAATATTTAAGTGCGGACTGGCGATGAGATAACCGCTAGATAATACTGATCAACAAAGCCAGCGACCAAAAAATACTCGTTAGAATCGACCATGGATTGCCAGCGAGGCTTTCTTGGGGCATCTCATCTGCTTGAGTGTCGGTTGCCGGCAACAACATTCCTCATAGAATTTTAAGAATGAGGGCATAAAACATAAAGAGGCGGATATTGAACGCGCCAGAGAATTAAATGTCGTTGCAGAAATGTCTCCAGCTGTTTGGCATCTTTATGGTCGAACATTGGGTAATCCGCCCCATGATGCTTGGGAGTTTAAAAAAATTATGGATGCAGGGATTCTTATGACTATAGGAACTGATTGGGCTGTTACGGATGATCCAAACCTTTTTCCTGCACTAGAGGGTATGCTTAAGCATGGAGATAACTCGATAGATCTCGAAAGTGCTGTTGGGGCTCTAACGACTAACGGTGCTCTTGCTGTTGGGCGAGAGAGAGATTTTGGGAAAATTGAGGTTGGAAAGCTCGCTACCTTTATAATTCTCGACAGGAATATCTTCGAAATAGATTCAAGTCATATCAGCGAAACGAAAGTCATTAGCACTATTTTTGAGGGTAGAACTGTTTACCATTCGAAATGAACTTATAACTTTGTCATTAGTCTATGTTGTCTTTGTTACGATCATAAATTGTCTGAGTCACCATTCATTAAATCGTTTGTAATACTCGACCGACAAATTATCTAGCATTATTTTGAATACTGAATCATCGCTTAGTCGCGTGATCGATACGGATTATGTCAAAGAAGATGTTGAGCTTGCGCGCGCCGGAATGATCCAGCAGGCGGCCACGGCTATTCTGGTTTAAGCCAATATCAAAACGAAACAGATGCTGACATTGCTAGAGGATATCAGCGGTTCCTAATGCAGGATTTAAGGTATGGATAAGAGGAAATTGAGGCTATTTGATGCCTAATCAAATATTGCTACCTATATCAGCGCAAAGACATCGTCTAAACATGACGGTATTTCCGTTTGCCTGAGATTTATACCGTCGGATGGCACTCACTGTAATCTAAGTTAAAGAATCCAAACCATCCGATAAAGATCAAAAGTTCTCGGATGGCGAAAGCATACATTAATGGATAGGACATATCTCGGGCTTTATGCTCCATATCTCTATCGAGAAAATCCCGATTGTATGTCAAAGTAGATTGGGTTTAAGCCTGCAAGACCTTCGCGAATGCCAGCATCTGGATTGCCTAGAACGACAAGTTTTACCGGCGTGACCGCCGCCATAAAACGCGTAGCAAACCCTTCAAAACTCTGCAGGTGGCGCATAGCCGCCGCCGAATCGCGGTAGCGCTCATTGATTTGGCACGCGCTCTCATCACCGTTAAAACACCACTCGTATATCAAGGTGTCGGGCTCGTCCTGCGTTGCCGCGACCATCTCTTGGATGAGTACTTTAAAGGTGTCTAGTTGTCCTTTATTAATCGACACTTCCAATAGCCAATGAACAGTTTTCTGCATAATTAATACCCTTTATTTAGTAAACGTTTAACATGAATTATGATTTCCCCATTGAGTGTTTTAATGATGGCTAATATGACCAACAACAGTGCCTTTTTTAACTGCAGTGTCTACTCCAACAGCGATGCTAACGGTACCCCAAGTGGGGGCAAGTATTTCATACTGTACTTTTGCAGTCATAATCTCTAGCAGCAATTCGTTTGCATTGATGGTTTCGCCATCGTTTGCAAACCAAACAGTAATAACGCCCTCGGAGTCGTCATCCCAGAGATCATCAGGTACCTTGACATCCATTTTTAGCGCCTTTTAAATGCTGTCGTGGTAGTTTTTTTTCGGATTACATCGCATGGAATGCTGCAACGATTTTATCCGCATTGGGCAGACAAAATTGCTCCATGTGCCTGGCAAATGGGATTGGAACATCTGGGTAGGCGACTCTCTTGGGACCCGACCGTAGCAGGCTATAGTCGTGTTCGACCACGCTCGTAATAACTTCTCCAGACACCCCATAGCTCTGATAGTCTTCGTCGACAACAATTAAGCGCCCAGTTTTCTTCACCGAACTTATTACAGTTTCGCGATCTAGAGGAACCAGAGATCGAAGATCTACAACCTCTGCGTTAACGCCTTCCTCAGCCAGTTTGTCAGCCGCCTTTAGGGCATTGTGAACGCCCATAGCGAGTCCAACGATAGTCACATCAGACCCTTCGCGGACTATTTTTGCCTTACCTAGTTCCACCTGATAGGGCTGCTCCGGAGTGTCGACTGTTGCGGCCGCCTCGGTGCCCAACCAGCCCATACCCTGCAGCCCTTTGTGATACATAAATACTACTGGGCTGTCGTCTCTAATAGCGGCAATCATCATACCCTTGGCGTCGTACGCATTAGACGGTGAAACAACTTTCATACCGGGTAAGTGAGCAAAGGTTGCATAGAGGCATTGGGAGTGTTGGCCAGCATCTGAGTAACCACCGCCGGTCGAGGTCATTAGTACCATCGGCACTTTGACATTGCCGCCAGAAAAATAATTATTTTTCGCCATATTGTTGTAGATAGCGTCAAAACAGACGCCAAAAAAATCGACAAACATTAATTCGACAACCGGCCGCATACCGTCCTGTGCCGCACCAACGCCGGCACCGATAAAAGCGGTTTCCGAGATCGGGGTGTCGCGAATACGCTCTCTGCCAAATTCTTCTAGTAGACCCCGAGTATTGCCAAAAACACCGCCTAAGGCACCAATGTCCTCGCCCATAACAAACACCCGAGGATCGCTCTGCATCTCTTGTTGAATGGCTTCGGCCATTGCCCGGGCAATCGTAAGGCGCCTTATTTTTGTATTACTCATGGTATTCTCCTTGCGCGAAGACCTGCGTCAGCGCGTCTTCGGCCGGTGCGTAGGCACTTTCTCGAGCGAAGGCAATAGCCGCTGAAACTTGTTCCTCTACTTGATCTTTTAAGTGGTCTAAAGCGACGTCGGTGGTTCCCTCAGCTAACAGTATCTTTCTAAAAGCTGGAATGGGATCTTTAGATTCGAGAAATGCCTTTTCGCCGTCGGGTCGGTAGGCTTCGGCATCGCCCATGAAGTGACCGGCAAGGCGAAATGTCTCTATTTCGATCAACGAGGGTCCCCCGCCAGATCGGGCGCGATCAATGGCGTCGCCAGCAACCTTGTAAATTACCAAAGGATCATTATTTTCAACAAAGTGCCCAGGCATATCGTAGGCTGCGGCGCGCACATCATTTCGCGCAACTGCGGTCGAGTCCTGTTTGGACACCGATATGCCCCAGGCGTTGTCCTCGACCACAAAGACCACTGGTAAACACCAGAGCGCGGCAAGGTTTAGGCTCTCGTGAAAGGCACCCTGGTTAACCGCGCCCTCACCAATAAACGACACAGCTACGCCGGGTTTGTTCTGCATTTTGCGCGACAGTGCCGCGCCACATGCTGGCCCCATACCCTGGGCAATAATGCCCGAACAACCGAAGTTGACGTTGGTGTCAAAGATATGCATGTGGCCACCACGGCCGCCACTCAAGCCAGTTTGCTTACCAAATATTTCCGCGGTCATGCGCTTTAAATCGACACCCTTGGCAATTGCCTGATGATGCGGTCGGTGCGTTGCGGTAACGATGTCCTCAGCGTTTAAATGCGCACATACGCCCACTGCTACAGGTTCTTGGCCATTTGATAAGTGCATTTCGCCGGGAATTGGGCCATTTGCCATATTAAATGCCGGCGTCTTGCCCTCTAGATAAATCTGCTCAATAGTCTCTTCAAAGCGTCTACTAAGCAGCATAGTTTTATACATCCACAGTTTTGTTTCACGGCTTATCAACATCGTATTCTGCCCCTTTGAAATCTGTTTCTTTGAGTTTTGGTCATAATTAATCTTCTCGCGGTTTAATAGTCCCCATTATCTGGTTATAAATTCCATCGGGATCCTTAAACATGATAAATCCAAAAGTTGAGGCTTTGCCGTCACAGCAAGGTGCTATTGGCGAGAGAAATTCAACGCCATGGCTTTTCAGCAGAGCGACGTCGCTCTCGACATCTGAGCTTGCCCAATTAATGCGGTTAATACCTATATGCGTTGCGGCGCCGGAGTAGGGTGTACCTATAACTTCGGGTTTTACCCACTGGCTGAGCTGGACTTGCGCGCCATCCGTCCGATGGCGCATAACAAGATCGCGTTTGACAACGCCTGATCCAAGTCCTAATGCTGCGGTGAGACGGTCACTGGCGACCGCATGTTTTGACTTAGACTGGGCTTTACCAAACAGGCCTTGTAAAAAACCTGTTTGTACTGACTCGGCGTTTTTAAGTGCCATAGTTGGACTAGACTGAGCCTCCAGTCCGAGCATTTCATAAAATCTTTGTGAGCATTCAAGATCACTCACATTGATATTGATATTTTCTATGCTGGGGGTATTGTCGCGCTCGGTCGACGGCTGAAGAAGTTTTAAAAATATGCCATCAGGGTCCCGGAGCATAGCTAAGCGATCGCCGTTTCCATCGGCGACGGGACCGACTACCATAGTTGCGCCAGCCACTATTAGAGCCTCTATTTGGTCATCTATATCAGTAGTCGTAAGGGTAAAGTAGCTCAGTCCCATATGATTGACGGCACTGTAGGGCGGGTTTAGGCGTTCGGGGTCCAACCAATCAATAAGATCGACAAATCTGCCGGTCGGAACCGTTAAATCCATCGGCTCATCCGGTAGTTTACCCAGATACATAAGTTCTGCGTAAAGCCGGTAGAGTTGGTCGAGGCCTACGCCCCGCGACACTTCAATGGTATTGGTCTCGGGGAAGGGCCCGATCTGATCGATAAAGCCAGCCGCGCGATAAAATTCTCGCGAGCGCTCGTAGTCCCTGACGTTAATATTGAAATGTATCATTCCCGTGATATGCAGTTCATCGGCACTGGGCAATGAATCAGTGGCGCATTGCGAATGCGCTCCTGGACTTGCAAACAACACCCAACAGGCTACAAATAACGAAAGATTCAACGGATTTGCGTTCATAGTTTTTGCTCTTAATTGATCAATATGGTTAGTTATTTCATGCCCTGTAAGCGATTGCGTTGCCGCAGTAGGATTGCAAAGCCACGGCATCCATTGTTAGCTGAGCGCGATTTCGCTCGTATTATCGGTCAGTCATGGCCAGATTTCTGCGACATTGATCGTTATTCTGTGCATCCAGAAACTTGGTGTACATCGATATAGTCATTTAAAAGCTCATGGAAAAACCGCACCCTCGATTCTTGCCCTGCAAGGTTTGAGTCCGTATATCCCTGCGAATTCATCCCTTGCTGAAGGGCGCGGGCTAGCATCATATCTTGATAGACAATAGACCCTTCAATTTCGGGCACACCGGCGCCATCATCAAAGTCGCGGTATTGAAACATCGCCTCTTCCATTGGCTGCGGTCCCGCCATGATCGATTCGACGGTCTCTAAACCCGCAACTGGATAGGCCATACACCACAGATCAAAGAAACATTTTTCTGGATCATCTGGGTGGGGTTCGGTACGAAAAAAAACAATATTGTCGGGTAAAAACGAGATGGTGATATTCGGAAAGACGACCGTGTGCAAACTATCAGTAAGTTGCTCATCATTCAGATTAGCGTAATGATCATAGCCACGCTCGCGCCAGGTGCATTTTTTTTTGTTTTTTAAGTCCAACCAACCCTGCATAACCTTTGTTTCAAAATTGTCATACGCATGAGGATCTAATCCCCAATATTCCATTATTTGATCGAATGGATGAACCTCGCCATCTGGCAGACGATCTGAAAGAGACGGCCGCATTGGTTGCACTGTCCGACCGTGTCCAGATGGCCAAACTTCATGGCGGGAGGTCCAGTAGTCCTGATCAATCCAGGGTGGCACTTGCGGGTGTGCTGTTCGGGTGTGATAGGATTCACTAAAATTATCCGTTGCAAACTTCCAGTTGGTAGGTAGATCGACTCGCATCCAAAATACGCGCACTAGGCTTTCCAGCGGGTAATTTTTATATAGTTGAGGAATTGGCGATAAATAGTCCAACAGATCTGGGCCATCGGTATCCATGGTGTACCAGATAAAACCTCCCCACGTATCGCAGCGTAAAGACTGTAATGTCAGTTTGCCACAGGGATTTCCGGCAGTAAAATCCTCGGGATCCTGGGCGCTTTTCAAAACTCCATCGAGACCCCAAAGCCATCCGTGATAGGGGCAGTGAAACCCCCCCACGGCACTCGAACTCTGTTCGGCGAGTCTCAAACCTCGATGTCCGCAAGCGTTGTAAAAAGCTTTTAGTTCTCGGTCTTCCTGCATCGCCACAATCACTGATTCTTTCATAAAGTTGTGAACTATATAATCGCCGGGTTCCTCAAGTTCATTCACGCGGCCAGCCACATGCCATATTTTTGTCCACAGACCCTGCCATTCTTTTTTGGCAAACGTGCGCGAGGTGTAACGCTTGCCGTCGATGACGTCACCGCGCAGTATCGAAGAGTCTCGGCCATTTAAAACGTGTTCTACTTCGACCTTCATATTGCCTGTCTCCCAAAGTTTCAATGGCAAGGCTGTGCTATGGCAGTGTCCATATTAAAGATCTAAGCTCAATGTTATGCCGACCGTTCGCGGGTCTTGGTAGTCGACTAGACCTACGACCCCAGCCGCAACAAAGCTATTGGAAATATAGCGCTCGTCCATAATGTTCATTGCCCAGAGGCCTAAAGACCAGTTCGAGCCGGGGGCAGATATGTCTATATTGACATCGATCAAGTCGGTAGGTTGTACCTCAGACCTTGGCGAATTAACGATATTACCATCCCATTTTTTCGAGACATATTTGTACTGGATAGAAGACCTTATCTCTAGGCTGTCGGTTTGTGCAGTGTACTGAAAACCTATATTGGCGGTCGTTTCAGGTGCATTTTGTAGCGTTTGACCGGATAGGTTGAGCTGATCTGCGCCGTATAAAAATTCTTTGTATTCCGCGTCGAGAATCCCCAATGAGGCGTTGATACGGAGATTTTCATTGGGCACCCACAGAAGATCTAGCTCCATGCCAGATGTTTCAGCATTTGCCGCATTAAGGATGGTGTTACCGTTGACTGTATTACCAAACGCATCCTCGGTGAAATAGATGTTGGCCAACTGCATATCGTCATATTCATTGAAAAATGCCGCTATATTAAGCCGCAGTGTACGATCGAGCAGTTCCGTTTTTATACCGATCTCGTACGTGTCTACATACTCTTCGTTGAATGGGCCCGAATCTTCAGGAATCACAATACGCCCAACGAAGCCACCCGACTTAAAACCGCGGGCATAATAACTATAGACTAGGGTGTCTTCATTTAACTGATACTCAGCGCCCAGTTTGCCACCTACATTGCTCCAGGATTCGTCTTTAACAACAGGCACATTACCTAAAAATATTTCAAATGGGGCAGGGGTCTGGTTGCCGCTCTCACCCTGCAGATGGGCAGCAATGCCGCGGGTGTCGATAAAGTTCGATACCGTGGTATAAAAATCCTGATCCTCAGCTGTATACCGAAGTCCGAGTTGCAATCGCAATCGCTCACTCAGATTAAAGTAGGATTGTGCAAATAACGAGTAAGTTTCTGTGCTGCCACCATACTCTGTCAATTGACGAAATCCGGGTACCCAGCCTATACGAAAGTCTTGAAAGTGGTCGTAGCTATAATCGGCATAAAAACCACCCACCATGACCGTTACGGTATCCGACAACTCCATATTGATTCTTAGTTCTTGTGAAAATTGGTCACCGGAGGTTAGTCGCTCGGTATCGTCAATAAATGCTGGTGTGAAGTCCTGGTCGTTGAGGTCGTGTAACTCAAAATCTTTAAAACCGGTGATTGAGGTTATTTCGCCGAGCTCTGTTTCCCAGTTCATGCGGAGGGTTGCCGCATAGGTATCCATATCTGACACCCCGTTGCCGTCGCTCATGGCCGAGAGATATTTATCGGGAGCTTTGCACCGAACATTGGCTTGCACACACGGTTGCTGATACATCGGATAGAGCGACGAATTTGACTGGCCCTCTGATGGAAAGACCGTGCCTGGCGCAATATAGGTAATTTCACCGGGTAGGCTGCCACTGACCGTGTCCTGAGCGCCATCTCGGTGTCTCACTAGCGAGGTGATCAACCGAGCACTAAAGCCATCATCTGCTTCATAGAGGAGCTGGCCTCGAACGCCCGAGCGATCGCGACTACCTTGGGTGCCTCCATCTACAATATTGGTGACAAATCCTTCACGGTTTTGGCTGGTTGCGGTGACTCTGGCTGAGAGTTGTTCGGAGACCGCAAAATCTACCGCCGCCTTGACCTCGACAAGGTCATAGTTGCCAAAACTAATATCTACTTTTGCGCCGGCCTCTCCGGTCGGAGCTGCATTCACCACCTGAACAACCCCGCCGGTGGCATTGGCACCGAACAGGGTGCCCTGTGGACCTCGCAAAACCTCAACGCGGTCAATGTCAAAGGTGTCGAGAAACGATGTCATATTAAAAAACTGTGGAACACCATCTTCGACGATCACCACCGTGGTACCGCCGTTTGGATCGGGCTCAATGACGCCCATACCGCGAATATTAAAGGCCGACCCATGTGACACGTTTGCAAACGAGTGCACTTGCATGTTGGGTATATAACCTTGCAAGGACTCCAGTGTCGTTGCATGAATTTGATCCATTTGATCGCCGGATAACGCAGTCACAGAAATCGGTACATCTTGTAACGATTGTGATCTCTTTTGGGCGGTGACAATGACCTCTTCAAGCCCCACTTTTGCTTCTGTATCTTGAGAAAAACTAAAGGACGGTGCGAGCAGGGCGCAGGTAAACAGTGTCAAAGCATTTTTTTTATTTGCTGTCATTAATATTTTCATAGCGTGATCCTTTTAATAAATTGATCGTTTGATTCATATTCTGAGCGGATTTTGCTGTGCACTTAGTCTCTCTGTATTAACCGTTTATCGGTATAAATATAATGCTCGTCTAGTATTCATCGTTTCGATGAATAACGCTTTAAAGCCTTATTCTAGTGGGATACCGGTCCAGCTAGATTTTACTAAGAATCCTGATCTTTTTTTGGTTATCATTTTGTGTTTTCCGGTGAGTTCACATCGCACACGTTTGACTGGCGGATATGAGTTGCTGCGCGATAGGTAATGACCGGTTCGTGGGACAGCGCAATGAGTGCTTTGGAGATTGCTCGCTGGGCGCGCATCGAGTTTAAAGCGTAGCCGATTTGAGGAAATTTTCTAGCGCAAAGTTGTCGCTGCCGAATGTGGCTTGTCTGAAAAGTAAGCTGATTCGGTAAAACGTCTGTGCCACTGAAGAGCGTCGAATGGGTTTTATAAATAGAATTATTCACTAGCCAGGCGACTCGAAAAGACGACATGCTTATTGATCCTTTGTCTAAAAAAGACGATGCGCTTTGCGCTCACCCACTATTTTTTTAATATTATTCTTCGAATATACGTAGCTAAAATTAGTTAGTCAATCGTTTAACTAATTTTTTTACTACCTTAATGACAGGCATTTTTGGGTATAAAGCTGTTTGGTAATATGCACGATCGCAGTGATATCGATGTCTTAAAAACTTAAAGAGTTAAAAGAAACTGTCGTTAAAAGGCGTTTGAACGCCTACATGCGCGGCTTTAAACCAAGCAACCCTGCGCTAAATAGGTTTTTCATCGCTTTGATCAACGCATCGAAATCTGATGAACAACATAAATTTTGCGACTGTCTATCAATCATTTGTGTTTCTAAAACCGCGTTGGTCAGTGCGGACTGCAAAAAGTAAAAAGACCAATGTAGATCTTCAGCGCTCACATCTGGCAGGCTCCGTTTTAGTTCGCTAATGAACTCATTGACGATGTCATCGTATTTAAAAAACGGTTTAGCGTAACTACTTCTGGAGGACTCATACGACAAATGAGCGAGTAGTTGTATGTAGTATCTCCATCCGTCGTCGCCGTTGGTGAATCGTTCGATCGCCGGAACCACAAAAGCCTCTATCAAACTATCGACCGGTATGGGTTTACCGTCGTTACGAGCGAGTGCATCAGTTAACGATTTTTGGTAGCACCCAATGTGTTCAATGGCACGCCGATCGACCACTGCTTGTAAAACGTCTTCTTTGCTACCAAAATGATAGTAGCTTAGAGCAACTTGAACGCCACAAGCACCAGTAATATCGCGCAGCGACGCGCCATGAAAACCGCGCTCTGCAAAGAGTTTCTCGGCCGCATCGAGGATACGTTCCTTAGTTTCTGGAGATCTGCGGCGATCGGTCTTGATCGGGATATCTTGTTTATCCATCATAACATTTTATCCTAGCGATTTTTTTTATCGCGAACCAGCATTATGACATCGAAGGGTCTAAGTATTGCTTTAAAATGCCAACTATTGAAGCTCCGTTGTGTGCTGGGCCGTAACAAAAGCCGCCTATTAAAAGTTGAATCGACCAGATACGCTCGAACTTACCAAACTGACTATCTATATTTAGAATCGGTTTAAAAGGTAACGTTTTTTATAAAAAGCGTATTTTGCAGTAAATAATCTATTTCTTCTGTCTCGCAATTCATTAATCCACCGTCTAAAGTGGTCGGTAGTGACTTAATGTGGAGATCTATAATTACTCATAACCCCGCTAATATTCGAACTATCCCGACTCAGGTATGCATCTAAATTGTCGCACGACAATCGATTAAGTATCCTAATGACACCTAGAGGAAAACTACCCGACAGACGTTTAAATAAACAAATGTATGAGTATTTTTTAGAAAAAATATCGATTACTTTTTCGATGTTGGTTCGATCGGTATTGTTAAGTATACTGCCGCGCATAATAGCAGATTCGCGTCGCGCACTTAAAACTAAACGAAACCGCCGCAGTATTCTTTAAGAGATAAACGTAGATATGTCTATAGATCCAAGCGCAACTGTCAAAACCGATCAAAAGAGATCGTCAAACACCAAAAAATGCATCCTCGATGCGGCCGAAAATTTGTTTGCTGACTGCGGATTTCACGGCACCTCATTGCGCGACATCACTACTCTCTCTGGGGTACGAATCTCGCTGTGTTATTACCACTTTGGATCAAAAAATAACATTCTTCAAGCGGTTGTCGACCGCCGCGCAGAAGAGCATATACAGGGTATGCTGGGCTCACTTCGGCATTCTCTGGCCGCTCATGGGCACAACCCACTGCCCGTAACTGTGCTCATAGAAGCCTACTTGAGGCCGTGTTTGGAACGTCATCAGTGTCACGGGCCCGGTTGGAGAAGTTACATACGGCTCCTGGCACATTTAGCGAGTGAGTCGGCATCGAGTGATTATCAAAAGGAGTTTGTTATCTATGATGCCGTTAATCAGGCGTTTTTAACTGAGTTTAAGCGCGCTCTGCCCGATGCGGATGATTCTGACATTCATTGGGGCTTTTATTTTTTGCAAACTGCCAATATCAACATATTATTAGACACGCAACTGCTCGAACGCCAGTCTGACGGATGCTATAGCGCCGGCGATATCGACGATACAGTACAAAGAATGCAGCGATTTTTCAGCGGGGGATTCACCCCGATGTGATTGGAGCGGATGCCAAATGACTCTCCTGTGAGCCCGGCTACAAAAACGAAATAAAAAAACTACTGTGTTCTTTTTCACCTGATGTTTAATTTTTTTAAGATTTTCTTTGTCTCCATCGATCAATTTCTTTCGGAGAATTCTTGGTTCCCTGCTTAAAAGTGACTGAATTCAACCTATAAGATTTTACGTAATTCATTTATCACTCGTTTGATACATTTTTTACGTTGTAATTAGTAGGTCGGTCGACTAATCTTATTAGTATAGTAAAAAAGCGCATTAAATTAGGGGTCAATTTTGAGCTCTTTAAGCAATTTAAAAGTAGCTATGTTTATTTGTTCATTGTGGGTTGTTGTGTCACTCCATGGTTGCAAAGATTCAGTTCACAATAAAGACGTACAGCTTCGAATTGCGTTACTCGAATATAAAGTCGCTGAAGTAGCCGATAAGCAAGCGATTCATGACGTCCTCAACCGGTATGCACGGGCGCTTGACTGGCTCGATGAGAAACGATTGGACAGAGTTTTTTTCGACGACGCAGTAATCGACTTCGGTTTTTTTAAAGGTACGGGAGAGGATTTTAAACCCGTAGTCATGGACGTTGAACGTAACCTAGGTCGAAGGTGGCATCAAACCACGCAGGCAAGCATCAATCTTAGGGGTGATTTCGCTGACGTAGAGAGCTACGGCATCGCTTTTGGGAGTTCTGATAGTGTGGCAGTCGCCGACAGCGAGCTAGGTCTATATGTTGGCTATTACCAAGATAAATTTGCAAAGCGCGACGGCGAGTGGGGAATTATATACCGCAAATATATTATGGTCAGCGCCATTATGATGCAGGAGATGTTGCTTGATGGAGACCTATCGGTCATGCACAAAATTGGTAAAGCAAGCGTTAACAGTCCCGATTATCGCGATGTGGGAAATTAGTATGAGCAAAATCTCCTTTTGTAGTTTTGCGGCGATCTACATTCAAAGCGTGGCGCGCTAAGTTAAATACAAAGTTTTAATACCATTTGAATGAGGTGTAACGTATGAAAATAACGCATATTTTGTCAGATCTAAAAAAAACACTCATTCTTTGAGTTTTTCGGTAGTGGCTATCTACTGTTTATTTATATCATCTCCAGTGGCTAGAGAGAAAGGCAATTGCATAGGCAGGTCCTAGAGCAGTAATCTCTTCGAGCGCCTGCAGTGCAATAATATGACCGATCAAAAAACCCAGCAGTCCAATCCCCGACAAATGCCGATAGAGCGTCGCCAGCAGGGGTTGATGCCCCCGAAGAGCGATCGCAATAACAGTCGTCATTGACAGATCGATATAAATTATCGAGGGAGTATCTATAAACGTCCCCACGTCATAAGCGGCCCATAAAATTAAGGCGATAAACAGCAGACACCCCAAGCCACCAAGTGCAAACGGAGATTCTGATGGTCTTGGGAGATCAGTGGCAATCGATAACACGCCCTTAATCAGGCTTGCGTAGGCCGCCGGCAGCAGTGCTAGCGATATATTGGAACAGGATTTTTCCCGGCTCCAAGCATTGAGACAACCGACACTAACGTGGCCACAATCCCCATTGGAACAATCAACACTGCGATAAAGGAAAAAGTTAATGCACCGAATTTTTGGCTAATTACC
>DDJS01000070.1:688-907 GCA_002339165.1 Cellvibrionales bacterium UBA2618 | reverse complement strand
ACCATGCAATCGGGCATAAATATGAGTGCGTTAGGATCTATTAGTGGCGCGAAACTATTCATATCAAAGTATCTCCAAAAGATTTGGATAAGCGCTACTGGGAAATATATTATCCATAATAGGTTAGATAATGGTAGAGGCAGGGCCGAGCTCCAATTCGCTGCAAGCGCCACCACTGATTTCATCGAATCACGAGATTGTGGAATCGTCCGCTGTTTT
>DDJS01000070.1:0-277 GCA_002339165.1 Cellvibrionales bacterium UBA2618 | reverse complement strand
CTCTCTACCGTCTTTCCATTTTATCTCTCGGCCTTCATCAAAGGCCCACTGGGAATCTGCTATTACAGTTGGGCGTGACAGGGCCAGCACAGTTACAATGCCTTAAAACTGTCCGGGTAGTGTTAATACATGCATCGATAAAGGTTTCCACATACTTTAGTTGGTTCGAGCCGACGCAAGGGTAACCCCTTTAACTGGACGACAGAATACATCCATAGTTTTCACTCTTAACTCCTCACGAGTGCAGCGCCCGCAGACAGTGACTTTAATTTTGCAA
>DDJS01000073.1:7995-8122 GCA_002339165.1 Cellvibrionales bacterium UBA2618 | reverse complement strand
CCATCACGACACGGTGCTACCCGAGCGCGGCCTGATTTTGTTTGGTCAATCTAGCCGTTCGCGCGTCGAGGTCAGCGACGATCCCGAGTGATACCCTGTGCGCCTGCGCGCGGCTACTGCGGTGCGG
>DDJS01000073.1:0-7590 GCA_002339165.1 Cellvibrionales bacterium UBA2618 | reverse complement strand
TTTGTATCGCTCACTAAACCGCTATATGAATCGCGCTCAAACGCTGCGCAGAACGCGCAGCGCCTTGGCAAAGTTCTCGGCAATCACCTCTTCGTCGTTGTGGTGTCCTGCCTATATACGCCATTTTCCGTTAACCATAACGTCGGCGATCGGCCGTTCGCTGGGGCTAAACAGTAAGTTGTCGAGCAGATATCGGGGTTCGAGCTCGGCGCGTTCTGGCGGCCGGTCATCGAGTACCAACAGATCGGCGCGACAACCATCGGCGATGGCCCCAGTCGGCGCATTGATCGCGCATCCACCGCCGACTGCGCAGTTGCGGTAGAGGTGGCTGCCGGTGTGCATATCGTTTTTGCCCGTGGCGACATTGCGGCGGCCACTGGCTAGGCGTTGGCCATATTCGAGCCAGCGCATCTCCTCGAAGGGATCGATCGCGCTGTTGCCATCGGAGCCAATAGCAATAGATCCACCAGCCCGCAGATAGTCATCGAGTGGAAACAAACCATCGCCGAGATTAGCCTCGGTGGTTGGGCAGATGCCTACGGTGGCACCCGTCGCAGCGAGGGCGGTGGTTTCTTCCATGGTCATATGGGTGGCGTGAATTAGGCACCAGTTCGAATCGATCTTATGGTTGTTTAAAAGCCACTCTACTGGACGCTGGCCGAGTATTGCCAGTGATTGCTCGACCTCGCGCAATTGCTCGGCGACGTGGATGTGAATCGGCCGTTGCGGGTGCGCGTGAATGAAGTGTCCGAGCGCTTGATCGATGGCTTCTGGAGTCACCGCGCGAAGACTGTGCAAGGCCATGCCGACGCAGTGCTGAGGTTGGTCGGCGCAGTAATTACTGGCCTCTCCGTGCAATTTAAAATAGTCATTGAGGCTGTTTCCAAAGCGTTTTTGCGCGTCCAGCAGGCCTGCGCCACCAAATCCCGAGGCCATATAGAGAACTGGCAGCAGCGTCAGGTTGATGCCGCTGAGATTGGCTGCGTCGATAATCGACTGCGATAGTTGGCTGCGGTTGGCGTATCGCGTGCCGTCGGGTTGATGGTGCAGATAGTGGAATTCGGCAACGCTGGTGTAGCCGCCTTTGAGCATTTCTACGTAAAGTTGCGACGCGATTGCGTGCAAGCCTTGCGGGGACACCCGGTTGGCATATTGGTACATGGTGTTTCTCCAGCTCCAAAAACTATCAGTGTGCGACATTCGGTATTCGGACATGCCGGCCATCGCGCGCTGAAAGGCATGACTGTGCGCGTTGGCGATGCCTGGCAGCACCGTACCTAAATGTTGGTCGCCGGGTTCGGCGATGGCTCCGGCGCGAACGTTGGCTATGAGACCCTGATCGGTCACTCGCAATCGAACATCGCGGGCCCAACCGGTGGGTAAAAAAGCCTTGGAAATAAAATAATCTTGTGCTTTCATCGACGCGCACTACCGTTGTCTTAATATTGTTGTTTTACTACTATAGCCTATACTTGTATAGACAGGAAAGGGCTGACCGGTGACCCTAGATGATCGATAACAACCAGACGATTGGCCCGCTGTACCAAAAGGTCAAAGATCACGTGGTCAATAAAATTGCCGCTGGCGAGCTGTTGGCCAACGCGCGAGTACCCTCTGAGAACGAACTGGTAGAGCTTCTTGGGGTCTCTCGCATGACCGCAAATCGGGCGCTCAAAGAGTTGGCAGCCGAGGGCTTGGTGACTCGCATTGCCGGCGTGGGTACCTTTGTCGCCGCGCCGCGCACCAACGGGCATTTGCTCGAGGTGCGCAATATCGCTGAGGAGGTGCGCGAGCGCGGCCATAACTACAGTAATCGGGTGGTCAGCCACCGATCGGTAGCTGTGACCCCGAGCATCGTTGCGGCAATGGAATTAGCGGAGGGGGTGGCCGAGGTTTACCACAGTCTCATCGTGCACCTCGAAGACGGCCGACGATTGCAGGTCGAAGAGCGGTTGGTGAACGCCGAGGTCGCACCCGACTACATCGACATCGATCTTGACGAAACGACACCGGCGGCTTACCTACTGGCCAAGTTGCCGTTGCACAAAGTCGAGCACACAGTGCGCGCCGCGATGCCCAGTGCATCGATCAAAAAATTCTTGCAGATGGCTGACAACGTGCCCTGTTTGATCCTTGATCGACGCACCTGGTCATCGGGAACCTTGGTCTCTGTGGCTCACCTGTACCATTGCTCGCAGTCGTTTTCATTGACAGAAACATTACAAAAAGACGGCTAACCCGGGCGCTTCAGAGGCCTGGGAATAGGGCCTAACGGTGATGTATAATGACACCATCCTTGACCACCGATTGGGCCATATTACCCCCTAACCAATAGCTTAACTCGGCCGGTTCGCGGACATCCCAAACCACCATATCGGCGGCTTTTCCAACTTCCAAAGAGCCAATAGTGTCGGCCATGCCGAGCGCGCGAGCGGCGTGTAGCGTCATGCCCCACAGCGCTTCGCGGGGGGTCAGATTAAATTGCGTACATCCTAGCAACATCATCAGACGTGCTGATAGTGCTGGCGAACTGCCGGGATTAGCGTCGCTGGCAAGCGCCATGGCGACACCGTGCTTGCGCAGCAGCGCCACCGGCGGTGGTTGGGTCTCGCGGAGCATCAAATATGCGCCGGGCAGGAGTACGGCGACGCTGCCGCTGGCGGCCATGGCGCGCGCGCCGTCTTCGTCGAGGTACTCGAGATGGTCGACCGACAACGCCCCATAACGCGCTGCAAGTTGCGCGCCGCCGCTGTTGGATAGCTGTTCGGCGTGCAATTTGACCGGTAGCCCTAAACCCGCAGCGACCTGATACAAACGCTCGATCTCGTCCGACGTAAAGGCGATCCCTTCGCAGAATCCATCGACCGCATCGATCAGTCCAGCAGCGTGCAAGCGAGGCAGCATTTGCCGGCACAATAAATCGATGTAGCCGTGGCGGTTGGCCACGTATTCGGGGGGCAGGGCATGGGCTCCTAAAAACGTCGAAACGATAGTCACCGGTGATATTGCTCCGAGTTTGCGCACCACTCGGAGCATTTTTTCTTCGTCCGCGATGGTCAGTCCGTAGCCGGATTTTATTTCCAGGGTGGTGACGCCATCCTCGATCAAGTACTGCAGTCGGCTTTGGGCTGTGGTCTGTAATTGTTGGTCGCTGGCAGCGCGGGTATTGCGTACCGTGCTGATAATACCGCCGCCGTCCTCGGCGATTTGTGTGTATGACTGACCCTCAAGGCGCAGTTTAAATTCGTCGGCACGATGGCCGGCAAACACTAGGTGGGTGTGGCAGTCGACGAGGCCGGGGGTGATACAAGCATGCTCAACATCATGCACCTTGATTGCCATGTCTGTTGCGCCATGGGAAAGGTGTTCCATGGCGCAAATCATACTGATGACCCCGTCGCGGCAGCCGATGGCAGCGTCTTCGAGCGTTTCTGGTAGGCCCTCCTCGGTGATGACGGTAAGCGTTGCATTAATCCATAGGCTATCGTGTAGACTCATCGATGGGATCTCGCAGAGAGTGAGTTGGCAGTGATTGTGTGCGTTGCGAGTATAGAGTATGTTTACTTGTATATACAACAATGTACAGTTAATCTATGCCCACCAAACAACGAGGTAATGGGATGAAACGTCCACCATCGAAAAGCCGCGCCCGGGTGGTCAAATCACCGACTGGCACGCAGATGACCGCCAAGCACTGGACCACCGAGGCGCCGCTGCGTATGTTAATGAACAATTTACATCCAGATGTTGCTGAAAATCCAGATGAACTTGTGGTTTATGGTGGTATTGGCAAGGCCGCCCGGGATTGGGACTGCTTCGACAAAATTGTCGAATGTCTGCGTGATCTAAATGATGATGAAACCCTGTTGGTGCAGAGTGGCAAACCGGTGATGGTGGCTAAAACCCATACCGAGGCGCCGCGAGTATTGATTGCCAACTCCAACCTAGTACCGCAGTGGGCCAACTGGCAGCACTTTAATGAACTCGACCGCAAGGGACTGGCGATGTACGGCCAGATGACAGCGGGTTCGTGGATCTACATTGGCAGCCAGGGTATCGTTCAAGGTACCTATGAGACCTTCGTTGAATTGGCCCGCCAACATTATGATGGCGACTGGTCGGGACGTTGGATTCTGACCGCTGGGCTTGGTGGTATGGGCGGCGCGCAACCGCTCGCCGCGAGTTTGGCAGGGGCCTGCAGCTTGACCATTGAGTGTCGCCAGAGCCGTATAGACTTTCGTCTGCGCACCGGTTATCTGGATAAAAAGGCCGACACTCTGGATCGAGCAATGGCGTTGATCGATGCGGCTATTGCAGCCGGCGAGGTGGTGTCGGTCGGGTTGCTGGGCAACGCCGCAGAGATTTTACCGCAGATGGTCGCGCGGGGTATTCGGCCCGATGCGGTGACCGACCAGACTTCAGCTCACGACCCAATCCACGGTTATCTGCCTCTCGGTTGGAGCATCGAGCGCTGGCACGCTTTGCAGGCGAGCGACCAGGCGCAGGTCAGTGAAGCGGCTCAGAAGTCAATGGCGCTGCACGTTGGGGCGCTATTGGATTTTCACGCCCAGGGTGTTCCGACCTTTGATTATGGCAACAATATCCGCCAGCATGCGCTCGATGCTGGCGTCACCAATGCGTTCGATTTCCCGGGGTTCGTGCCAGCCTATATTCGACCGCTGTTTTGCCGTGGCGTGGGGCCCTTCCGGTGGGTTGCTTTGAGCGGCGATCCGGAGGATATTTACAAGACCGATGCGGTCGTTAAGCGCCTTATTCCTGACGATAAGCATCTTCACAACTGGCTGGATATGGCGCGTGAACGGATTCGGTTTCAGGGCTTACCAGCGCGTATTTGTTGGGTCGGTTTGGGACAACGCCAGCGCTTGGCGATGGCGTTTAATGCCATGGTCGCCAGCGGCGAGTTGAGCGCGCCGATAGTGATTGGTCGCGATCACCTCGATTCGGGATCGGTGGCAAGTCCCAATCGCGAAACCGAAGGCATGCTCGACGGTTCCGATGCGGTGTCTGACTGGCCGCTCTTGAATGCGCTGTTAAACACAGCCAGTGGTGCCACATGGGTCTCGATTCACCATGGTGGCGGCGTCGGCATGGGGTACTCGCAGCACGCCGGTATGGTCATTGTCGCCGATGGCACCGAGCAGGCCGCGGTTCGGCTCGAGCGAGTGCTGTGGAACGATCCGGCCACTGGTGTGGCTCGGCACGCCGATGCCGGCTACGCGGATTCAATTGACTGTGCCGCCGAACAGGGTCTCAATATACCGATGCTGCAGGACTCAGCAGCGGTCACTAACACCTGACAGGACGTCTAGCTTTGCAACCATTAACCCGTTCCCTAAGCATCCAGCCCGGCGCAGTGACGCTGGCGCAATTGCGCGATATCTATAGTGATCAACGCCCCTTTGAGTTAGCCGCTAGCTGTTGGCAAAAAATAGCTGCAAGCCATCGCGCGGTCGCCGAAATCGTCGCTTCTGGCGTCGCGGTCTACGGTATCAATACCGGATTTGGGCTATTGGCACAAACCCGTATCGCGGACCATCAGTTGGCGTTATTGCAGCGCAATTTAGTCCTTTCCCATAGCGCTGGTGTTGGCGCTCCGATGGATCCCGCGGTGGTCAAATTGATGATATTCCTCAAGGTTGCCAGCCTTTGCCACGGCCATTCTGGGGTCCGGGCCGAGGTCATCGAGGCGCTGATAAATATCTATCATCAGGATATTGTGCCGTGCATTCCGAGCAAGGGCTCGGTGGGCGCATCGGGGGATTTGGCGCCGCTCGCACACCTAGCTGCGGCGTTGCTCGGGGTCGGTGATGTGTGGTTGCGAGGGCAACTTATGCCGGCGGCTGAGGCGCTAAAGAGTTGTAGTTTAGAGGTTCTCGAACTCGGTCCCAAAGAGGGTTTAGCGTTGCTTAATGGCACCCAGGCGTCCACTGCATTGGCGCTTGCGGGCCTGTTCAAAGCCGAAAATGGGCTGGCCGCAGCCGTCGCAGTCGGTGCCTTGGCGGTGGATGCGATGAAGGGGAGTACAGTGCCTTTTGATCCGCGTATACATGCCTTGCGTGGCCAACCTGGTCAGATTGCGGTGGCAACTAAGTATGCCGATTTTTTACACGGCAGCCAGATTTTAAAATCCCATGTCGACTGTGGCAAGGTTCAAGACCCCTATTCACTGCGCTGTCAGCCGCAGGTGATGGGCGCCTGTTTGGACATTATCAACAATGCTGGGAAAACTTTGCAGATCGAAGCGAATGCGGTGACCGATAACCCATTGATCTTTGCCGACGAGCTCGAGGCATTGTCGGGGGGTAATTTTCACGCCGAGCCGGTGGCTTTTGCCGCCGATAGTCTCGCGCTGGCGATCGCCGAAATTGGCTCGCTGTCTGAGCGGCGCATGGCTTTGCTGGTGGATCCGCATATGAATGGTGGCCTGCCTGCTTTTCTAGTCGACGACAGCGGACTCAACTCGGGATTTATGATTGCCCAGGTGACCGCGGCTGCGCTAGTGTCGGAAAACAAAAGCCTCGCTCACCCGGCGAGTGTCGATAGCATTCCGACCTCGGCCAATCAGGAAGATCATGTCAGTATGGCGACATTCGCTGCCCGTCGCCTATCCGAAATGGCGAAAAACACCGAGTATGTGATTGCCATCGAATGGCTCGGTGCTGCACAGGCGGTTGAATATCACCATCCGCACGCTACCTCCACGGTCCTGCGCCGGGTACTCGACGAGCTTCGCCGGGCCGTGCCACGTTACCACCGCGACCGTTTTTTTGCGCCGGATATCGACGCCGCTCAACGGCTGATCGAAGACGGTTATTTTTATCCGCTACTGCAGGATATATTGCCATCTGGGGTCGACCGATCGTGAGCTTACTAACCTTGGTAGAGCGCGATGGGCCGCTGCTGGTCAATTTCCCCCATTCCGGTATCGAAGTACCAGCGTCTATCGAGGCATCCTTTACCGCAGCCGGCAGAGCGCTGCCAGACACCGACTGGCTGTTGCCTGAACTTTATGATTTTCTGGCCGATTGGCCAGTGACCACTCTGACAGCAAATTATTCACGCTACGTGATTGACCTCAATCGATCGAGCTCCGGCGATGCGCTCTACCCGGGAGGGAGTGAAACCGAGTTATGTCCGACCACTACGTTCGATCATCAGGCTATTTATCGTCGCGGTCTGGCGCCTAGCATGCAGCAGGCGGCGCGGCGAGTTGAGACATACTGGCAGCCCTTTCACAACACGTTGATTGCGCAGTTGTCGCGTATAAAGGCGCGTTACGGTTATGCCCTGTTGTGGGATGCTCATAGCATTGCCAGTCGGGTACCGCGGTTCTTCACAGGTCGCTTAGCGGATTTGAATTTGGGTACCGACGATGGCAAGTCATGCGATGAACAAACCGCGCAGCGGGTATTTTCAAGCATTACTCAGAGCGATTATTCGACCGTCCGCGATCAGCGCTTTAAGGGCGGCTATATCACACGGCATTACGGTTGTCCTAAATCCCACGTACACGCCTTGCAAATGGAAATTTCGCAACGTGCTTATCTGCACGTGTCCGATCGATCAGGT
>DDJS01000158.1:107400-108491 GCA_002339165.1 Cellvibrionales bacterium UBA2618 | reverse complement strand
CATAGGAAAGGGCAATAGGAACGAGCTGGAGAGCAGTGAGGATAAGTAGCAATCGATCAGTCACTAAATGTCGCCTGTTCCGCTGTTGCTTGATCAGTTCTAAGCCAGGTTTGCGTTCGATAAAAGAAACCGATATATCCACGCATCATTAAATTACCATCCTCCACCCAAAGCTGGGCTTTGTATTTTTTACCTTCGCCAGAATCAATGATATAGCCATCTTTCCAGACCCCATCTTTATTTTTTCTGAGGTTTATCCAGGCGGTGCCTTGGATCGGCTTTTCATAGAATTTTTTTAACTTGCCAGTACATACGATACAAATATTATCTGGCTTCATATCCGGATAGTTAACCAGGTAACCTAATAGACGATTATCTTTGACCTCAATCTTCCAATATCCACTAGGCATGCTTGTTCGCTCATCAATACTTTTCCAATAGCCCTCTATCGATGACTCTGCAGAAGCAGGAGTCACTAAAATCATAAGAACATAAAGAAGAACACTTTTGATTCCGTATATTTTTAACTCTCTGACAAGCATGCTTTTTTGGTTAGCTGCTACTGAAGTTTTTTCATTACTTGTAAGAGTATGCTTCATCATCTAAAACCTTGTAATCTGAATTTAGAGCGACAATACAGGAGCATGTTTACTTTGTAAACAATAGAGTATTTGAGAAAGGGCGGTTTAGATGAGGTCACATAAATGACTTGTAAACTCTATTCTTTCAGTCATAACCCTTTGTTCTTGCCAGGACTATTTTTCGGCTACTATTGAGTGGGAGTGATAGACAGCGTTGAAACTCTTGTAAATACTGGGTTTGTCAAAGACAAACATGAAACCTCAGAACCGACGGTTCTGTAGCAACCAAAGGTTGCAAGGATTCAATAACAATGACGTTACTGAACAACAACAGGTACAAAGGTTATGTTCTTGAGCTAGAACACATCAAATACACTTATCTTAATAAGAAGATTGGACTAGACCCACTCCAGAGACAGTTTTGGATGAAGAGAACCTCACTTATCAAAAAAAATATCAAAAACTACCTAAATACTACTATCGACACTCTCTAAGCAAATAAAGTTGACC
>DDJS01000158.1:93603-106990 GCA_002339165.1 Cellvibrionales bacterium UBA2618 | reverse complement strand
AGCAATGATGAGCAGGGGGATGTCGTGCATAAAATGTGACGCTTAATAATTACCTAATGGTTAGTCTTGTTTAGCCAACGCGCAGCGAGCAGACCCGTTAAAAAGGAATGAATCAACGCTCCAAGAATAGCTATAGTCTCAAAAAATGGCCTCATGTGACCTCGAGCGGCATGAATGGCCAATGTAACACGCACCAAAGTTACAAAGAGTGCGAGAGCCTCTAGTGTTGTTTTATAACCAACTGAAAGAGTCATTCCCGCAATAACAAATACAGCACCCCTTATCCATAACAAAACTGAGGCTTCACCGATAGAGTTCACAAAATCCACCCATGGAGATGCCGCCCTACGATCCAACATGTATTGATGCTCGCCAAAATGGCCCAGTCCACCAACAATGAAGATAAGACTGGTTGCTATGCGACATATCAAGTCCGATTCAGGGGCGTGTTTTCCAAAAGATCTTAAGCGGGATTCAATTCGCAATACGAATTTTTCTAAAGAAGAAATTAAAAAATTATATATTAAATATTTCTAATGTAGAATATACTAATATTAATTTAATGGTCGCCCAGCATGGTAAATACTCAGCCGTTAAATCTTCAAGAACTCCAAAAATACGCAAAGGAAGCGTCCAATTTATTAAAACAACTGTGCAATGAGAATCGCTTAATGATTCTGTGCTCACTGATCAATACCGAACTATCTGTTAGCGAACTTAATACCATGATCCCTCTCAGCCAGTCGGCATTATCTCAGCACCTCACATCATTGCGTCGCGCCGGTTTAGTGCAAACACGGCGAGAGGCGCAAACCATTTATTACAGTCTCTGTGGTGATCAAGCAACGCAGGTTATAACACTACTACACTCTATTTATTGCTCAGAGCTAGAGGTCTAAGATGAATCAATCAACAAATCACATTTCTGCACAAGCATTTAAACAACTTCGACAAGAGTCTACGGATAATCTACAAATTATTGATCTACGAACCCATATTGAGGTCAATATTGAAAGGTTAGAGAGTTCCGCCCACTTTCCAGTTCAACAACTTCAGGCCGCGGAATTAAACAGCTATCTTCAACAGCAAAACCATAAGTCAGCCCAACCGATCTATTTACTTTGTGCTAGTGGACAAAGAGCAGTGCAGGCGTCGAAGCAACTACAAGGACAGCTAGAGTCTCAACTTGTCATCATCGACGGTGGACTTAACGCTCTAAAGCGACTAGGCATCTCTGTCACCAAGGGAAACAGTGCGGTTATCTCTTTAGAGCGACAGGTGAGAATTGCCTCCGGCACGCTGGTGGTATCAGGGGTTTTTTCGGGGCTGCTCGTCCACCCTTGGTTTTTTGGCCTTGCAGCTTTTGTTGGCGCGGGTCTTGTCTTTGCCGGTGTCACTAATAGTTGCGGAATGGGGGTGTTGTTGGCGAAAATGCCATGGAACAAACAGGTTGTAACTAGATAAGATGGCTATTTTGATTGGGGTAATAATAGACCTAGTACTCGGTCTTACTGGGGCTGGGGGTTCAATTTTTGCGGTGCCTCTTTTAATTTTATGCCTTAATTTACCGATCAATGGCGCTATTGGTATTGCTCTAGGAGCGGTCGCAGCGAGCGCATTCATCGTCACTTTGAGCAACTCGCGAACTAAATCTATGCTAAGGGTTTCCGCCATGGCGCTTGGTGATGGCGGAGGGTTTTTAATTGTACCCCCCTTATTACCTATCACCCGCAAGCCTATAAGCAATGCGATAGCAACGTCACTCCTGATTATCGGTTTTATTGGTACTTTAGGGTTTATTAGCTTTCTTATCGCAAACCCGAGTCTAGATTGGGCCCTGCTGTCACAAATCTGTTTAGGAGGCATACTAGGAATGCTTACTGGGAGACTCGTGGTTAAACGCATTGCCGGCCTTCAATTAAAGAGAATCTTCGCAGTAGCGTCGACTGCTGTGGGTGCCGCTACCCTAACCAATGGACTGTCTTAAAAGGAAAGGTATAAAGATGATCTTCAAACAGCTGTTTCACAGTGAATCATCCACCTTCACCTACCTACTTGGTGATGAGGTTACCCGCGAATCTCTGCTGATCGACCCTGTATTAGAAAAGACCCAGGAAACACTGGAGTTAATTAATCAACTGGGTCTTACGCTTGTCCTAGCTATAGATACTCATACTCATGCCGACCACATAACGGGGCTAGGGGCGCTCAGAGAAAGAACAGGATGTAAAACTATGATGGGCAGACAATCTTTAGCTGACTGTTTGTCTGCTACTTTTACCGACGGTGATGAAATAGATATGGGTGATATTAATCTAAAAGTGATTTACAGCCCCGGTCACACAGACGATTCCTACAGCTTTTATGCCCACAAGCACGGCATGTTATTTAGTGGTGATACCCTGTTAATCAGAGGCACTGGACGCACAGATTTCCAAAATTGGGATGCTAACACTCAGTATGATAGTCGCTATGAGCGTCTGCTGACGCTGCCCGAAAATACGACTCTATACCCAGGTCATGACTACCAAGGATTTACGAGCAGCACCCTAAAAAAAGAAAAACAACACAATCCCCGACTTCAACTCGCGAATAAAAAATCCTACGCAGACTTTATGATGAATCTGCAACTGCCCAACCCAAAGCTAATGGATATTGCAGTGCCTGCTAACCAATCCTGTGGAAAGATTCCAGACGAATAAAACTATTTTTTCTAGATCTTTTTTAATGACCATGACTTTAGCGCCGCTGACTAATAAAGAAAAGAGCTGGGGTTACCGTCAAGGAGCTTTTAAAAGTGATAGGAGACGGATCTATAGCTTACTCGGATTTATTCGGCGTAGCTGATAAAACACAGGACACAACATGCCCTTTGCATGAATACAATACAGAGCTATTCGAGCCATTTGAGCTTTGCGATGGGATAACCCAAATAAAACTTTGGTCTGTCTAGCACCAGTCGGGTTACGATCTTTTGAATATTTAGATTTTTGTCGGCACTAAGTCCGTCGCAGAGTCTGTTTAATTCTGTAATATTGGAGCAACAGGTAAACGATATGTAGTCGGTATCTCCGGTCAACCGAAGACAGTCCATAAATTCAGGTATAACCTCTATCGCGGCTTCAAATCTTTTGCGGTTTTCCAAACCGTTATCACTCAGTGTAAATTCGATATAAGCGATAACGTGTTCGCAGATTCGATCAAGATCAACTTCGCAGTGCGCGTTAAAGTAGTAACCCGCTTCTTTAAGCGCATGAGTTCGCGTAGAGCATGCTGCGGGCGAGAGATTCACTATCTCTGCGAGCTTCGCATTACTTATGTCAGATTGTAAATGAATCTGAGCCAAGATCTTGCGGTTGATTGCATCCAGCTTTAACGATTTTTTGTCGGACATAACAATAGATTATTCAGTTTTCGCAGGTGATTTCAGAATAGTCTAAAGCAACGGTTGATTACTTCAACAGCTCATTTTGCCTTTCTCCTGCGATACTACTCTTTGAATTAGACACGAGAGACGCATTGTTATGAATGTTGAGTCCAGAGAATTTTCTACTGCGCCAGTACCTGACGAGCATACTGTCAGTTGGGTTCGGGTAGCTCTGATTGCGTCGATGGTAGCTTTTTCTCTTCCGGTCTTTCTGACGGGCGTTGAAATAGCCATTTCTTTCTCGCCTTTGCGGACCCTTGAAGTTTTCGTCGTAGGTACCGTGATTCTTACGGTAATCGGCTGTATTACAGCCGCAATTGGAACCAATACTCGCCTAACTTCCTATATGCTCAACCGAATTGCATTTGGATCGCATGGTGCAGCACTAGTCAATGTAGCCTTTGCGATATCGTTACTGGGTTGGTTTGGTGTCAATATTGACCTGTTCAGTGGTGCGGTCCAGCGCTTAACTGTGGATATATACGCGGTTTCAGTCCCTGCATGGCCTATTGAAATATCTGCAGGCATTATTATGACAGTGACCACTGTCTATGGATTTAGGGCAATTAACACACTCTCTGCGTTGCTAATCCCGGTGTTAATAGCGGTGACAGCACAACTAATTGTTGGTTCGTTAACTAACCAGTCTCTTGCGGAAATCATGAGTACGCCCTCAGTCAACGAATTGTCTTTTGGTGACGGCGTCTCTGCTGTTGTTGGAGCGGCGATCGTGGGCGCAGTGATCCTCCCCGATATTACCCGGTTTGTTCGTCATTGGAGTGGGGCCATTTTTGTCGTTCTCACCTCCTATCTAGTCATACAATTTATCGTTATCAGTGCCGGAGGCCTTTCCGCTACTTCTCTTGGGGATGATGACCTGCTTAATATTATGCTGACATTGGGTATTAGTTGGGCAGCATTTGCGATTGTAATTTTTGGTAGTTGGGTGCTGAATTCGCTCAACCTCTACAGCGCTATACTGAGCCTGGAAGCCACAGTACCCAGACTCAACAATAGATTGCTTATCATCCTCATCGGCAGCCTTGGTACCCTCGCTGCCTTTATGAATATACTCAATAATTTTCTATCTTTTCTCTTTTACCTGGCAGTGATTTTTGTACCTGTATCCGGGGTCATTATTGTGGATTACTTGATATTACGCCGCAGTGCGTATCACGAAGATCGACTGTTACTAGAGCAAAAATCTAGACCTAAAGCGATTGCAGCATGGGGCTTAGGCGCCTGTGTAGCGCTAATGGGATCTTGGCATTGGCTTTCTATCACTAATATCGCAGCTCTGGACGCCATGATCGTAGCTGCGGTGGTCTACTTCCTGCTGACATTTAAAGAGGCGAGATCAACGCAATGAGAATAGGTATTGATGTCGGAGGGACTCATACCGATGCGGTTCTTGTCGATGGAGACAACATTATTTCTTCGACTAAGGCTCTTACATCGGTAGATGTTACATCGGGCATCCTCGAAGCGCTGGAGAACATTTTATCCAGCAGTGGTGTTCAGGAAGATTCAATAGAAGCGGTTATGTTAGGTACCACGCAATTTACCAATGCAGTGGTCGAGCGCAAAAAACTGTCTGAGGTGGCGGCGATTCGTATTGGTCTGCCTTCGGGTGCGGGACTCCCGCCAAAAATTGGTTGGCCAGAAGATATCTCACGCAGTCTTGGTGACCATAGTTACATGGTTCACGGCGGCACCCTCTACGATGGGCGGCCGATTGCTGAATTAGATTGGTCAGAGATCAACAAAGTTATTGCCGATATCAAATCAAAGAACTTGGATACGGTCGCCATCTCGGCGGCATTTTCGCCTATGACACCGCAGCCTGAACTTGATGTAGCTGCCCAGCTTCGCCGTGAAATCCCAGGAGTGAATATTACCTGTTCTCATAGTTTGGGAAGATTGGGCTTGTTAGAACGCGAAAATGCAGCCTTATTAAATGCTTCATTATTGAAGCTAGCCAACAGCGTGGTTAGTGCCTTTGCTGATGCTTTGCGGCAAAGGGGTCTTAAATGTCGATTTTTTGTCAGCCAGAACGACGGTACATTAATGGATGCCGAGTTTGTTCGCCAGTTTCCTGCGCTAACCTTTGCCTCGGGTCCAACCAACTCTCTGCGTGGTGCCTGCAAACTTACCGGTCTCAATGACGCAATTGTCGTAGATCTCGGTGGAACCACTGCAGACATTGGCATTCTTCAGGGTGGTTTCCCCCGTGAGTCTAATATTGTCATCGACGTGGGCGGCGTTAGAACCAATTTTAGGATGCCCGACATTCTTGCGCTCGGTCTTGGTGGGGGTAGTCTTGTGACTGATGAGGGTAGGAGTATCGGCCCTCAATCAGTGGGCCATAATCTAGTCACACAGGGGCTGGCATTTGGCGGCTCTGTGCTGACCGCAACTGACTTATTGGTAGCTGCAGGCAAAGCCACGGTCGGGGCTAATCAATGCCTTGTGACGTTGCCTCCGCAGACCATCGAAAATGGCCTAAATACTATTGCATCAATGCTCAATGATGGCATTGAAAAGATGATGCCTTCTAGTGATCCGATGCCCGTTATTTTGGTCGGCGGCGGCGCTATTTTGGTGGCAGGCAAGCTTGAGGTCGCGTCCAAAATGTATTGCCCCGAACACTCAGGGGTTGCCAATGCTATAGGCGCCGCCATTGCTCAAATTGGAGGCGAAGTAGAGAGCCTAGTGTGCTACCAAGATATGCCGCGAGAACATGCGATCAAGAAAATGTCTGATGCAGCAAAATCCACGGCCATAAATGCTGGTGCAAATCCAAAGACTGTGCGCATCGCCGACATTGAAGAAACAACCATTTCATATATGGCTGAGGGAACAACAAGGCTGCGAATTAAGGCGGTTGGGGATATACCGACTCAGACCAAGGGAGCCTTACTATGAAGAAGCTTGGCAGCGAGTCACTTACCGATTTATCAATTGGCGCGGTTTTCCTGGCCACAGGTGGCGGTGGTGACCCCTATGTTGCGGAACTGATCACCAGAGCGGCATTGGATAAGTTCGGGCCGGTGGATCTAATAGATCCTGATGATTTAGATGACGATGATTTTATAGTCGCCCTTGGCGGAGTCGGTGCGCCCACAGTGAGCCTTGAATTATTGCCATCAATCAACGATGCCGTGGATACTCTCAGAGCATTTGAAGACCGTTTTGGGAAAAAAATAGATGCCGTTGTCTCCTTTGAAGTTGGTGGCGCTAATTCACTAATTCCCATCATAGCCGCTGCGGGCATGGGTATACCTGTTGTCGACGGCGACGGCATGGGCCGTGCACTACCTGAAGCGCAAATGATGACTTATCCCATATTCGGCGTGTTGCCAACACCTGCGGTGACTACAGACTACAGGGGTGGTATTACGGAATTCCACACCAAGAATATTTTAGAATTTGAACTTGAGATCAGACAGTGTGCATTAAGTTCTGGCGGTATGATTACGTCTGCAGAACATCCTATGACCGGCAAGCAATTAAAGGCCTCAATCGTTCCTCGCACTATCACTTTTTCTGTCGAGTTGGGACGCATTTTGCGTGAAGGTCGCGGTAAAGCTCACAGAATATTTGAGCCCCTGAAAACATTATTTGCCAATTCAATCTACGGTAGTGTTCATCATCTATATACCGGAAAAGTTGTTGATAGCTCAACCAAGATCATTGGTGGTTATGATATTGGCGAGGCGACAATCGCGAGCTTTGACGGGTCCGGCCCGCCCTTAAAGATCAATATAAAAAATGAATATCTACTGGCGAAGATTAATGATGAGACGGTGGCATCAGTGCCCGATCTTATCACCGTCCTTGACTACGAAACTTCAACACCAATCAATGCAGAGCGATTGCGATTCGGTCAACGGGTAACCGTTTATGGCATAGGCTGCCCGGCGTTCTATCGCACGGAAAAAGCTTTGAATTTTGTTGCACCTCGTTGTTTCGGATTCGATTTCGACTATCAACCAATAGAGTCATTAATTTCATCAGCCAGTCCTACATGACCGCTTCAATACAAGCTCAACTTTTACAAATTAATGTTTAAAAGCATAAATAAGGAACAAAATCATGAGAAACCAATATAACAAAATGCGAGAGCAATTTAACAGGCGCACTCTCTGCTCCGGGATTATGGCGGCTTTTGTAATGGCCGTCCCAGCCCATGTCTTTGCGCAAGGGTTTGTTTTAGAAGAGGTAGTGGTTACTGCGCGCAAACGCACAGAAAATCTGCAGGAAGTGCCTGATTCTATTACTGCATTTGGGCGAGCTCAAATTGAATCCGCCGGAATAGCAGGCTTCGAAGATTTTGCAAACTTAACACCTAATCTATCGTTGAATGAAGGCTACCGACCTGGCGTCGCCAAAATCACTGTTCGCGGCATGATTACTCCTCAGGTAGGTGATCCACCAATTGCTTACGTTGTCGACGGTGTTACTGCATCCAGTATCGATTTTATCAATCAAGATTTATTTGCCATTGAGCGTATCGAAGTTTTACGGGGGCCTCAGGGCGCCTTATACGGTAAGGGTGCTGTGGGTGGTGCAATCAACATAGTGACCCGTCGTCCTAGCAACGAGTTAGAAGGACAAATTAAAGCGACACTGGGTAATGGCGATACCACTAAGGTTAGCGGTTTTATTTCCGGTGCTATCATAGCAGATACATTGCAGTATCAACTTGGGGGTAGTTACACGGATGCCGGGGGCTTTGATGATAATGAGTTTCTCAATAAAGCCACTGATTTTAGCGAGAGAACAACTTTTCAAGGTATGTTGCAGGCTCAAATTAACGAAGACTTAACCGTCGATTTTAGAGCGAAGTATGCTAGTAGCGAAGACGGTGCTGGCAACTATACAGTGGCCGATTGGGCTGATATTAATGCGGATAAAAATGTAGATGGTATCGATGCGAATGCCAATATTATGGGTACTTCAGATCGAGATATTCTGGAGCTATCTATTAAGGCAGATCTGGCTTCTGACATAGGTGACGCAACATTTATATTGGGTTATAGCGAGGTAGATGAGACGGTATTTTCCGACGGCGACTATACTAATATGCCCAGTGACTTTGTAGCGTTCTTTTCTGGTGCACAGGGCACTGATTTTGACTCTGAATCAATGACCGCAGAATTTCGGTTTACCGGTAATAGCGACGTTATAGTGTGGCAAGTGGGTGCTTTTTACCAAAGCCGAAAAACCAATTCTCAGTTTAATTGGTTTTCCGATTTTTTAGACACCAGCGAAAGAAGTGGGGATAGTTTTCAAATTGTTAAAAATGAATATGATTTAGCAACATCGGCAACTAACTTTGATACCAACTTCGACACTGAATACGCCTACTCTATAGTCGACGACAATAGGAGTGATGCATGGGCTATATTTGGTCAGTTCGATTATGCAATCAATGTCGATTGGTCTGTAGCCTTTGCCTTGCGATATGATGAGGACAAGCGCGAATCGTTTGACGAACGTCAAAAAGGATTAACTAAGGCTTCTAAAACGTTCAGTGAAGTGCAGCCAAAATTACAAATTTCTTATCAGCTAACAGACAATACGATGACTTATCTGTCTGCGTCTAAGGGTTTCCGAAGCGGAGGATTTAATGAATTTGACCCGACCATATTGAGGGGATTTGACAAAGAAGTTTCGGAAAATGTTGAGCTTGGCTTTAAATCAACGCTGTGGGGTGGGGCGATGATTTTAACAGGTGCTGTATTTACTATTGATAGCGAAAACACCCAATTCACGCGACTTAACCTGGCTACTTTTACGCTTGAAAACCTGGGTATAGACGCAAGTACTTCTCGAGGATTAGAAATAGAGGCTCTTATCCAGCCTTCTGAAGGCCTAAGATTTAATCTTGGTTACGGATACGTCGATGCTGAAATTGACGGGTTTACGGCCACCACTGATTATGGCGATATAACGGGCAATAATGTACCCGGAGTGCATAAATATAGCGCAAATCTTGGTGTTGAGTACGTCGCTGCCGTTAGCGACGAGCTAGATGTAATTATGAGAGCTGACTATATCCGCAAGGGGCCTTTATCGTGGGAGTTAGATAACGTTATTGAATCGGGCGCGTCTGACTTGGTCAACCTGCGTGCGGGTGTTGAAAAAGATGGCTATAAAGTCACGCTATTTGTTAAAAATGCCACGGACGAACGAGTTGCGACGGAAGCGTTCTTTGGTGCAACAGGCATTGCGCGCTTGCCGAATATGCCCCGTTTTTATGGTGTTGAGGCCAGCTATAATTTTTAGGTCAGTAGAGATGGATAAGGGTTTGCTGTTGTTAAACGTGATTTTCTTAAAAGTTGGAACCTTGGGCTATGGTTTCACTATTGTTCGTTTCGGCAACACAAGAAGTAACATAGTAGTATTATAAATTCACATCCACTGCTATTAATCAATGCCCTACAGGCTAAGTACAGTGATCACCGCTGACACCAAAAAAAAGCCCCGGAAGGGGCTTTTAAATTCCCTAAGATACTGATTTAAAAAATGTTAAGGATTTCTAAGATGTGGCAAGAATCATCGAAACTTATAAATATACATACGAAGGCAAAAACATACTTTTTGATGTGCTCTGTGTTCAACCTAACGTGTTAGTGCAAACGCTTGAATCTGGTTTCCAGGAGAACGCTTTTCTATCGGGCGATAATCTCGGTTGGTTAGGTTAGTCAATAAACATCCGTACATTATTAAAATATTGTCATTTCCACTCTATGAAATTAAATATTATGTGCTCTCCAAAATGATATTCTCCCTCTCTATATTCGCTTAACAAATCACATAATATTTCCAATATAGATAGCGTCAAGCTACAAAATTTAGTCAGAGGTTAATCTACCCATTTCAATTTCTCTATCCTTTATTATTTTATTCAGTGTTGATAAAACCATTAAAGACCGATTATTTAAACACTCGGCCGCGGTTAAGAATTGCCTTGGGATCAATCGCCTCCTTTAGCGTTTTCATCAGCGCTATTTCAGTTGGACTTTTAGAGAGCGAGAGGTAGTCGCGTTTCAAAACTCCTACGCCATGCTCTGCCGTGATAGCACCGGAGTAGTCGCCAATCAAATGCATAATGTCATGACTTATCCGTGTTTTATCTTCATCGCGTCCGGTGTAGGCGCATACGTGCATATTGTTATCGCCAATATGACCAAATAATAAAATGGCAATATCTGGATACTTAGCTTTTAAACGCTGTTCTAGCTCTGTAGCAAACACACCAATCTCGGCAATTGGCAGGCTGACATCCTGATTAGATACCGGACCCAAAACCTGAAGTAATTCTCCGATACCATCGCGTATTTGCCAAAACATCTCAGCATCCTGCAAGGATTTTGCAATCATCGCATCCTCTAAAAGCTCAGATTCCAGTTGCCGATAAAGCACAGATTCAAAGCGATCCGCACCCAATTCTTGATCATTATCGATATATTCGAGCAATAAATAAAATGGAAATTGGTGGCCGAAGGGACTCGATAGGCCGGAGCTGACCTCCAGGACTTTGTCATAATAGCTTTGCCACATAAGCTCAAAACCTGTCAGTCCAGAGCCAAGACTGCGCTTCAGCGCTACCAAAAGTTTAATAACCGAATCATAGTCCTTCACTGCACAGAGCGCTGTGTGGGTAGTTCGCGCTTTTGGCTGTAGCTGCAGCACCACACGCGTTACGATCCCAAGGGTTCCCTCTGAGCCGATAAAAAGGTGCTTAAGATCGTACCCCGAGTTATTTTTAATTAATTTATTCATTGCGGTGACTACGGTACCATCGGCCAAAACTACCTCGAGGCCCAACACAAGAGCGCGAGTCATACCGTAGCGAATGACCTCGGTACCGCCAGCATTAGTAGAGACATTACCACCGATTTGACAGCTTCCTCGAGCGCCCAAATCTAGTGGTAATGAAAGTTCATGTTCGTCAGCGGCTTCCTGTATAACCTGCAGTGGTGTACCTGCTAAAGCCGTCACCGTCATACCCAAGGGATCAATGCTTTCAATGCCCTGCATTCTCTCCAGGGAAATCGCGATTTCACCGCTTAGCGGAGTTGCACCGCCAGCGAGTCCGGTCAACCCCCCTTGAATAACCACAGGCTGATCCTGTTCAAAGCACAGTGCCATTATTTGTGACAGTTGAGCCGTTGTCTTCGGTCGCAATAAAACTGGTGGAGCACAGGGGGTTGCGCCACTCCAGTCCGCATGATACTTACTACTAACATCCTCGCCCAAGATAATTATTGAACTGTCAAAACGAGAAGATAGCTGTTCAATCAGTTTTTTTAACACGCTGGTATTAGAAGTCATACCTTACTCTGGCACCTGCCATGCGAGGCAATCCAGTGCCTCCACAGTCCCGTCGGCTTGCGTTTACAATTCAAAATGCCATTCCTCATCCAATGCATTGGTCACATAAAAATCTGTCTCCCAGCCATTTGAATGATTGACGGTGAAATTCAAATTGATCATAGTCAGAGCGTCCTGCCTATCAAGGCGAGAGGGGCCACGTGCTGCTGCGATCATGTCATATTCATCGGAGTGAAAGACCATTCCCGAAGCCTCCCCTTTCATAGCTTCACAAATATTGAACCTGTAGGAGATATCACCACTCAACGTTAATTCAACTGAATTAGCCGTTTGATAGCCGGATAAATCTTCTGCCACCCCTGCGGTAAAGCCTTGGGCGCTAGGTTTAGCAAGGTATGCAGGTACAAAGGTTGACCTACTATAATCGGAATATTTGCGATCCAAAGACAGTCCAAAAAAACCAAGCATAAGGCTTTCTGTGGGTTCAAAGTCAACATTCAACGCAGCAACTTCGGCAGATATCCTTGCGTTAAGTGTATCTCCTGCAATCATTTGCGTCCCATGATGATCCAGCGCATTCTGTTGCGCTACTTTATTGGTCATCTGGTTTGTCGCATCATGATCCAAGATGGATGCAGCCGCCGCTGAGTCTCCACAACCCTCACAAAAATGGCAGATTAAACCTGTCGCTCGCTGCCCCCTAAACTCAGCATACTTTTTATAAGAGCTGTTTTCTCGATCAAATGCAGCAGTTGGCAGCTCGCCGAAGCCAGCTTGGGTGTAGCCGAAAAGCGATTCTAAATCTGGGTTTCTCGTAGAAAAAAGTATCGCACCACCGGCAGCGTTGCGACCATGCAAGCTCCCCTGCTGCCCCTTCAAAATGTGCATATTCCCATATCAAAGAAAAACTGTCTGCCGCCGGCCTGAGCCGTGATGTATGCTTGGCCTGTATAAACTGTCATAGTATTTGAAAGATCAGTGCCTGAATATCCAGTACCCACCCCGCTCAAACTAACCTGTCTCGTTCCAGATACATTGGTAAACAGCAGTCCGGAATTAACAAGCGACAAATCATGGCTATGCTCGATGCTAAATGTCTCAATTGTTTCACTGCGTATCACTGAAACCGCTATTGGGACACCCATTAGCGGCTGCTCTCTGCGCTGGGTCAGCACAATTATTTCTTCAAGTCCGGATTTTGCAGCAATCTAAGCATAAGAGACGCTAAAAAAACAAAATAGCGCTATAAAATTTACCGCTACGAAAGAACACTTGCACACTTGATATAGACTATTATTTCTTAACATTACTTAATTTACCCTGTGAGTACATTTTTAATTTATATTTAGACAATCAAGACAAGCCGACTGTATCTGTAAATTTCCTCAAGCGGGTAGTAGTCACGTATTTACTCTCATACCACTCTGTGTTGATTGACGTTCGACAACAAAATCAGCCTCATTTATCGAGTATCAGGGTGATTTAACGCTGCTATTTTTAACTGCTACTTATGCTTTGCTGTTATCGCCGCCGTTTGTAACTTTCTTTGTTCCCCCGCCTGTTTTAGCGGTCATTTGTAACAAATTTGCAAATCGAAAATAAACATAAATCAATGGG
>DDJS01000158.1:92990-93200 GCA_002339165.1 Cellvibrionales bacterium UBA2618 | reverse complement strand
TTAAATAGAGTTTACAAATTTTTGGATTAATTTTACTTTTTACGCATCTTAAAGAACCTTATTTTCTGCAACACTTTTGACCTTACTGACTTGTAAAATTTAGAAGTCAGTAAGCACGCTAATACGCATACCTAACAAAGTAGGGAAGCTCTTCATTTTATTCTCGCTGCCTGAGCAGTAGTCTGTCAAACCCAAAGGTTTGACAGATGC
>DDJS01000158.1:90959-92599 GCA_002339165.1 Cellvibrionales bacterium UBA2618 | reverse complement strand
CATTAGGAGTTGATGCCAGACCCATATCATATACTGGTGGCTCAACCCTCATGGCGTTTTCAGACAGTATGAAAAATTCTCTCTATTACCACTACTCCCCGTCTTACAAATATTCTATTGGGATTGAAAGTATCAGCGACAAAGTGTTCGATGATAGTTATTCATATGCAAGATTTTCTTATCTTCTCGATAGAAAAAATACTGAATACTCTCAGAGAAATTTGTACTTTCAATCTGGCATAAGTTCAAAAGGTCTGACTAATTATTTTTATGGTATTCACGGAGATTGGGAAACAAGAAGATGGTATGCAAGTTTTGCGTTAAAGCAAGTTACACACGAACTTACAAACTATAAAGAGCAACACTATCAACTAGGAATAGCCCCTTATCTTGGTGACTATGGTGATTTTCATACTTGGATTATGATAAAGATAAAAGAAAATTCTTTGGATAGTGAATGGTCAACTTATCCAGTATTAAAGTTTTTTAAAGGCAATATTCTCATGGAGTTTGGTTATAGCAACCACTCTGCGTGGGATGTGCATCTTATGTACAGATTTTAAGTGGCAATTATGAGAAAAATAATCCTAATTTTAATTATTTTCACTTCATTTTCATGGGCAGGCAACTATGAAAATAAAATACATCACTCATATAACGATTATCTTGATGAGAGAACGATTGACGGAAAAAATCTAGAAGTCAACCCTGAAAGGTTTTATAGGTTTATTGAGAACCTTACAAATTCTCAAGTTGTAATTATCAATGTGAAAGGAATGGTATGTGATTTTTGTGCGAGAGGTATCGAGAAAACTTTCGAAAAAGATGACAAGGTTAAAAAAATAGATATTGATTTAACTAAAGGCGAAGTTTTACTGGCTTATTCACTTGAGGAGATTATTGATTTTGCCGACGTTAAACAAAATATTCTTATAAATGGTCAGAATGCCGTTGATATGAATATTATTACATTAAAAAATAATGAACGATAAAACTGCTAACTTTTTATCTTTGTTTGCTTCCTCCTCAACCCTAATATGTTGTGCTTTACCAGCATTGTTTGTTGCAATTGGGGCTGGCGCGTCTTTCGCAAGTTTAATCACAGTTTTTCCATTTCTTATAGTGCTTTCAAAATATAAGATTTATATAACACTCTTCGCATTGGTGATGATTGGTATTGCTGGTTATGCCAATTATAAAAGTTTTTACCTGCCCTGCCCTGCGGACCCTGAAGTTGGCAAACTCTGTATGCAAATACGACAACGTTCAAGGTATGTTTACTATTTTTCAGTAGCATTATTTATTATTGCTTCAATATTCACCTACCTAATTCCTGGATTAATATGAAAAGCTCATGTCACACAAAGCAAATACCAAGTCTTAAAAGAATAGAGGGTCAAATTCGTGGCATTACCAAGATGATTGAGGAGAAAAAGTACTGTATTGATATACTCAACCAAATCAAAGCAGTTAGAAGTGCTATTTCAACAGTTGAAGGCAACATCCTAAAAACCCATATGAAAGAATGTGTAAAAGATGCATTAAACAGCGAAAAGGAATTTGATGAGAAAGTAGACGAAATACTTAAAACTTTAAAACGATAGAAAGATTATTAAAAGCTTGTATATGATTAACGCTTT
>DDJS01000158.1:89463-90626 GCA_002339165.1 Cellvibrionales bacterium UBA2618 | reverse complement strand
CTTTACCGCTCCTCGCTCAATATTGGCGCTGTATTTTTCGGCTATAAAAAAGCAGGTTTTAAGCGCTCTCTTTTCTTTAGCTATTTCAATACACACGCTGATTTTCTTTTACAAACCTTGTAACAAACGAGACACCATTTTTATAATTTAATGGCTCCCATTGACTAAGCGGCTAATCAATCCAATTGAGATGATCCGGTAATCCCCCCATTAATAACCGAAGTTAAAAGTAGAGAGTTATGCAGCTAACGCCAACTTCTGTTTTGGTGTTCTACCGCCAAGTGCCATATTCGGTCTTTCATGATTGTAAGTCCAGAGCCAACGAGTCGCATAGTCTTGAACCTCTTCAATTGCCGCGAAGAGATAATGGCTTAACCAATCGCATCTTACTGTGCCATTGTACCGCTCAACATACGCGTTTTGTTGAGGGTTTCCAGGTTGGATGAACAGTACATCGATACCCCGGTCTTCTGCCCAGCCCGCCAGCAACTCACTAATGTATTCTGGCCCGTTGTCACAACGGATCTGCCGCGGCTTACCCCTCCACTCAATGACCTGATCCAAAGCGCGCTTAACGTGGATGGCGGGCAATGAGAAGTCAACTTCAACGGCGAGCCCTTCACGATTGAAATCATCAATAACGTTGAACAAGCAATAATGTCTGCCATCCGACAGCTGATCATGCATGAAATCCATTGACCAATAATCGTTGATGGCGATTGGCACCGATAGGGGTTCTGGCTTCTGCCGCACTAAGCGCTTCTTTGACTTTATGCGAAGGTTAAGCTCCAGCTCACGGTAAATACGATAGACCCGCTTGTGATTCCACCCAAAGCCCTTCACATTGCGCAGATGGAGATTGCACAGGCCAAATCCCCAGTTGCGTTGATTGTGTGTAATCTGAATTAACCAGTCTGCGATGAGAGCATTTTTCTGACTCAGTTTTGGCTGATATCGGTAGCACGTTTCGCGGATTTGGAACGCTAGACACACCAGTTTTACGCTGACTTTGTACTTCTCAGTCGCCACCTTAGCCGTCTGTCGACGCTGAGATGGCTTTACCACTTTCCCTCAGCGCTTGATTTCGGACCTCCGAAATCAAGCGCTCTTCGGCATATATTTTCTTCAGGCGCCGGTTCTCATCTTCCAGCTCTTTCATCCGC
>DDJS01000158.1:48239-89071 GCA_002339165.1 Cellvibrionales bacterium UBA2618 | reverse complement strand
TGTTCACGGCAGAGGGTTGGCACGGGCTGGCCGCCTTCTGCTTCCTTCAATATCGCTAATATTTGGCTATCTGTAAATCTTGACTTCTTTATGCAGAATCTCCTGAGCAAATCATACGAGAAAATTCTACTTTCGACTTCAATTAATTTCCGGGGGATTACCGGCGCCTGGTCTTCACAACTAGTGAGGTGCCATTGAGATGCCTGGTGGGTTCGACTCCTACCTATTCGGCCACTTAACCGTTGTTTCATTCAATTATAAAAATTAATCGGGGTAGATAATTAATCGGAATATAAACTTACTCGATACTGACCTAACCGCATCTGTTAAATAATTTCTCGAGTTAGATATCTGGACAGGCCTGGTTAAAACTAGACAGATGCGCGCCAAGATAATTAGTGACTTACCACAAATAAAAAATATTGAATCTGCGGACTCCTGGCTTCAACAAGCCAATGCTCCAGACGCATGGGCGCGCGCTTATCGGCCAGAAAATCAGGTAGAGCCATTACCTGCATTGTGGTGAATTCATGGCGGTGGTTATTGCCTGGGATCAATGGACGCGAACGACCATATCATTCGTTAAATGGTCGTTGAAGCGGGCTCTGCGATTATTTGAGTAGACTGTCGTCTGGCACCGGAGCGCCCTTTTCCAGCCACCTTAGATGACGCTAGCAGTGCCTTGCAATGGGTTGTGGATAATAAAGATCAGGTTTCAGTGGATCCGGCGTGCATTGCTATTGGTGGCATCAGTGCCGGTGGCAGTTTGGCGTTATATGTTAGAGATAAAACCGATATACAGCTGGCTTTCCAGTTGCTGCTGTGCACGATGGTAGATGACCGCTGTGTTACAGCCTCCAGCCATATGATTACTGATAAGCGGGTGTGGAACCGCGATTCTAATCTGAGTGGCTGGAAAAATTATTTGCATGGGGATAAAAATCCTCAGCAACAGCCCTATAAAGCTGTATCCGAATATGCTGCCGCCAGTCGCACAACCCGTCTAGTTCTTTGAAACTGTGCCTTTTTACCCTATTGTGTTCGACCAAAAGCGTTGCGAATATTTTGCTAGGGATAATCAGCGAAGGACTTTGAAACAGCTTGCTTTTATTTAGCCGTCTGGCTAAGATTAAAGTCTAATAAATAGATTTTGAGGGAAACTTCATGGGTTTTAAGTTGGCAAATATCGATGGCAGGGCGGCTTTGGTGTCCGGTGAGGATTACTACGATCTGGAAAAAATAAGTCAGGGTAATTTTTCGCAGGATCCGATGCAGGCGCTTGAGGCGCTATCGGAGCTGTCTGCACTCGGCGCTCAACTAGATAATTTTGAAGCCAGTGGTCAACTTGCGGATGTCGAGCTTGGCCCGCCAGTTCCGAACCCCAAAAACTGTTATGCGGTGGGCCTCAATTATCGCAACCATGCCGAAGAGTCGAATATGGCAATGCCACCAGTACCCATGGTGTTTACCAAGCATACCTCTTGTATCAGCGGCCCCACGGCCGATATTGAAATGCGCAGTGATTATGTTGATTACGAAGCCGAGCTAGTGGCAGTTATCGGTAAGCCCGGCAAGGATATTGCCAAAGAAATTGCTTGGCAACATGTTGCAGGTCTATGTGTCGGTCAAGATATTTCTGACCGCCCAATGCAATTTAGTGCTGCGCCGCCTCAGTTTAATCTGGGGAAATCGTTTGATACATTTGGCCCCATAGGCCCGGTACTCACGTCTCTAGAGTCTTTGCAAGATTATCATTCAATGGAAATCCAATGCGATGTCAGCGGGGAACTAAGGCAGAAAGATAATGTTAGTGACCTGATTTTTGATATTCCTTATTTGATCGCTTATCTGTCTGAAATAGTCACGCTGAAGACAGGTGATATCATTTTTACAGGCACCCCAGCGGGTGTTGGAGTGATAGATGGCAAATATCTTCGTGATGGCGATATGCTCACTACATCTATTGAAGGGCTTGGCACGCTGCGTAATCGTTGTGTGCGGATTGCCGATCATTCGCGAGCCGATATCGTGCCTGAAGCGTTTTCTAAACTATTAGCCAATGCCCGCGAAAAAGCGAACGCAGGGAAATAAGCAGCCCAGTCTGGTTATACTGATGAAAATTAAATGCCCGTGACTTTCTCAAAGGTGGCGTTGGTCAAGGCCTGATAGCGTTGTGTAAGATATCGGATGACTTTGAGAGGGACAGGATCCGCAACTTCTTTTACAATTTCAGGGCGAGAAAGTATCGCGCTATACCAAGACTCTAAACCGGGGTGTAAACGCTTGAATGGGTAACCTGTGGATTTGAGGCGATGGGCATAAATAAACCAAACAATATCAACTATGCTAATTTCATCGCCGTAGAGAAACGCTTGGTCTGCCAATTGTTTCTCTACGCTTGAAAAGGCTTTTTTGAACCGTTTTGCGGAGTTAATTGCTTGATCTGGGGTAACACCATGTTCGGCTAGCTCGCGCCAAAAGGCCAGCTGAATTTTTTTATGGCTATCTGTTTTTCCCTCGACAGTGCCCGCACTGGACTCCAGGGCGTCTAGTGCCGCTGGCGGCTTACCGGTTAAAAATTTAGGTAAGCAAAAACCAAAGGTTAGCGTCCGTAAATCTAGGTGTAATTCATCTTCAGTATTGAGTTGCTCTAAAATACGGTCCCTGTGATCGTTAGGTATTAGTTTTGGTGTCTCGAAGGTTCCATCCAGATAGCTGACGATGTCATTACTCTCTATGTACACATCGCCATTGTGCACCAATGCTGGCAAAAGTCCGCGAGGGTTAATGCCAAGATACCATTGGCTATAGTTTTCTGCTTTTAAAAGGTTAATCGGGTGTGAGACCCATTCAATGCCTTTTAAATTGAGGACAATCCGCGTCTTTTGCGAGCAGGATGAGCCGCTAAAATGAAACAGGTGTACGCCTTTCCATGCCAACACCTCTGACGTCTTTATGTCTTCTTTAAAGAGCTTAACCATTTTCCTTCTCCTTTGACAGCCACCAAGTAACGACCAGTAGCAATATTGTTGCGATCACCACCGTAAGGTTTGGATCCCAGCCATTAGGCATGATTAGGGACGCCACCATGCTCATCGGCAAGCGCGCCACCATAAAAACACCTTAGGGCTGTGGTTGCTAGAAATGCACTGTTAACTATCAGCGTGATCACTATGACAATATGTATACGTGTCATGATCATCCAGGGGCTTAGCCAAAGTAGATAGAGTGAATGCCAGCCAATGATCGAAAAAATCAGTAGCTCCCAGAGCATATGAAAACGTGCTTGCATAGACCAATCCGGGTGCAGCAGGTGGCTTGAATTTAGGTCGACTAGCGGCACCACCCCCGCTAACGAGCCTAACACCAGGATTAGCAATAAACGAACCCACTGTTGTCTTGGGTTAATTGTCATTAGGTAAAGTTTCTTTTTTAGCATTTTCAATGGCGGCTTCAGCCCAAGGGATACGATCCTCAGGTCCCCCAAAGGTATCCATGTCAAAAATAATTTCTCTAATCTCCACGCCCCGTTCTTCACCGGCGGGCCACTGCTGAATTATTTTTTGCATCTGAACGACGCGTTCTGGGTAGAGGGCTGCCATGTCATTGCTTTCAGTTGGGTCGGCAAATACATCGTAAAGTTCGACTCTGTCACCAGTAATTAGCTTCCATGGCGGCTGGTAGAGGGCTGTATTATCAAATCCCGTGACCAAGTAATCTGGTTTTGGTGTCTGCTCTCCTTTTACCAACGAGCGCCATTGGGAAGCGCCGTGAATACCCTCTGGAATACTTTGGGGTCCGCCAACGGCCTCGAGAAACGTTGGCAGGATGTCAGAGACAGAAATAAATTCAGGATACGTTCCTGCAGGAATCTGTTCTGGCCACCATAGCAATGCAGGGACTCGCACGCCGCCCTCTAGGGTACTTGTTTTTGTGCCTCGTAGAAGACCGTTGTCACTGCCACCGTCAAAGGCGAATTTTGCAAATTCTTCGAGTACGCTAATAGGCACAGGCCGACCAAAAAAGAAGTCCCCAAGTTTACCCAGTCTTCTTATTACAGATGCACCTTCTGGGCTATCACCACTTAATCCACCGTTGTCGCTAGCAAATAATATAAGGGTATTGTTGAGCATCTGTCGCTTTTTAAGTGCATCCATAACGCGACCAATTTGCGTATCTAACTCCGTCACCATTGCTGCATGTATACGCCGATTAGGGTTACTAATCGATGCATATTCATCGATGCTAGATTGCGGTGCTTCATTTGGCATGTGGGGTGCTGCCATCGCTAGATACAGAAAAAGCGGCTGCTGGGATTGGTGCTGTTCGATCAACTGTACGGCTTCATCTCCTAAAAGATGGGTTGCGTAGCCCTCTTCACGAATGGTTTTTCCATTCCGTTGCCAGTCGTGACCGCCCCCGTGATTGTGATCCCAATAGCCAATGCCGCCACTCAAAAACCCATAAAAGTGCTCAAAACCTCTGGCTGGAGGGGCATAAGCAGGGGTGTAGTTGCCTAGGTGCCATTTGCCAACCATCAGACTACGGTAGCCGAGTGAATTCAATCGCTGAGGCAGTATACGCTCGCTGAGGTCAAGGCCCGTTTTCTGATTTTTAGCGATAGCGCGGCTAATCCCCAAGGTCTTGGGAGACTTGCCCGTCATTAATGCAGCTCTAGTAGGGCTACAAGTAGGTTGGGCATAAAAGCGATCCAGTTCAAGGCCCTCGGCGGCTAAACGATCAATATTGGGGGTATTAATTTCGCTACCATGATACCCAACGTCGTTCCAGCCTAGGTCATCGGCTAATATAATCACAATATTAGGAGCAGAGGATTTATTTGCGGCGGCTTGCGCATGGTTAAACAGGCTAGCTATCAAAATCAACGACAGCATGAGTGCCTCATTAAACCACCGAGAATTCCGCATCTTTATACCTGCTTAGACAATGACCTTCAGTCAGTTTAGCCGGACGGCTAGAATAGGTCAAACTGAACGCGCTATAACTTAGCTAATCACAAAACCACCGATTTCTAGTGGTTAGCGATTGGAAGAAGGTGCGTTAAAAAACGTGGCAAACTATTGGCTTGTGTCGACGGCGTTTTTACCGTCGATAATCATTGTCAATGTGGCTGCGACATGCTCGCGGACTTTTTGAACGTCCTCTTCTTTTACATCCAAAGTGTTGAAAATGTAAGGCTCCAAAACAGCCCAGCCCATTTCAATGGCCATGGGAACAGCCATCGCGCATTGGGCATCCAAAGGGGTTAGCGAGGAATCCTGAGATTTTATACGGTTTTCGAGAACCAGTCTTGGGACTGAAATGTTGTCAGTGACATGTTGAGTTGCTAATTCTAACTCACCATCGATAGCGCACCTAACCACGGCCAAAGCATAAAGTTGGTCCCCACCTAAACCCTTGAGCGGAATATATCCGTTCGCTTGAGTATTGTCCCAGTGAGTTTGCGAAACTCGAGACATAGCGGCTTTCAGAAGACCATGTTTGCTCCCGAAATAATGGTGAATTTGCCCATGATTGACGCCAGCAAGCTTTGCGATATCGCGATTAGATACTGCATTGGGGCCGCTTTTCGCCAGCAGTGAGCAGGCAGCCGTTATAAGTTTTTCTTCAACACTGGAACGACCACGCTCAGTGGCAGCTGATTCTTTCGGCAAGTCTTTCATGTCTGATTAAATACATCTCTTTTATCAAAAAATCATAATTTTATTGTACGCATCCAGATTTGTCTTGCAAGTTTTAGCCGTACGGCTAACATATTCAAGTGATTTAAATTTCTAAGCCTAAGTATTTTATACAGTGATTGATTTTCAACGGATACTTATTTACGCGCACACTCAATAAAGCCACGTCGCTTATTCTGGGCCTGCTGATTCGACCCTTTATACTGCTAGTGCAATTATACGCTCGTGTTGCATGCTGTTTTAGGGGGGCAAGCACTTCACGACGTAACGAGTATCAAGACTTTTCTATCGAGGGCTTGTATTTTCGAGAATATCCAGTCGATGTAGATGACTTTGGACATCGGGTGACCGAAGGCGGCAATGCCACTGCCACGAAAGATAACACCATGGTATTGATGGGTGGAATCCCCACAGACGCCGGTGAAACCCTCTACTGGTTGGTCGCCAATCTTTGTCGTCTAAATCCTTATCTGCGTTGTCTCATTATACAGCTACCCTTTGTTGAATCAGATACTCGTTTGGCACTATCTGAGACTTTAAAGGCGCGCTATTCTGGCCGATTGTTCCCTTTTAATGGTGAATTAGATCGATCAGAAGAGTCAGTCGATCCAAGGTTTGATCATCATAATCAAGCGAATACGGCGGGACGTATTCTTTAGCAATTAGGCGTTAGTCAGGCGCACTTTGTTGGCCATTACCGAGGCGCCATGCTTTTTGATTACCTGATTGGTTCGAATCCCAATATCGCTCTGAGTTATTCCCGCGGGTTCCAACTATGGGATCGCTATGATGATGCATGGTCAGCCCTAGCACCCAAATTAATTGTAGGCCCCCCGCACCGTCAGATGATTATTCCTTGGCAGTGCCAATTTCTATTTTTTGCGGTCATTCGATTTAAGCGACCTGTTGATCTACTGTCACCTGGCTTTGTCGCGTCTGTCGTGAAGTCAAAGCGCGGCACCGAAGGCTATGACAGAAAAACGCACTTGCTGTACAAACCGCTAGCTTTTCCAAAGAGGATACAATTAATTATTAGTCAAACTATGATGCAGACCGACTCGACCGATGAAGTAAAAAGCCGCGAGCCATTGCTGCAGAGTAATGTGCCGATCATGCAATTTCAGGGTGAGGATGAATTTGCCGTCAACGCTAAAGGAACGCTAATCTCTGATCAGCCGTATCTCGGCCGCTATAATGTATATGCCAATGACGTATGTGATCTCTATCCAGGATTGGTGGGTCAGGACCCTCTAAATAAAGCCCAGGGATTGATCCAACAGTGCGGTAACTACCGTTCACTCAAGCTCAAGCAAAAAGCAAAAAGCAAGGCTAAGTCGATTTTGACTCATACCCGATGCGGCACATTTCAATGTCGTTGAAAACCCTCTTACCTGTGCCGAAGTAATCCATGACTTTGTCATAGATAATGCTGCGAATTAAAGTGAGTTTTATTAGGTCAATTGAGTTTTTAATTGACCTAATAAATCAGCGAGCTGCTGATCTAAGCTTTTGACGCTATGCTGATAACAAAGCCCATAGATTTGTTTGTCGGGCCTTAAAATAGCGATTGCAATCTGATGCTCATCAGCCCAGCGATGCAAAGCCCCTGTCTCGTCAACACCCTGTCCGTGCGCGCCTACATTAAATGTTTTTAAAGGTGACCCCAAGAATTCGGTGTTTTGTTGGCTAACCAACGGATCTACATCGGTATTAAAGCCGACAATGTTAAAGGAGTCGGATAGTAGATCATCTAATAGAGCATGTTCGCCGTTCTTTAGCGTAATAATGCATTGGCGCAACATGAAGCGGTTCAGAGGCGCTCTATCCTCGGCAAATATACCCTTACCTAAGCGCCATTGTTGACCAAATTTAATCGACGCGATCAACGGCGGAAAGAGCCGGCCGAGCAATAAAAATAGATCCCGCACGATCGCCTTGAATCGGTTGCGGGTTTGAATTATCTCGCCATGTTGAATGGCGAGGTTTATCACTTCCTCAACATGGGGTTGGCGCTCACTATGGTAGCTCTCAAGTACTTTGGGATCCCACTTATTCGTTATTACACCGCCTAACTTCCAGCTTAGGTTGTATGCGTCACGGAGTCCTGAACAGAGCCCCTGCCCAAGAAAGGGAGGCATTTGATGGGCGGCATCGCCGAGCAACAATATACGTCCACGCACAAACTGATTAGCCAGCAGTGCATGAAAGCGATAGACCTTTGAGCGAATCAGGATGCCATCATTTTCAGTGAGTTGGCTGTTGAGTCTGCCGATATGAGGTGCCATGAGTGCTCGAACATTGCCTTCAACTTCAATATCATGGAGATTGTCACTTTCATTTAGCATGAACTCCCAGCGTATGTGGCCGGTCTCACAGGGAATAAGTGACGTAGGGCGGGCAGGATCGCAAATCTGGTAAATCTCATCCTTGATCTCAATGCTTTTTTTGAGCATAAGATCACAAACGAGCCAGGGTTCGTCGCATCCCAGGTCGGTCAGAGGGATGTTGACTAATTCCCGGGTACTGCTAGCAGCGCCATCACAGCCAAGAAGATAGGAGCAACGAAACTCCGCCGTCTGCTGGCCCTCATGCTCGGCGATCGTTACTGTCACACCGGTGCTATCTTGATCGAGGTCTTTAAGCCGCCAGCCTAGTTTATGATCTACCGAGGCGCATTGATTGACTTTGCCGCGAAGAAGTTTTTCAAGCTCAGGCTGAGAGAAAAAATGGCTATTTGCCCAATGGTGTACCCTATCGCTCTTGGTCAGATCCTGATGAAATATCTTCCAATTAAAGCCGTTTAAAAACGATGCGAATCCGGGTTCTCGGCTGGACTCTTTGATCTCATCAATCATGCCGAGTGACTGAAAAATCCGCATTGCTTCGCCATCATAATGAACGGCTCTGGGGATTTTATAAATATCGAGATTAGATTCTACTACTAGCGTGCTTAATCCTTGCAGGCCAAGTAAGTGAGCCATCATAGCGCCAGTTGGACCATAACCAATTATTGCGACATCATAATTTTTCATACTTAAAGGCCTGAGTTTTAAAGTACACAATAATTTATTTTAGCCACATGGCTATTATCCGTCAAGGGTGTTGCTGGTCAACGCAAGGGAAAATTGAATTATGCGTCGATACGACTCAAGGATAACCTTTTTAATGTGACTAAAACGGGCTACTTATTAGGTGATTGACTTATTTTAGCCTGCTGGCTAAACTTAATCTCTCGCATCGGCGTTTAAAACAATTTGCACCAATGTTATCCCATCATATTTGGTCGTGGGTAGAGCCGTTTAATAGGCCTATTCAAAAGCACTTTAAGCGCTAAATAAAGCACACAAAAGACCCAATAAAATAGTCAACATTAAGGAAGTACTTCATGGTGAATCACTTTGTAAATGGGGAAGCAGTTAGCGTCGGTGGATATTCTTCGGATTTATTTAATCCATCAACTGGCGCCAAAATTGGCAGCGTATTAAATGCCGGAGCTCAAGAGTTGGGTGCAGCAGCGCAAGCGGCGCACAAGGCCTTTGGCAGCTGGTCAGCCAAGGGTTTAGGCCATCGAGCAGAGATCTTACTCGCTTGCCGGCAGATGATCATAGAACATCGTGATGCGTTGATTGAAATTTGTACCGTAGAGGCTGGTAAGACCTTCGCAGATGCCTCGGCGGAAGTTGACAAGGGTATTGAGGGGCTTGCATACGGTGCCAGCATGGGTAGCTGGTTACGCTCGGCCACTACACAAAATGTGTCAACCGGCATCGATGTCATGGATGCTCGTTACCCGGTTGGTGTGATTTGTACCGTGAGTCCGTTTAATTTTCCGGTCATGATTCCACTAGTTCAGTGCGCTATGGCAATAGCCTGTGGTAATACTGTGATTGCCAAACCCAGTGAGAAAGTTCCCTCAGCATTTCGTTTAATCGCAGAGCTAATGCATAAAGCGGGCCTGCCTGCTGGCGTCTTAAATGTAGTCAATGGGGGTCGTGAGGTGGTTGAGGCGATGATCGAACATCCTCAGGTTGCGGGTTTAAGTTTTGTTGGCAGCACCGCTGTCGCCAAACAACTGAGAATCAAAGGCATCGAAAATGATAAGCGGGTACAGGCATTTGGTAGCGGTAAAAATCATATGATTATCCTCCCTGATGCGGACTTAGATATGGCTGCAGATGCAGCTGCATCTGCAGCATTTGGGGCAGCAGGTCAACGCTGCATGGCTATCTCAGTCGTCGTTGCTGTTGGTAACATCGGCGATCAATTAGTCGCCAAAATCGCCGAACGTATTCCCAGCATTAAGATTGGCCCAGCGTCAGACCGAGATGTTCAGTTGGGGCCGGTTATTAGTTCAGAGAGTCAGCAGCGTATTAATAACCTCATTGATGGGGTGGAAGCCTCTGGGGCCAAGCTGTGTGTAGATGGACGATTAGGTGATGACCAAGAGGGCTGGTTAGTGGGCGCCACTCTGGTCGATAACGTGAAGCCCGGCATGCCTATCTATGATAATGAAGTTTTTGGTCCAGTTTTGTCGGTGGTCAGGGCGTCAACCTATAAAGATGCAATGGAGATCATTGCCAGTCATCCACTGGGTAATGGTGCGGCTATATTTACCCGTGATGGTGGTGCAGCCAAACACTACGCAGATAACGTGCAGGCTGGGATGGTCGGTATCAATGTGCCCATACCTGTACCACCGTGGAATCACAGTTTTGGTGGTTGGAAAGATAGCGCGTTCACCGACAGTAAGATCAGTGGGCCTGAAGCGCTAAACTTCCATACTAGTGTAAAGGCGATTGTCTCTCGATGGCCGGATCCTTCTAGTAGTAAGGTGGATCTCGGGTTTTTGCGAAATGACGGTTAATAGCCGTAATAAAATACTCATCGGTAACCAGAATGGCGGGCATAGTGGCTGCCGTGCTGGTTGAGTTTTTTTTGCAGGCGCTGTAAGGCGAGGTTTAATCATCTGGTGCGGCATTTGGTGTGACATAGAAACGTAAAATTTGCCAACCCACTATGTAGGTGCTAATCTAGCCGTATGGCTAATAGCCATTTGGCTATTTAGGTTGATAGGCTTTGTGAGCATATGGGCATTAACAGTCTGAGGGTGAGAAAAATGAAAAACAAATTAATAATTGGCGCAATTAGCGCCCAGCTACTTGTTATGCAGGGTGTCTATGCAGATACACCTGCTCTAGAAGAGGTAATCGTAACGGCAGAGAAAAGAGAACAAAACCTACAAGATGTTCCTGCATCAATTTCAGCTTTTTCTGCCGCTCAAATAGAGCAAGCAGGATGGGATGATATTTCGCAATTAGAAACCAGTGTGCCCAGCGTATCTGTGGGTGGTGACGGGGATTCACGGCCCTTTATTTTTATACGCGGTGTCGGGTCACGTAAGTTTGATATGGGCTCTGAGGGTTCCGTCGGAGTTTTTGTTGACGAAATTTATAATGCACGCTTCTCTTCGTCTCTGTCAGGCATTGTGGATATTGAGCGCATTGAGGTATTAAAAGGTCCTCAAGGCACTTTATATGGACGTAACACTATTGGTGGGGCTGTTTCACTTTATACCGTTAAACCGACGGAAGAATTTGAAGCGCGCGTGAAAGTGGCGGCGGGTAATGAGGGCTATCAGCGAGTGGGTGGTTATGTGTCAGGGGCCATTTCCGAAAATTGGGTTGGTCGTTTATCTGCCTCGACGCGTTCCGACGATGGCAACATGACTGAGATTCTGTCTGGTAAAAACGATGGCCAAGACGCCGATGCTGTTCGAGTAAACCTAATAGGTCAGTTGAGCGACAAGACCAGTCTCGAATTTACTGCCCAGACAACCAGTCTTGATCAAGAGGCAAGATTAGCTCAAGCGAACGGTGAAATGGGTCCATTAGGTTTGTATCAGTTGGGCCATGCGCTGCCGCTGCCGTTTCTTCCCGCGCCGTTAAGCGGTGCCATTATGGCTGGAATTCAGGCGGGTACCGTAGCCAATATTTTACGAGAAGCCGCTCTAGATCCGCGAAATGTAAAAATGGATCACCCTGGTTTCTCTAATCTTGAGTCGGATTTAGTCTCCCTAAAGATTGAGCATGAATCAGATAATTTCTTGTTTACCTCGATTACCAGTCGCACCAGTGATGAGGTTCATGAACAAACCGATTTTGAGTCAACCACTCGAGATGCTATTTGGACTGATGTAAAACAGAACAGTAAACAACTTACCCAAGAATTTCGATTTACATCAGTCGATGGCGGAATGTTTACCATGGATGATCGGCTGACCTGGGTGGTTGGACTTTACTACTTCAATGATGAAGGTTACCGCATGGATGATTACTCTGTTGGTGTAGAGGGAAACATCCCGCCGCAGTACTATCCAGCGGTTCAGGGTTTAGCCTATAGTCAGGCTCGTCAGGACGTGACTCTTGATAATACAAGTATTGCCCTTTATGGCCAGGCAACTTATGCAGTCACTGATCAGCTTAACTTAACTCTCGGTATCCGTCGTAGCGATGATGAGAAAGATTTTATCACTCAGATGATCACGAATACTCCAGGTTACCCATTTGTTGCAGCACCGTTTACATTGCCACAGACGTTAGAGTACGGTTCTACTGATCCAAAGATCAGTCTTGACTATGCGATCAATGATAATTCTATGGCGTATATTACCTACTCCAGCGGGTATAAAAGTGGCGGCGTGACTTTTGCGACTTGGGCTCAGGCTGGTAATGTGGGAGGGTTTGCAGAGGAGCACTTGGACTCGCTGGAAATTGGTTATAAAGCGCGATTGATGAATGACCGTATGCAATTGAACCTCTCGGTTTATCAGTATGACTACACCGATCAACAGGTACAAACCATTATTGTGGTTAACGGGGCGCCAAGTGGGCTCACGGACAATGCTGCCGAGAGTGAGATGACTGGCGTTGAACTTGAAGTGAATTATTTGCTCACTAATGCGCTGAGATTTGATTTCAATTACTTCAATCAAGATGCAGTATTTGGCGATTATGCTGATAAAACGGGTAATCCGATGCAGTTTGCACCAGAAAATGCCTATACGGTTGCATTAAATTACGCGCCTGATCTGGGGAACAACCTACAAATGCGAGCAGAGTACAGCTATAAAGACGAGTTTCAGTTTGACGCGGGTAATCGCGCCATATCGCTGGAGCCTGACCATGGTGTAGTAAATTTAACCGCCTCTATGGATTTGAGCGAATCGGCCTCGATTCGTGTCTATTGTAATAACTGCAACGATGAATTGATGCGTACGCAGGTGACCACGTTTGCCACCAGTCAGGGCGGCGGTGGGCGCAGCATTTATGGTCCGGGCCGCCGCGTTGGTGCCGAAATTACTTACAACTTTTAGCAGTAGTTTTAAAATATTAGGCGGTCTGTGATGGACGAATCTATCACTGGCCACCTAATATTTACATTTTCCAGGATCCGTCCGGCTGAAAACGCCTGTTGGATGCCGAGTCTGCGCTGTTAGGATATTGGTCTGGATGCCAGGAGTTTTTACGTTATGGCTATCGAATATAATCAAGAATTTGAACTTTATGGCTATGGTGAGTCGCTGGCATCCCAAACTGCCAGAGTAGGGCTAGCCGAAAAGGATATTACCTATAAGCAACATCGAGTTGGATTAGAATCCACCGGTGAGCATTTGCAAAAGGCTTACAAAGCAATCAATCCTGCATCACTGGTTCCTACCTTGGTGCACAATGGCCAACCCATTTATGACAGTATAAAAATTCTTGAATATTTGGATTCCCTAGCACCAAATCAAGGTGCAAAGTTATACCCCGCAGATACCGCAAAAAATACTGAAGTTCGCGCTTTGGTCAAGGAATTCTCTCTTGATGAAGGTGTTGGGATCGGTGAAAATTTTGGTACCAGTATGGCGGGCCTCAGCACTCAAATGCTTGCATATCTGCTGTGCAAGAGGCCACTGTGGACGGTGATATGGGATTATCTAACCAAGCATCCATCCAGAGACCGAGTGCCTATTTTTATTTTAGTGCGCATTTTGGGCAAACCGCCCGGATTTAAATATCGGCAGTTTGTTAGCAGCGTTGCCAAGGGCATGGTCTTTATTGAGAAGAAACTGAGCCATGGCAATGGGTTTATAGCCGGCGAGTATTCTGCTGCCGATGTCTTACTTGCGCAACTTTTTCACCGGTTAGAAATCACCGCCTTTCACAAGGTACTTCAGTCTGATCAGTTCCCAAATATTAAATTATATTGGCCCCGACTGCAGCAGCGAGAAAGTTACAAGCTGGGGATTCTCGACTTCGAGGAAGAGGAGTGGCGCGAATGCAAAAAGGCGCTATATGGTGAAGATGAAAACCCTGACATAGGTCACTTTTGGTCAGAGGTAAATCGGTTTAGACAATGACAAATTATGCCTAGTTCACGATGAAGACACTTTAAATAGGAGAAAAAATGAGTAAGCCGATTTGTAAGATAGCCGATATCATTTTTGTGCGTTTTGAACTAATAGATTTGGCGCCACAAAAAGAGTACATGGAACATTTTGGTATGTTCCTGGCCTATGAAACTGCAGATACGATTTTTTATCGTGGCACCGGCACGGCGCCCTACTGCTATGTTGCGACTAAAGGAAATACTAACCGACATATTGGTACCGCCTATAGAGCTAATGCCTTTTCTGACCTTGAAGCACTCGCAGCGGCCAAAGGTGTTGAAATTGTTGAAAATACTGATCCTGGTGGCGGTCATAAAGTGACCATTATGGATCCCGATAATATCGAAATTGAAGTTTACTACGGTATGGAAGTAGCTGAGCGAATAACGATTGACCCCAAAAGGCTCAATACTGGTGTAGACAAGCCAAGAGAGAACGCCCTGCAGCGGTTTGGACGCGGGTCAGATGAATGGCAGTTGCATAATGATCGTTGGGTGTATGAATTAACCTCTAAAGTTAAGCGTCTAGGGCACACAGCCATCAATGTTGCCGATGCTGCGGCATCCGTAGACTGGTACGCCAAGACTCTTGGTTTCTTGGTCAGCGATAATCTCATAGGACCAGATGGTGCTGCTTCCATAGGTGCCTTTATGCGCTGCAATCAAGGTGATATGCCCGTGGATCATCATACACTCAATAATGTGCAGATTATGGGCGAGCCACGACCTGCCTTTGGGCATGCTGGCTATGAAGTTACTGATTCGGTCGATGATCTAATGGCGGGTCATTATCATATGAAAACCGTTGATAAGTATTACCATGAATGGGGTATCGGTAGACACCTGCTGGGGAGTCAAATGTATGACTACTGGCGCGATCCTACTGGCTTTACTCATGAACACTGGACCGACGGTGATCTTCTGGATGCGACGATAGCCGCCACGGATACACCCGCAAGAGATTTAATCATGGCGCAATATGGACCGGAAGTTCCCTCTTCTTTTGGCGCTAGTATGCCAAGCGAAGATGTTGATAGCTTTAGGGCAGCGACTCCGAGCCTGAGTGATTTGGTAAAGATGATGGAACAACAATAGTAATTAATGAGATTAAATATGAGTAATTTGAATAAACACACTGTTTCTGCCCAAGAGCTGGCGGCAGCGGCCGGGATGCAGCGCATGCTTCATGGAGGCGCTGAAGTAAAGTCTGAAGAGGTTCTGGCTGCCCAAACGGCCTTTACTGAAATGAAAAATCGATATAGTCCATTGAGTGATGGTCATCTTGATTTGCTCTTTAGAGAACCGAGAGCTCAGTATGCCTGGCAAGATAGAGAGGTTAGCGACGATCTGTTACGTACGCTCTATGACCTGACTAAAATGGCTTCTACTAGCGTAAATTGCTGCCCTGGACGGTTTATTTTTCTGCGGTCAGAAGAGAGCAAGGAGCGATTACGGCCGACCTTAACCGGTAACAATGTTGAGAAAATAATGGGTGCTCCCGTGGTTGCGATTATCGCTCATGATAATGATTTTTATGAGCGATTGGATCAACTCGTACCCTATGCCGATCTAAAACCAATGTTTATCGAAAAGCCGGCTTATTGTGCGACGACTGCGTTTCGAAATGGCACCCTGCAAGGTGCTCAGTTGATCATGGCTGCCCGCGCGTTGGGACTCGATTGTGGGCCGATGTCAGGTTTTAACAATCAAGCGGTTGACGACATATTTTTTGCTGGCACCTCTGTGGTTTCGAATTTTTTATGCTGCTTGGGCTATGGAGATCCAAGTCGTATATTTCAGAGATTACCGCGTCTTGATTTTGATCAAGCGTGCGAACTTTTATAACGTGAACATCTGATAGATGTGGCGCGGTTATCAAAATATATTCGATGATTGTTTTTTAATAAGGCGCTAAATAAATATAAGAGGGCATTTAAAATGCCCTATAAAATCTGCATAGATTATATAAAATCTCAAAAAATCATCCATTGGATAATGGCGCTATTCATTATGCTGGACTTATTTGTCGCGCAAAAGTTTGACAGAGAAATGCAACTGTGGGATCGATTGGAGTCAAGGATAGACCACGCGTCTGTTGGTTTGTTAGTAACTTTTTTGTTTATTTTACATCTGATTCTTCGCTACCGACATGGTGCCCACACACCCCCCATGCTAATGCCTAGATGGCAAGTAGTCACAGCTAAATTAGGCCATTATGCCCTCTATACCTTAATGGGATTATTAATGTTAAGTGGCATAATGTCGGCAACATTTGCGTAAGATCCCATACTAGTCTGTGGGCTTTATGACCTTGCCTCTGCAAACCACAACGTCGATTTTTTCAATACGATCAGAGGGGTTCATGAGTTTTGCACCAATGCGATTATCGCCATTATTTTCATTCATGTTGCTGTCAAAGACGAGACGATGATAAATATAACAAAGTTTTGGATTACCAGGCGCTCGCCTGTATGCTATTCGGCAACGGTTGTGTGCGCGGTGAATAAAGCCTCTGAAAATGTGGGCTTAAGATCTTGTTCAGCCTGAGTATTTAGCAATGTTCATCCACCGCGCTAAAAACGTCGGTAATGCCCTACCCGGCCGGCCTCAACAGAAAAGTGGGCAACTTAAAATAACCTAACCATCTATGGATAATTAACAGTAATGAAAGCTCTTTTATTTGGCTCAATCGGGGTACTCACTGAAACCTCAGAATTACAGCGACAAGCCTACAACACAGCATTTGAAATCAGCGATTTAAAATGGCATTGGAATATCGGTACCTACTGCAGCATGCTCACCGAACCCGGGGGTCAAAAGAGACTCGCACGGTTTTCTGGGGGCACGCTTAACGACACCCAAATCACTAAAATCCATCGCGATAAGCAGGCGGTGTTTGAACAATTAGTCAAAACCGGTATCCAACCACGACCCGGTTGTGTTGAGCTCATTCAGCAGTGCCGCGAGCGCGATATCAAAGTAGCTTTTCTCACCACCACCACGCCGCATACTCTGGCAATTATCAAAGCTGGGCTGGCCGAGTCTATCGATTTTAATGATTTTGAATTGATCACCAATATGGACGCTGTCGATCAACTCAAACCCGACCCTGAGGTATTCCTCTACGCGCTCCGTAACCTCGGTGTTAGCGCCAACCAGGCGATTGCGATCGAGGACACAAAAACCAACCAGCAGGCAGCTATCCAAGCCGGCATTAGGTGTTATCTGTTTCCAGGCGAATACGCGACTCTCAGTCCAAATGTCTCGGCGGAAGAGAACGTTATAATCGATGACTTACGGGCATTAACGCTTTGATCCAAAGGGTGTAACCCTGTCACAACGTTAGCCTCGCGTCACAAACAAACAGCCAGTTTTAGGCTATCGAAGCTCGTCATCGCAGGTGGCGACGGTGAAATGCTAGCGACTGAACAGGCTCTTACAGCGGCCCTAACCTGGCGTTGTTTTGTTGCACTGGAAGCCAGACATCATCCTTGGCACCAAGAAGCGCCGCGGATGACAAGGCCAGTTCCACCGCCGCCCATAAATCGTCACTATGGTACTGATGGCGATCGGCGGATCGATGTGCCGCGCTAGGACCATCAAGCGGCCCTACCTGTGCGTCAATAAAGCGCATGGCATCAATGTAACTAAAAGCTGGCTCGCGCATGAGCGGTCAGTTGTTTAGCTCCCTGCTTGATAAAACCATGATCTGACGACATTAAAAACAGCGTGACGCCGCGTTCTCGCCAATAACCGATACTCTCGACGTTGGGGACAAAGATACCCAGCCGTTTATTCCTCGCACAGGCCGCCGCACAGATTTTGTCGGCGGCTTCGACGACCCGCGGATCGGCAGCGCTGTCTGCACCGAGCGCAACGGTCAGATCCATCATACCGATAAATAAGCAATCGATGCCTTCCTCCGCGGCAATCGCATCGATCTGCTCGAGCGCGGCAAGGTCTTCGATTTGCGCGATCACAGTATTTTCGCCATGATTGAGCGCGATATTTTCATCGACGCTGGCACCCCCATAACCCGCCGCGCGAGTCGACCCAGCATAGCCACGCCCGCTACTGCCATAGCGCGAGGCATTGGCGCAGGCGCTGGCTTTTGCCGCTGAATCAACATGCGGCACCACCACGCCGGTCGCACCACAGTCCAATGCATTCAAAATATGTTCCGGTGCAGCCGCGGGCACTCGCACCAGCGCCGGCATCTGCGCTGCTCGGTAGGCCAATAGACAACTGTCGATGGCAGCGCGATCAAATGGCGCGTGCTCAGCATCGATACAGACAACATCCAAATCAGTGCTCGCAAGCACCTCAGCCACCATCATTGATGGTGTCTTAACAAAGGTGCCTATCAGACAGTCGCCGCCGAGTAGCCGCTGACGAAAATTATGGTGGGGGTTTAACACTGCCATAGCGATTTTCTCAAAAAAAAGTGTGGATTTATCCGAGCCACCGATGCAGCGCCCGGTTTACAGCTATTGGTGCGTCTAATGTACATAGGTGTCCGGCATCGGCGATAATCTGCAACTGCCCACCCGATATCTCAGCAGCCATCTCGCGGTGCAGTTCGACACTGCAGAGATTGTCATTAGCGCCACACAGAATCAACGTAGGACATGCAATCTGCGGCAACGTACACCAACTATCTGGTCGCTGTTCGAGCGCTCGCCATTGGTTGACAAAACCTGCCGCACCGGCGGCCTTGGCCATCGACAAAACAAGCGTTTCAAGGCGCGTCCTGTGCACCGTGTTATCGGCGTATTTGGGTAGTATTTCGGTGCGAGTGAACTCGGCCAAATCGCCGCCACCGGCTATTTGCTGCGACTGCCAGCGACGCATGGCCACTCGCTCGGCAAGTTCCGCGCGCGGATTGGTATCCAAAAATGCTAGTCGATCAATTCGCTGCGGCGCCTGACGGTACATTTCAAAGGCCACAATACCGCCCATAGAGAGCCCAGCAAGAGCAAATTTTGGCGGCGCCTCAGCGAGCATTTTTACCGCCATACCCTGGATCGAGTCGCAGCCAACAAAGTCGCCGACAAACACCTCTCTAAAGCGCGAAAAATACTCAATCTGAGCGCCAAACAATCGTTGATCACACAATGACCCAGGCAACAGCAAGAGCGGCAGGAGATCAGGAATGACGGTTGCTATATCGTTGAATGGCTGACTATTCAAAGGAGCACGGCACTACTGCCTTGGCGTATGTCGCCAGAGAACAAGCGCTTTTCGGCGGGTAATTCCGGCGCGTCTATACGCTCTAGTAGCATATTTACCGCGGCCTGTACCATGCGCTCAAGCGGTTGCACCACCGTAGTCAAATCGTAATTCAGCCATGTCGCGGCTTCTACACCATCAAAACCGACCACCGCAATATCACTCGGCACCGCAACCTGATACTCCGTTTTAAGGGTATCCAAACAACCCATAGCCATAATGTCGTTGGTGCATACGAATGCATCCGGTTTAAATTCGCCATGCGTCATCATCTGTCGGGTCAGTGAACAGGCCAACCAATAGCTGTAATCGCCCTCAAGTTCAACAATGTGCGTGGCAGAATCCTTTAGACGATCAACCGCGCTCTGTGTCCTGGCTGCACTCACCGCAGAATCTACCGGCCCGCTCATCACAGCAAATGCTCGTCGCCCCTCGTTGAGCAAACCTTCAACCAGAGCCCGCTCGCCCTCACGATGATCGCAGCACACTGATGAAACAGTACTTTGAGGGTAGATTCGATTATAAAATACCAGCGGAATCGCACGCTCCTTACAGGCGTTGATCTGAGCCTCGGTAAACTGAGCTGCGGCAATAATACCGTCTACCTGATATTGCCAGACCTTATCTAACACAGTGTCAACGTCGCTCTCGTTGTCGAGTGTAAAGAGTAGAATCCGAATATCGCATTCAGAAAATTTGCCGTGTAGCTTAGAGAGTACCTGTGGGTAATTGAGATTGGTCAGTTCAGTAATCAGTACGGCAACAATGTTAGATCGCCCAGAGATCAAACCACGGGCAATCGCGTTCGGCTGATAGCCCAGCGTTGCCGCCGCCTGCTCTACCTTCGCCCGAGTTTTCGCCGATATACTGGCACCCGGCTTAAAGCACCTCGACACCGCAGACTGCGAGACGCCGGCAAAGCGCGCAACGTCATAGGAGGTGGCACGTTTGCCGTCGGGCAGGGCGGTTAGCGGATGTGCTTTTGGCGTCACGTGTTTATCCATAGCGTATTACTCGACCATCGGTGGTGGTGTTTTCGGCCGATTAGATGCACTTTAATCCAGCGGCTTAAATGCTATTGGACAACGCGCAACCACCTCATTGCACTACCATTAACAACTTTGCCAATCGGTCTCACTTAGGCTGCTTAGTATAGCCCGTGGGCTTTTTAGTGGGAAGTGGCGGCTTTACCAACGGCTGTTTATAGATACATTTAAAGGCTATTGGCGATCTGCTAGAGGCCTAGTAGCGGGTGTTCATTATGTCGCCGGCATGCGGTGATTACCGTCCCAGAAAAATTCTACGTTTTTTGCCTCACCGGCCAACGACTTTCTCCTTTGACCCTCGACTATAAGATCAACATGGCGTCTGTTTGCGGCTTGAATAAGAACACAGTAACAGTTTGACTTTACTTTTGCATTCGAAGTACATTAATGCCGTGCGGCTCAAATCGGCATCCGGTCGATGGCGATAAGGAAAATTAAGTGTCCCAAAAATACATCGTTGAGAAATATTTTCAAACTCTCAGCAAAACCGTAACTCCGGCGGCCGTTATAGCCCCGCACCTAGCTGACAACTTCGTTTGGCATGGCCCCCAGCCGTTTCAATCGTGTCATAGCTTTGATCAGTGGCTAGCGAGTTTTTGGCGACCACTGACCGACGCATTTTCAGGCTTGCGCCGAGAAACACATATAATCATCGGCGGCGACAGCCAAGGCAAAGTCAACAATACGACCGATGCTCGTTGCTGGGTTGGCGCCACCGGTTACTTCAATGCCACCTTTCAGCGGGCATGGCTCGGATTCGAGCCCACGGAGCAACCAATTCGGTTGCGTTGGGGAGAATTTTTCCGATTTGAAAATAACCTTATAGTCGAGCATTATACGCTTTTAGATATAGTCGATTGGCTCCAACAGATCGGCAAAAATCCACTGCCACCAAGCCGCGGTGTGGATTTTCTTTATCCTCCGCCATCACCGATCGCGGACCCACTGTTCGGCGATAGCAATACAACTGAGACCGCCACATCGATGCGCTTGATTCGCCGTTTTTTATTTGACGGACTCAATAATTTCGACCAGCAGAACCTGTCGAGCATGGCCATTGACGAATTTTTTCACCGCGACCTCAAATGGTATGGTCCTGGGGGTATCGGCGCCTGCCTCAGCCTCGAGGAGTTTCAAAAACACCACCAACAACCGTGGCTTGCGGCCTACCCAGATCGCAAAGTGCAAGATCTCGACAGTTTGTTTGCCGACGGTCGTTTTGCTGCTGCGTCGGGTTGGGCCGGCGTCAAGGCAAAACATGAGGGGTGCTATCTAGGCGCCGAGGCCACCGGCAACACCATCCATTTTAACGGCATGGATTTTTGGTTGCGCCAAGACAACAAATTTATTGAAAACTGGGTGTTTGTCGACATGATTGATGTCTTTCGACAGCTTGGTATCGACCTACTGCAACAAGCACGGAAAAGGTAAATCTATGCACGATCATAACGACAACAAAAAACTCATCCTGAGCTATTTTGACGCGCTCGAAAGCGTTGCTCATTGCGACGTTGAAGACGTCATCGCCAAATATACCACCGATGACTATCACTGGTATGGGGTCTATCCCTTTGGCGAGCAAAGCAGCGCCGCTGATGTGGCGGAGGCCTTCTGGACACCCCTTTTGAAAACCTGGTCACGGCTACAGCGTCGTCAAGACGTGTTTATGGCTGGCACCAACGAGGTCGATGGTAGTCAGTGGGTTACCAGTATGGGACATCTCCAAGGCCTGCGCGACAAACCATGGCTGGGAATTCCTGCAACCGGCAAGATGACTTACTTACGCTACGCTGAATTCCATCATGTTGCCGACGGAAAAATCCAACGCAGCAGCTTTTTCTGCGACATCATTGGCGTGATGCAGCAAGCCGGTATAAATCCCCTGCCGATGCAGACCGGTGCAGCAAATATCGTACCTAGTCCGCAGACCCAAGACGGCATCCAACTCAGCCAACAAGATACCGCTGAATCTACCCATACAATGACTCTACTGAATCAGATGATTGCCGATTTGGACGCCCTTAACCACTCGGGAGACGACCGCTACCCGGCATCAATTTTGGAGCGCTGCTGGCATTCCAACATGTGCTGGTACGGGCCCGCCGGCATTGGCTCAACCTATACCATTGAACGCTATCAAGAGCAGCACTCTTATCCATTTCGCGAGGGTTTAAAAGATAAAATCTACAACGGCCATATCTGTCGCTATGCAGAGGGTTCGTACGCTTGTTGGTTTGGCTGGCCAAATCTAACGCATACTCCGAAGGGAGGATTTTTAGGATTACCAGGAAATGAGTTAAGTGTTGATATGCGCGTTGTCGATGTCTACCGTCGAGACGGTGATAAGCTGGCTGAAAACTGGGTCATCATCGATCTGCCATGGTGGTTAAAGCAGCAGGGGATCGATATTTTGGAGCGCTGCAAGCACATAGCAATAGCCTCTTAAGCATAAGGCTGCCCTCCTTTGTAGGAACACAACCGCACATGCGGGGCCTTAGGTGCCGACAGTATTCGGGACTTACCGCTGCCGAAGCACTATCGCTCGCTACGTCAGGCTTCGTAATGATAACGACAATGAAATAGAGGCATTGGACAATAGAGCCAACTCTCGTCTATCACCGCCGATAACCTCACGGATAACCCGCTAAGGCCAGATAGAATACACACAACCTATCGCAGTGAACGCAGTTCAGAATTCTTAAAACATGACATTTTTACTCGGTGCGTGCACCCATTAACATCGCATACAAGACGAAATTAGCGCATCGACCACCGGCGATATTAAATAACAAAGATACCTTGGGTATTGCCTACATTTCAATCAGCAGATGCTATAGCAGGTACTGAATGAGATACAGACTGACCAAACAAGCCAAGAAAAATACCAACAGTCCGTAACTACTGACATCTACTTTACCCGGTAGGACATACCAGCCATCTTTTTTCGTATCCCAACCATTTTCTTCAAATAGGCGTTTTTGGCCTTGCACCGTGTACGGGTGAAAATCCTCTTGAAAGCCGTCTAGGGCGATGCTGCTGACCCAACCGACCAGCAAACTCACCGCACCGCCAATTGCACAATACCATGGCCAAGCAATCGTCATGTGGTACTCGACATACCAAAGCGTAGCAAAGCCGCACGCAACGCCAACAAGCAGGCCCCGCTCGGTAGCATGTTTTGAGTAAAACCCCAAAAAATACATCGACAATTTGGCACCGACAAAGAATGATCCCAACTTACTCAAAATCTCCAATACCGATCCATCGCTGCCGGCAAAAATAATGGCTGGTCCGACAATTAAAAGGCCCCACACCACCGTAAAAATGCGCGATGCCACCAGATAATGCGACGACGTCTCATTGGGCTTAAAGTACCGTTGGTAAAAATCGATGGTGGTCACGGTTGCCATAGAATTGAGACTCGAATCCAAACTCGACATCGCTGCGGCAACAATCGCTACGGTAATTAAACCCATCACACCGGGTATGTCAGCCAAGGCGACAAATTCCAGCATGATAGTGTTGCCGTTTTCAAAGGGCGCATCCTGGTAGTAGGCGTTGAGTAGTAGTCCAAGGAGAAAAAACAGCGCAAAAATGAAAAACGCAGCATAGCCCATCAATGTGTAGGCTTTTTTAGCGTCGCCGAGAGACTTCGCTGCGAGCGTTCTCTGCACCATCATCTGATTAACACCATAGACGACAACGTGATAGATAGACATAGCGACAATACCCGTCCAAATAGTGGACACTTTGCTCGGATCGGTGGACATGTTAAACGGGTTAGTTTTACCCGCCGTCTTGAGTTCACCCAGCGTTTGCCAAAGCGACAGTGGCAGAGCATCAAGTAACAGTACCAATACGATGATTGCGCCGATGAGAAGGACCACGCTCTGAATAACGTCGGTCCAAATCACTGCAGAGATACCACCGAGCATGGTATAGGTCACAGCGATCGCTGATACGATCCATATCGCCGTGACCACGTCCATTCCAGTGATAAACTCAATCACCAAGGCTGTGGTATACAGCATGATGCCTGAGTAGGCGATATTGCCAAATAAGAAAATAGCCGACATTACCGCGCGCGATAGGCTGCCAAAGCGCCGTTCGAGATACTCATATATTGTGGCAATGCCACTATTATAGAAAAAGGGAAGAAACACTGAGATCACGATGAAAATGGCAATCGGGTAGTTGATATGAATAAAAATAACCGCAAATCCTTCGGTATATGCCCATGCGGGGCCGCCCAAAAAGGATAATGAGCCTACGTAGGTTGCCATAACTGATAGCCCAATGGCCCACCATGGCGTAGTGCGATCGCCTAAGTAGTAGTGCTCTGCAGTCTTCACCCGCCGATTAAAATAAATCCCAAGCACCAGCGAACCGAGAATGTAAAAACCCACAATCGACCAGTTGAGCAAACCAAATTCAAGCATAACTTTTCACTCTTATCAGGGCTGGGTCGTTTACGACCTAGGCTTAGTAACGGCGATAGATTTGTTCACAGCGCGCCAACACATCGATGTCCTGCTGCGCCAAAAAATATAACAGATCGATAAACACCCAGTTTTCTGCGAGCTTATCACCATCTCGACGGTAAATATCTACCACGCGCATGTCGACGCGCTGATTTGATCCCGGCAAGCCCAAAAAACCACCCGACGGAGTCATAGTCAAATTAGGCCACCCAAACCAGGCACCAAAATCGCCCTCCGCAAACCGCGCCACATGACCATTAAATACGATGTCCGACAAACCTTCATTAAATGGGCCTTGGTGTTGCTCTTCGTAGCGGCGGCATGTGTAGGTCGACCCTATACCCGCAGGTCCCCACCAAATCATATCGTCATGCCACGTATTATGCAGTTCATCCAGCGATGATGACATGCCCGAGCCCACTAAGTCCTCGCACATATGATTGATCAAGCGCAGTGTTTTTTCGGTGGCCTGTTGATCCTGTGGGGTATACATCAGCCCACTATGGGTCATCGGACCAGGAATGACGATATCCGCACCGGTCTGAACCGGCAAGGGACATACGCCGGATTGTTTCATCACACCGATGATGTCGATAAACAATGCCGTCTCATGGATTTTTCCATCTTTTACCCGGTGAAATTCGGCATAGCGGATAAAAGACATCTTTCTCGTCGCGGGAATGCCCAGCCACGGCTGATCCAACAATCCCATCAACTGGCCCATAGAGCATACCCACTCGGAAGCACCTCCATCGATGGTATTGCTCCCAGCCATAAACAAATCAACGCGGCGTTGTAAGTTGGTGAACGACGCATTGAGCGGCTGCCAAAAAACCTCTGCCACCTCAGTCGCACCCTGCAGTTCATAAAACGGGTGCATCCCACGCCAAAAATAGTCTGGTGCTACGTGTGCACTTATAATTTCCGCCAGCTTATGGCTCTGTGTTTCGTTATGAGCCCGACCAAGCGCTTGGTAAAAATCGCGCACGACTTGCTTGCTTTCGATATAGTCTGTCAATCTAGTGGCTCCTAATTTATGACTTGTCTTGGTGCCCGCGGGCTATTTGCATCATCACATCGAGTTCATTAAATAATAACCACTCTCGCATCACCTTGCCGTCGATAATATGCTGCTGTGTAATACCCCAAATTTGCACCTTGATTCCGCTGGGATCGCCGAAAAGGCCATCTTGTGTATGCGTTGCGGTGGCGCTCCAACGCTCCGAGATCAAAAATCCAGTGGCCAGATTGCCCATCCAATAGACCTCATCCATTTGCACTTGAAGGTCGGAAAAGCACTCGCGTATCGACAATACAAACTCTGCATAGGCATCAATGCCCAGGCTTTGTCGGTCGGTCGGTCCGGTAAACGCAAAATCGGCGGTGTAATACTTGGGCAAGCACGCTAAATCACCTCGATTCCAAACTTGGTTAAGGTGCGCTCTAGCGAACGCATCGGGGTCAAAACCCTCGATAGGTTCAGCCACTGACAGCGCCACATCGGGTTTCGCAGCAACGCGCAACGCCTGCCAAGTTGCCGAATCGCGTGGCCACCCGGCAACGCTATCGCCAGTCGACATCGAGCGCGCCAACTGGTTAATGTCCAGACCAAGCTGTTGAATGAGCGACGAATTATTGTAGAGCACGTGCTCCAAAAATATTTTATTCTCTAACGCAACACAATTTGCTATGACTAGCACCTCAACCGTCTTCCCGGTTGCAGGGCCATACTTGCTGTCGCCATCATTGGTGCCGCGGATAATCGTTCTATGGGAGGTGTGATAACCAATCTCGTCATCACCAGCCCAAATCACCTCATCGGCAACCAGTTCGATGTTCGAAAAGGCACGCGTGGTATGTCGCGTATCGGCAATGATCTTCTCGTTACCTAACTGCAATCCATAATCATCATAAACTACCGATGCGCCGGTGTAGGTGTCGGCGATATAGTCAACATCACGCGTCTCCCAGATTCTGAAAGTAATACGGACAATGTAATCGATGATGTTTTTATAGGTTTTCTCAAACCCTTGCATTGATTGCGTCGTTCCAAAATCTTGTGGGATACGCGTCTCGTTTTCAACGTAACCGCGACCGATATCGGATCGCCCAAGATAGCTGTCCAGCGATATATCGAAATTCGCCGGCATGTGTGAGCGACTCAAGGCCGCCGCTGATGATTTATCGATAGCCATATTGACCCCTAATTTTTGCTATTCCGCAGGCTTGTATCGCCAGCCCGTCGCTCATCCGAACAAATTATTAAAATGTTAGCGATTACGGCAATACCCTGTGCTGTTGTTAACCGCTTTATTGCTTAGTTTTTAAACCTGCCATGGTTGCTATGCTTGTCCATCGCATTCTCCTGGAAAACAGCGACTGCGTTTGCAGGCACACCGCTAAATCCCGCACCGCCTTTTCAATCATAGCAAGCTCGACTGGCCGGTAGGCATAGGCCGCCGAAATAAAACATGCTGCGCGACCATCGCGGCAATCATCGCGGCAAACCAAAACAATGCAGCGCAATCAGGGATTAGTTGAGTCGCCATGCGCCCTCTTCGAAGCCCATTTCGAGACAAATATGGTGAGTCATATGTACTCCGAATGCAAACAATAAAGCTGCAAAAATAGCTCTGATATAAAATTTTCGACCCGCAATTCATCCTTTTTAATCCAATAAATCAACGTTTCGTTTAAAAAAATGTCCATATTACGCGTTTTTAACGCGCTGAATACGCACATTGAGTTTGACAGTTAGTGCATGCGAAGTCACAATCAAAAAAAAAGGCAAATTTACATTCTTAAAAAAGCTTTTTTGTGCAACCTTACGTATACGTCAAACACCAAAAGCCGTCCAGCAATCTAATCAAGGGGAAGAGTAATGAATCGTTCGAATATATTAAAAAAATCTGCTTTAGCAGTCGCGATTTCAAACGCTATCGTAGCGTCCATGGCGCACGCAGCGCAGATTGAAGAGATCGTGGTAACCGCCACAAAAAGAGAAGCAAGCCTTCAAGAGATTCCGATGTCTGTTTCGGCTATCTCTGGCGAAAATCTCGCATCAATGGGCATCGAAAATATCCAAGACATTGAAAAAGCGATTCCAGGAATGAAGATTCGCGACGTTGGTAATCACCCTAAACTCATTATCCGCGGGGCCGGATCGGCTGGAACCACAGATCTTGCAGTGCCTATATACAATGATGGTCTTTACCGACCCACGGCCAGTCAAGGCTTAGCAAGCTTTGTCGATATTGAGCGTATCGAAGTCCTGCGTGGCCCTCAAGGCACACTCTTTGGACGCAATACGCTCGGCGGGCTGTTGAACGTGATCACCAAAAAGCCATCGACGGACGGACTCGACACCGGGCTTTCTGTGTCGGTGGGCGATTACGACCTGCGTAAATTTCAGGGTTTCGTGAATGTGCCGCTGAGCGATTCGGTAGCGGTGCGATTAACCGCGACTGATACCACCCACGATCCCTACGTGGAAAATACTTTCGATTCAAATGCGGGTTTAATCGACGCCGACAATACCTATGTCAGAGCGCAGATTCAGTTTGATATTAATGATGATATGGACCTTAACCTCACCTACGGTAATTGGAGTGATACCGCCAACGGGGCCGGAGATTTCGGTCACAAGGTACTCGGTGTTCCAGTCAATCCTGCAACGCGTGCAACCAACGGGTTTACAGGAATCTTGGATAACCGCGCGGGAACCCGCGATGGCTGGCAAGGCGGCAAATCCAAAAATGGTAAATTCCCAGTCGATCGCAGTGCTGGTATAACCGATGACCTGCGAACAATCACCTACGACTATCGCCCAAATCGCGATATGGAAGAGGATTCTCTTACCCTAAGCTTCAATTGGAATCTTGGATTTGCCGACTTAAAGGTCAACGCAGGCAGTTACGATTATGAGGGCTACAATATCTTAGACGGCGATTTCTCGGTGGCCGGCACCTATGATCCAGTCGGCGAGAACACAACGGGTGGTTGGGCATCTGGCGAAATCAGAACGTCTGACTCTAACCAAGTGGATATCAATTTAAGCTCCATTGGTGACACCGAGTTACGCTGGACCATTGGCTACTTCAACTTTAGTGAAGATGCGAGTTACAAATGGATTTTTGGCGATACCGCAGCATCTGCGCCACAGTCTGTGGCTTGGGCATCATGGCTACACGGTACCGAGTCGACTGCTGACTCATCGGCTTTCTATGGTCAAGCCGAGTACGATATCACCGAAGAGCTTACCGTCACCGCAGGTGCTCGCTACAGTGATGATGAGCGCACATCGCAGGGTCTGGTAGTCGATAAATCGACGTTGAATGGAACGCCAAGGCCTGGGCACACTGCTAGCAGCGCTGCGAAAAAAACTGGTGATGATACGCATACCGACTATCGGTTGGCGCTCCAATATAACGTTACCAACGATATCATGGTCTTCGCCGCAGCGAGTACAGGGTATATATCGGGCGCGGTGCAACAAGGCACTGGCGAACTGCTCGATGCGAGTGAAAATGACGCGATTGAGGTTGGCATCAAAAGCACTCTGCTAGATGGCAGCATGCAACTCAACGCTACCTACTTTGACAGTAGTTATGACGGCTTGACCACCAGTGAGCTTTACATCGTCCCCGGCACCGATCTATTTGGCTCAAGAACTGTACCCGGTGGCGGTATGGACTCGTCCGGATTAGAGATCGAAATGGTCTGGCAAGCCAGCGATAAGCTCCGCGTCACATCCGCCGTGACTTTTGATAACTCAGAATTTACCGCGTTCACCAAAGCCTATAAATACACTGAAACGAATGGTAACAGCCGTATCACGGTACTCGATGGCGGCGGCAAGTCGATGGATATGACAGGTCTCGATACGCCATTTTCGCCAGACGTGAGCGGCAACTTAGCGGTCACGTATGAAATAGACATGGGCGATAGAGGGACGTTAATACCCGGCATCTTTTTGTATTATTCTGATTCCTACAACACTGAAACGATCCAATATTTCTGGTCGGAACAGGGCAGTTTTTCTACCGTTGATTTGACGGCTACTTGGTATTCTGCAAACGACGCATATTCCATACAAGCTTACATCAATAACGCCTCGGACGAAGACTATCTTACCGGAAGCGATACGTTCAGCAATGAGCGAGCTGTGGTGCAATTTAATGATCCGCGCACCTGGGGTATTCGCGCATCGTTCAACTTTTAAGCGGCAAAAGTAGCGGTATTTAAATTAAAAGGCAGTATTATTAGCCCCGCTCACGCGGGGCTTTTTTATGCCTCTTAATTGGATGTACTATGCAGACACTCGACACTTTGCTCAATTTAGCCATTCGTCATTATCGAGCCGGCGAGCTTGGCGCTGCCGAACAAAAATTCAGACAAGTTTTAAAACTTCAGCCAAATCATATTTTGGCGCTGAACATCCTTGGAATCATTTGTCTTGGCAGCGATCGTTGCGATGAATCGATAAGACTGATTCAAACCGCGCTCGAGATCAAACCAAAGGATCATCAAGCGCTGGCCAATCTAGCCTTGGCAAAACAACGAGTCGGAGATCTGCAAGCGGCTATACGCGCACTCGAAAGATCCCTGTCACTAGTACCAAAAAATGTCAATGCGCTTAACAGCCTCGGCAGTCTTTATCGTGATACAGGTAATATTGCCCGGGCCGAGCAATGTTACCAAAGCGCGCTAAACCTTGACCCCAAGCACATCGACAGTTTGTTAAATTCCACCATCGTTGAACGTGCACAAGGGCGCTTCAAAAACGCTTTGACATGTGCGTTGCGTGCCTTGCAAATTGCCCCAGAACGCGTCCAGGTGCGTTATCAAATCGCGCGCACCTATGCAGCTTCTGGCGACTATCCAAACGCCATTGAATGGTATGAAAAAGCACTCCAACAAGACCCCGCAGCGGTCGATAGCTGGATAGGTCTTATCGACGTATTGCGCGAGTCGGGTCGAGTTGACGAGTGCCAGCAGACCCTCGATGCGTTGCGCTTGCAATTACCTCAATCTGCACAGGCACACTTCGCCCAGGGGTTATTGCACCAGCAGTGCGGTGATGCAACCGCCGCAGCCGAGCATTTTTCGCTCGCCATCGCTGCGCAACCAAATTGGTCAAAACCGCATTACTATCGATTGCAGCTCAAGGGCCGCGTGGCGCTATCAAGCGAACTCGCGCAGATTGATGCGTTGCCGCAAACCGGCCATTTAGAGGCCGACGTTTACCGGCACTTTGCCAGCGCTACCGCGCATGAACGGCGTGGACATCGCGATCGCGCATTTAATGCTTGGCTGATGGGCAATGCGTTAAAAGCCCAGCAGAGTTCGTTTGCTATCAGCCAGCGAGAAGATCTTTATCAAACCGTTGCACGGTATACTAGACGCGCCCTCGAGCGGGATGTCGAGCCTCTTGAAACAAGCGACGCGCGACCCCTCTTCATTATCGGTATGCCGAGATCTGGAACCACACTGGCCGGCCAAATCCTCTCCAGTCACTCGCAAGTAAATGGATATGGAGAGACCCGCGCGGTTCATGATATGACCTTGCGGGCGGTCGAGTCGGGTAACAAGCCGTACCCCGAAGTTATCGAGTCATTGACTGGAGACGAATTAAAATCCCTCGGTGAGTCCCTGCTGACGCAGTATGCCAACCATAATCTGCAAACACATATTCTCGATGTAACACCGACTAATTTTCAGCATCTCGGGTTGATAGCGCGGGCCCTCCCGCAAGCGCGATTTATTCATTGTTGCCGCAATCCGGTGGACACCTGTTTTTCAATCTTTAAACTACCCTTCCCTCAAGGTCAGGACTATGCCCATGATCTGACGTACTTGGGGCAGCAATACCGCGCGTACTGGCACTTGATGCAGCAGTGGAATGAGCTCTTTTCCAAGCGAATCTTTAACTTGCGTTACGAAGATTTAGTCGCTCACAGTGAACAGCAAATCCACCGTCTTTGTGATTTTTTGTCGCTGCCATTCGAGCCTGAGATGTTGCAGTTTTATGAGTTCGAAAGTTTGGTTCGCACGCCCAGCGCCTCACAAGTTCGCCAGCCGCTTTACGCTCACTCGGTTGCCGCGTGGCGACACTATTCGGACCATCTAGAGCCATTACTCGATGCACTTGGCGATTTAGTCAAGACCTAAGCGACGCACTTTATGTCGCTTAAAAAATGCTAAACTTTGACTATCTATATAACTTCGGAATCGCCTTGGCGATGATCAAGAACGTCTACATAACGAGTCTTTTGGTGGCCGCTAGTTTGGGGTTAAGCACCATGTCTTTAGCTGCTGACCGCGGAACCCGCGAACCCGCTCTAAAAGACTTAAAAAATGCCGTCACAGCGGTCTTTATCGGGCGCCAAAATAATCCTTTGGCAAATCCAGTGGCCGGTTTGGAACGCGATATCGCGGTATTTAAGGTCGATGGGTTACGCCAATATGCGCTAGTACTTCAACCCCGCCGCACGCCCCCGGGATCGGGCTGGCCAGTGGTAATTTTCAATCATGGTTTTCATCCGACTCCGCACGACAATGGGCGCCGTACGGAAGACGGTGTCAACGATCGTCCGGGCGACTATTACCGACTAATACCCGCAGCTATAGCACGTGCGGGCTTTCTCGTGGTGTCTCCAGACTATCGCGGTCATAACGATTCAGAGGGCATCGAATTCGTCCTGCGGCGCGATTCCCCATACTGGTATGCACGCGATGTACAGGGTGCGTTTGCCATCACCGGTAACCTTGACAATATCGATCCCAACAACGTGTTTATGCTCGGTCACTCGATGGGAGCGGCCGTAACGCTGCGAGCCGCTGCCGTTCTAGGTGATAAAATCCGCGGCGCAAGCCTGTGGTCAGCAGCCTTGATAGGACCAGAAAAACCCTCGACTACAATGCAATATTTATCCGACTACAACGAGAAGGATGTTCAAAACGCCCAGCCAATCGATCTGTCTGCGCTGGCATGCGCGCTCAACATTCACCATGCGGTTGACGATCCAGTGACTGCGATTGCGACCTCGACACACTTGGCAAAGCAATTACATCAACGCCAAAAAGTCGTTACCCTTTTCACCTACGACAGTCCTAATCATCTGTTTAGCGACGCCAATTTTTCCAGCGCGTTGGCCCGCGATATCGAATTTTTTCGCAGGCTTATCAATCCCCCTAAACCTTCACCGCGCGACGCTAACGTCCCTCTTGTCCGCTAAAAAGGGCAATATCTCGAGCGATCATGGTAGCCCGACCATCGACCGTCCCAGCGGGCGAAAACCACGCCTCGGAGCTAACCGATAAGCTGTGAGTAGTTCCCGGATAAACAAAGTCGCGCAACCTGCCACCAGCGACATTGACGCGTGTTGCCAAATTCGCATTCCACGCCGGCGGCGAGTAAAAATCTCTGTCGGAGTGATGTAGATTGATCGGCTCGGTCAAATAGTGCGCGGCATGATAACCACCAATCTGCTCGAGCTGCCCAGCCAGACCCGCCGCATGAACAACCACTAAAGATCCCTCATCGTCGCGCTCCAGTGTGTACTTAATGTCCACCAAGTCGGCAATACCGGCGCGGTAACGAGCATACATATCAGAATAGGTTTTATTCAGCGATGCCTCAACCGTGGGCAAATGCCAACTATCTGCCTGCCAAGTCCAATCGGCTGGTGACGGGTTGACGATCAAGTCGCTTGGGTAGGCGAAGACAAAATCCGCATTGCGCCTGCCGTCGGCGGCGGTCGCACTGCCATTCCAACGACCATCACCGGCGGTAAAAGCCATTGCAGTATCTTGCATCGGTCCATAAAGAGCGGCCTGCTCTGAACGCGAGGCGAAGCATCCAGCCCAGATCGAGGCGGCCTGTATCGGCGTCGCTAGGGCACTATTTTCGCCGGCGACCGCCAGCGCAGTTAACGCAACATCACCACCCTGTGAATAACCGGCGAGATTGATGCGCGCCTGATCAAGACGCACAGCGAGACGTGGTTCACGCCCCCACGCCTGCCAGTCGACGCGCTCCAGAGATTCCAAACCAGCGATCAGATTGAGTACATCGATAGCATAAAAGATTGGCGATAAGTAACTGCGGTTGTCCCAAGCACGCAAGAATTCAAGCCCTTCGGCAGCGGATCCAGACACCGTACCATGTCCTCGCAGACCCGGTATCAGTACCACAAAGCCCGCGTCGACGTAGGCCTCTATAACCGCCTCGGAGGCCGATGCTGTACCAAGCTCAAAGTCGTAATCGGGCGCCGCCTGCTCGCCGACCCAACCATGGACGAAGACCACCGATGGATAACCGCCGCTGGGAGGTTTTGTGGATGGCACATCAATCCTCAGATAAACCGCCAATCCGTCGGAGAGATAGCCGCCAAGGTAACGCTGATAACCGCCGCCGGCGCTTGTCGGCGCAATCGATTGCTGAATGTGGATGTCTGCGGCATAACTGCGCTGACGCAGAGTTTCGATCGATAATGCCTCGAGCGAATCAAGCGTTGGCGACGCCCAACGCGCAAAAGCCGGTGCGCTAACCACGCGCTTAGGATCGGCATCAGTCCAGTTGCGCCCGTCGCAGCCCCCGACTAATGCCAGCCCGGTCAACCACATGACCATAGCCATGCTGTGCCATGTCGCTTGCAACTTTGCCATCAGTTTTTTTATTTGACTGCAGCTCTCGAGTAGGCCCATTAGCAACGTGCGTATCGAAACAGACTGCAGCCCAGAGCCGCCCATCACGTCAGTTGACGGCCGCCATCAACCGGAATAATACAGCCGGTATTAAAGCGAAGAGTGGTCGACAGCGCGATCGCGGCAGCGGCGACATCGGCGCCACTAGCAATCCGCCCTAGGGGAGTTTTGTCGACTTGCTGTTGCAGATAGGCGGGATCGGCACGACTGGCATATTCTCCGGCCACCCAACCAGGGGCGATACTGACGACGCGGATATCAGGTGCCAGTGCGCGACCGAGCGACTTGGTCATCGAGTCGATCGCCGCTTTCGAGGCGCAATAGGCAACACTGCTTCCGACGGCCGTGGTACCTGCAATCGACGAAATGTTGATGACGAGCCCATCGCCGCTATCGACCAACAACGCTCGAAAAGCACGCACACAGGCAAAGGAACCACGGACGTTGGTGTTAAATATCCTGTCTATATCGGCGTCTTCGAGTGCGTCGAGATCGTCGTGCGGCACGACCTTTGTAATCCCGGCATTGTTGACCAAGATATCCAGTCTACCGAAATCTGAACTAATTTCGTGTGCCAGAGATTGCAGCACACCACTGTCCAGAATTGGCGCATATTTAGTCACGTGCCCGCGACCCGGTAACGACGCACAGAGCGCATTGGCACTGTCGGCCGAACGGTTATAACCGATGATCACGGTAGCGCCGGCGTCCGCATAAGCCACCGAAATAGCTGCGCCGATACCACCCGCGGCACCGGTTATTAAAACGACTTTACCCGCGAGTGGCTTGGGCATCGGTTTACCTCTTAACTGTTATTTATCGGCGTAGCGTGTAATACGCAAATCGGCCTGGGCTTTGTGCGCGGCAAAACCTTCGAGGTCGCAAAGTCGCGAACAATACTCCCCAATCTCCACAGTTGCCTCGGCCGTTACACGCTGATAAGTACAGGTTTTAATAAACTTTCCAACCCATAAGCCCCCGGTATAACGCGCCGCCTTATTGGTCGGCAAAGTGTGGTTAGTGCCAATCACCTTATCGCCATAGGCGACATTGGTCTCCGGGCCGAGAAACAGCGCACCATAATTAGTCATGTTATCCAAAAAGTAGTCGGGGTCGCGAGTCATCACTTGAACATGTTCAAAAGCCAAATCGTCGGCCACCGCGACCATCTCTGCGTAGTTGTCACATACGATTACCTGTCCGTAATCACGCCACGCGCGACCGGCAATGTCGGCCGTCTCGAGGGTCTCCAATTGCCGGTCAACCTCGCGCATAGTGTCCCTGCCCAATTGTTCGCTATTGGTCAACAAGATCGCCGGCGAATTTGGCCCGTGCTCAGCCTGACCCAACAAATCGGTGGCCGCCATTTCGGCGTCGCAACCTATTTCATCGGCAATAATCAACGTTTCAGTTGGGCCTGCCAACAAATCAATACCCACGCGTCCAAAAAGTTGACGTTTGGCTTCAGCGACAAACGCGTTACCCGGACCGACGATCACATCGACCGCGTCGATCGTCTCGGTTCCCAATGCCATTGCGCCTACCGCTTGCACACCTCCGAAACAATAGATCTCGTCGGCACCCGCCATCGCCATTGTCGCAATAATTGCCGGCATCGGTTGGCCATTAAATGGCGGCGCACAGGCTATCACTCTTTTTACTCCGGCCACCTTCGCCGTGGCAACACTCATATGAGCAGACGCCACCAGAGGATACTTACCGCCTGGAATGTAACATCCCACGCTGTTGACCGGAATATGCTTGTGCCCCAATGTCACCCCTGGGCGGGTTTCAACCTCAACATTCTTCATCGACTCCAACTGGATACGTGCAAAATTTTTCACCTGTTCTTGGGCAAACCGAATATCCGCAAGGGTTGCCGCCGGCAGGCTATCGATACAAGCTTGGATCTCATCATCGGACAAGCGGAAACTCGTCGGCGACCAATTATCAAATTTTTCTGAGAGCTCGCGAACATGCGCATCGCCATGCTCGGTAATCCCTTGAAGGATGTCCGCAACTACCTCTGTAACCCGATGGCTGGACTCGAGCGCTAGCTCTTCCGACATGCCTTCTTTTAGTTTTATGGCCATCCAACTATTCCTCGCGAGACATTGTTAGTAAAGATTAGTGGACGAAGATGTTATTTACAATTGACTTCGAAGTCAATTGTAAATAACCCCCTCACGTGTTCTGTTCAACGGTCATATCGGATGTGCCCTGGTTCAGCTAACTACGATAACGCACAGGAGCCAATTGCATCACATCAGCACGCGCAAAAGAATCATGGGCGACGCCAAAGCCGCTCAGCGCAATGCGCCATGACAAACCCGTTTGCGCGATTAATAATTCCAAACAATCAATGAGCCCGTGGTCGAATTCAGCGTGAAGTTCGTTAGCCAGTATTGTTGGCGCTTGCCAAAGCCGGCCAATCGCGCAGACTTACAATTCATATGTACTTCGAATGCAATGGGTTTTACCCGTATAATCTTGGAACGACCTGAAAGTCGAACTCAGCGTAAACGCCGCATAATGCTCACGTAAAAATTTTGTAAAATTGTTTTTAATCATTACTTTATAATAAACAATTAGAATATTTATTGGTCTTTAATGAATTTTGTTTATTTTAAAAAAAGTGCAAACTATGGATTTGCTTCTGAGAATATATTGCATTCGGAGTCTAAATGTTTTATTTTGCAAACAAAATTAATGATCGTGCGGACTTTACGCACAAGACCTTTTTGCACAAGAAACCAACAATGATTAGATCCAACAATCCGGCCGAAGCAGTGCTTGAGCAACGCGTTATTCGCTTTGACGACTTTATCCCATGTACTACTGCATTTATAGATGCTCGCACACCTGGCAGCAACCAAAAAGAAAACTTTTGTCTCATTGGCAGTGGTGTCGCAGAGAACCCAGGGCAAGTAGTACATATCAACATTCCACACGGTTTCGATATAGGCGCCGCCCGACAACCGCATGGATGTAAAAACTCTCACCACAGTCACGATACCGAGGAAGTGTTTATCGTGTTTTCGGGTGACTGGAAATTTACCTGGGGCCAAGAGGGCGAAGATGGTGAGGTATTGCTGTCGGCCGGCGCAACCATTTCAATTCCGACGCAAATGTTTCGCGGCTTTGAAAATATTGGCGCCGACGATGGTTTTATGTACGCAGTTTTAGGACTCGACAAATCCGGGAGTGCTGGGCAGGTTATTTGGGCCCCTTACGTGTTTCATCAGGCCAAATCTCACGGTCTGATTTTACTCGAGGACGGACGTTTGATCGACACTGTGTCTGGCGCTGTGGTGCCCAATAACGCCCGCGAATACACGCCGATATCTAAACAGAGTGCCGATCGCGATTTTCGACGTTTAACAATTGCGGAAATGGCTGCATGCGTAGCCAATAAAGATCAACATGGGAACCTCGAAATCGGCGGCCTAAGTACGCTTGACGGCGTCATCGAGCGCGCAATTATCGGTTGTGCAAACCCCGCCGAAAATATTGGCGCAGGTAAGATGTCCTGGCGGCACCGCTTCCATGTTCGCCACCTAAGCTTACAACCAAGCGTGGAAATTCCACTGCACGTCCGCTACGAAGAAGAGGTAATCATCTTACAGCAGGGCGAGTTGCTAGTGAATATCGACGGATACACCACTACTTTGTTCCCCGGCGACGTCTTTACTGCCCCCATCGACCAACCTCGCCGCTACCTCAGCCAGTCCCAGCAACCAGTCGACGCATTTATTGTGCGCCGCGGTAACCATCCACTGGCGGCTAAATTTGTATAATACGCACGCCGCCAAAAATGGCTATCTAGAGCGCTATCAAACCGCCCATTTTTTATTATTTAAATGCAGATATACAATTAGCTTATGAATAGACTCAAGTATCACCATGACAGCGCGCCGCCATCGGCGACGCAATCAAATGCTAAAACTCCGGCAATGCAGGGGTTTGATGCTGAATTTACAGATCTTGTCGACTACATTTTGCGCATCACCCGTAGAATCTGGGAAGGCAAGCAAGTCGGCCTGTGTTTAGACTACTATGCCGCAGATTGTCCGGTTTATACGCTTTCTGGAGTCACCATAGGGGCCGCAGAAGTCACTCAAAATACCTTGGCAACCTTGGCATCCTTCCCCGATCGCAGTCTGAATGCAGTCAATATTATCTGTGGCGGTGATGCCATCGATGGCTTTCACAGTTCTCACCTGATCAGTAGCCACATGACCAATCTGGGCGACTCGGACTGGGGCCCGGCAACTGGTCGCGAGGCAACCATTTTGGTGGTGGCGCATTGCATCTTAAAAAATAATCAGATCGTGGAAGAGTGGCTGGTACGCGACAACTATTCGCTGGCCCAACAAATGGGCCATGACCCTCACCTCGTAGCGCAGACATGGGCTAATAAACCTATCTCGAATCGGTTAGAAAACTGGCGCAATGCAGAACTGGAGCGCTTGCGTGAAAAGGTAGTGTTTAATCGGGTCGCCGCCGGCACCGACGCGGACAGTATAATTCGCGGCAACTTACAAAATATCTGGAACGCCAAAATGGTCGGCGACGTGTACCAGTGCTATGCAATCGACGCTTGCCTGCACGGTGTTTCTGGTCGTGAGCTGCGAGGTCACGACGCTATAGCGAGATTTTACACTGATATACTTGGCACCTTATCCGACCTCAGATTTTCGGTGGACTACAGCTGTCAACAACCCAGCGGATCAGCTAACCAATGCGCCGGCGTCGAGCTTGCCGCGAGGTGGACTTTGTCGGGTGTTCATACGGGCAGTGCCTTGTATGGCCCGCCCACCGGCACGACTCTCTTTATCCTCGGCGAAAGTCACTACCACATTGTCGATGGTTTGATTGTCGAGGAGTGGAATATTTTTGATGAGCTGTCGGTGTTGGCTGAAGTGTATCGCGCACGCAATGCAGCCATGCAGCTGGCTGCGCCCTAAGCACCGCCATGCAATCAGCCGAACATCCCGACGTGGACATTTGTGATGCCCACCACCACCTCTGGGATTTGGACGCAGTGCGCTATCCTTGGCTAACCGCGCCCAAGGGCTCCCGCAGGTTTTTTGGCGACCCCAGCCGCCTGCAAAAAGACTATCTACCCAGCGATTTTTGTGCCGATATCGACGAGTTACCGGTAACTCAGAGCGTACATATTCAGGTCGGCGCCGCGTCCGACCAACATCTGGCAGAAACAGCCTGGGTGCAGGCGCAGATCGACACTACCCAACAACCTCGAGGGCCCGTCAAAGTGCCTAGCGCGATGGTCGCCTTTGCCGACCTCTCAGCCGCAGGCTTAGGCGCTCAACTCGACCAGATTCAGAGCTTTTCTGGAGTCCGCGGAATACGCCAGATCGTTGGCCGGGCTCCCGATGAAGACCAGAGCACTGGCAGCGGTGACTTACTCCGTGATCAGCGCTGGCTGGCTGGCCTGCGCGCTCTTGAAGCGCGCGCTCTTAGTTTTGACTTGCAATTGATCCCCTCGCAAATGGTTCAGGCGTTCGAGGTTTTTCGGCGTGTTGAACAGCTTCCGGTTGTCCTCTGCCACTGTGGTTCACCGTGGTTTTTAAATCCGCGCTACCGCACCTCACAAAGCTTTGAAATGTGGCGCCAAGGCCTAAAGCAATTGGCCTCTTTGCCGAACATGCACTGCAAGATTTCGGGACTGAGTATGTTTACGCAAACATGGGATCATAACGCGGTAGCAATGATTTTCGAAACGGTGCTCGATATCTTTGGGCCGCACCGATGCATGTTTGGGTCGAATTTTCCCGTTGATAAACTACACACCGACTACCAGAGTATCTGGCGAAGTTATTGGCAGGTTTCAAGTCGGTTGAGTAAAGCCCAAAAAACCGGGCTATTTGCAGGTAATTGCCAACGTTTTTATAAGCTTTAGGTCGCGCTCTGAGAGGTGCGTTTATTCTGTTCGAAAGGCTTACCCTAGATTTGAGGCACTGGAGCCATACCCAAGCATCAAATCTAATCCGTCACTTACAACTATACTTTGACCAGCGGCGCCGTTATCGAGTATAAAAAAATCACTACCAACGCAAGGCGCCTAGGTAACGTCTAGAAAATAGGTTCGAGCCTTTCGGAAATTAGATATCCACCGTCTTCGCCGAGGTGAGGAAGCCAACGCTGATAGCAATCTAACCATCCGTGCGCGTGTCTTCGGCACCCATGAGGGCCAACATCGCGGTGGCGCCCGT
>DDJS01000158.1:38717-47838 GCA_002339165.1 Cellvibrionales bacterium UBA2618 | reverse complement strand
AATCGCCGGTTACATTGAGTCTAGAGCGAGCGCCAACGAAGGCATAGTTACGCACCCAAGCAATTCGTAACACCGACAAAAATCATGGTAACGCCGGACGCGATCTGCCCGATAGAGCCGCGATCAATAAGGTCCCCACCGGCTGATAAATGATCGGCGCTATTGTTCAGTCGCCAAACGCTTCAAAGAGATCGATTCTGAGCTTTGCAGTGCCATCCTCTTGCAGCACCCAGAGCTCTTTGGTGATGATGCCTTGGGCTTTATTCATCGACCAGCCAGAGGTAATGATCGCCGCCCGAGCCGATATAACCTCTATCTTGGGTTCAATATATGTCACGTCTGAAAAGCCCTGATCGATTAAATTCTGCCAAAAGGCCTTTATCGCAGCACGGCCAACAAAGCGTCCAAACGGAGTGGCGATCATTTCGGCGTGGGCTTCATAGGCGTCCGCACACCGTTGGGCATCGCCCGCATTAAAGCCTTTTATCCAGCGTGCGCTTGCCGCCCACACGGCTTTTTTTACCTTTGCCTGCACCTCGCCGGCAATCGGCTGTTGGTTGTCTCGGGTATGCGCGAACAGCGTGCCATGACCAGGGATGATCCAGTCGACGGTTGCGGCGATCTTTTGGCGCGAGAGCAACATGGCGTCTTTGTCCTGACCCAGTGGATCGTCTTTCGGAAAGTACTCCGGCGCCCACCAGAGGTGGGTCAGAGCGTAGACGCCCTCGGCGGTATCAACAATTAAACTGGCGTCTTCACTGGTGTGCCCGGGCGTGCGCACAACGGTAATACCCGGCGCTATCGCATAGTTATCGGGGTGATCTGTCCAAATGTCGTGCCGATAGCTCGCCCAGTGGTCGACCAAGACCGCATTGGGAAATAGACCCAGTTGGGTGTTGTGGTCTGGGTGATGATGGCTGATAAAAACGTGGGTGATATCGTCCGGGGTTAGGCCTCGCAACGCCAATTCGGCTAAAATTTTCGGCCAAGCACCTTTAGCGGCCATCCCAGGATCGGCGATGAGGTAAGTGTTTTTACCTTCCACCAGCGTAACTGTACTGCCGACTTTACGCTTACCGCTATCTGTTGCGCCGGGTAAAAATTCATACCCGTCAATAGGTGTTACATAGCCGTTGTGGAGTACTGACACCCTGTTGCCCGCCATGCTAGCCGAGGTCGCAACGAGAGCCAAAATAAACCATAAAAATAGCATTTTTGTACGCATTTTCTTTCCCTAGATAATGTAAATACAGGAAATATTATGACGCATTTGGCGGATAAAGTCAGCGCGCTATAAGCTGCTTACAACGGCCATGCAAACCGCCTTTGCGCGGCACAATATTGATGGTGATGATGATGATGATGATTAAAAATCAATCGATACTGGCTACAACCCAAACAGACTCGTTTAGATGCGCTGAAGAGGCCAATTCGCTCCGCAGGCGCTCTATGCACCCTGTGAGTTTAAGCCCGAGCGGTTAGCGATAGAGAATCTATGATTTACAAACTCAGCTAAAGGAAAGATTCTGAGTCGCAGGCGATAAAGCACTACGGGCGACTTTTTTAGATGGGTACGCGGGGTTAGAGCACATCGCAAAGCTGTCAGTCGCACTCGTCCAACCAAGCCATCTGGACCGCTTCGAGCACTTTTTCACCACAGCGCTCGGCATCGCCGGCAAAGCCGTCCAGCGCCATCACCCATTTTCGTAGGTCGACAAAGTTAACGTATTGGGGATCGACGTCGGGGTGCGCGTCACATAGTTCAATAGCAATGTCATTGATATCGGTCCAATCCATGCTGATGACTCCGGTCAGTGGCGTTCAGACACCATGTTAATCGTATATTTGGGGATTTCAACGATCAAATCCTTGTCGTCCACCAACACCTGACAACTGAGTCGCGAATCAGGGTCAACCCCCCACGCCTTGTCGAGGTAGTCGTCTTCTAATTCCTCGGCTTCGGGTAGATCGTCGTAGCCCTCGCGAATATGCACATGACAGGTGGTACATGCGCACGACATCTCGCAAGCATGCTCTATGTCGAGGCCATTGCGCAACGCCGCCTGACAGATGCTCTCGCCTCGCTCGGCCTCGACCACTGCGCCCTCGGGGCAAATTTCGGGATGGGGTAAAAATACGATACGTGGCATAACTAGTCCTGATCTATTTCGTCGAGGGTATGCCCTGCGAGGGCGGATTTTATACTGCTGTCCATGCGCAGCGCGGCAAACGATTCACTCGCCTTGCCGACCGCTTGGATTTGCTGCGCTAGGGTGCGATGTTCGCTACAAGCCCGCCGCAAATCGCGCAATTCAGCCACCGCAACCCGCAAGCACTGGGCCTGACTGTTGCTCAACATGTGTGCATCGCGGTCGAGGGCGGCGGTTAAGTCGCCAATCATGCGATCGGCCTCCACCTGTTGCTCGCGCAGCGCCCGTGCTGCCATATCGTCGCGAGCGTGGCTGTAAGAGTCTTTGAGCATCTGCGTGATCTCGGTCTCGGCCAGCCCGTAGGATGGCTTGACCTCGATCCGCGATTCGACCTCGCTGACCAGTTCGCGCGCCGTGACGCTGAGCAATCCATCGGCATCGACCTGATAGGTCACTTGAATTTTCGCTGCACCGGCGACCATCGGCGGTATATCGCGCAGCTCGAAGCGCGCCAGCGAACGGCAATCGTCGACCAGTTCGCGCTCGCCCTGCAGTACGTGGATGGCCATCGCCGTTTGGCCATCTTTAAAGGTTGTGAACTCCTGCGCTTTGGACACCGGAATAGTGGTATTGCGATGAATAATTTTTTCGATCAACCCACCCATGGTTTCGATCCCCAGCGACAGCGGTATGACGTCGAGCAACAGCAGATCGTCGCCCGACTGATTACCGATCAGCACCTCGGCCTGTAATGCAGCACCCTGCGCCACCACTAGATCTGGATCGAGATTAGCGCGTGGCGGGCGGCCAAAAAATTCGCCCACCCTGGCAGCCACCAGCGGTGTGCGCGTCGAGCCGCCGACCAACACCACGTCGTCAACTTGAGTCACCGCCACGCCGGCATCGCGCAGCGCACGCTTGCAGGCGCGCAGGGTGCTGTCGATCATCGGCATAATCTCCGCGTCAAGTTGTTCGCGGCTAAATTCCCCACGCCAGCCAAGCACGTCCAAAGGCGCGCATTCGGCGTCGGTCAGGGCTTCTTTAGCGGCCCGTGCACTGGCCAGTAATTGGCGCTGCTGCTTTGGGTCGAGGGAATCACCGAGGCCTATCTGGCGACGAATCCAATCGGCGATAGCGCGATCGAAATCATCGCCACCCAGCGCCGAGTCACCGCCGGTCGCGAGCACCTGAAAGACACCGCGAGACAGCCGCAAGACAGAGATATCAAAGGTGCCGCCGCCGAGGTCATAGACCGCAATAGTGCTTTCGTCGGCGCCGTCGAGCCCATAGGCAATCGCCGCCGCAGTGGGTTCGTTCAGTAACCGCAGAACCTTGATACCCGCCAGCGTCGCGGCATCTTTGGTGGCCTGGCGCTGAGCGTCGTCAAAGTACGCTGGCACGGTGATCACCGCACCGTCAAGCATACCGTCGATCGCACGTTCGGCGCGCTCAGCGAGGGTGCGTAATATTTCCGCAGACACCTGAATCGGGCTGATGGTGCCCCTGCGGGTACGAATTTTTGGCATGCCGCCATCGTCGCGTTCAAACTCGTAGGGCAACTGAGCACCCAGACTATCGACATCGGCAAGGCCCCGACCAAGCAGGCGCTTAACCGAACTCAGAGTGTTCAGTGGGTCGTCGATGGCCCGCTGCGCAGCGAGTAAACCGACGCTATTGCTTCCGTCGGCGGCGTAATGCACCACCGATGGCAACAAGCTGTCGCCTGACTCGTCGGCGAGGGTCTCAGGCGTGCCGCTTCGAACCAGCGCCACCAGCGAATTGGTGGTACCAAGATCAATACCAACCGCATGCTTGCGCTGGTGCGGTTGCGGCGTTGCGCCGGGTTCAGATATCTGCAGTAGTGCCACGCGCTATCCTGTTCGGTTGGGTTAGCTGTCGAGTTGCTCTTCGAGCGCTTCGACTTGATCTAAAAGCTTAACAAAAAATTGCATTTTAGCCACTATATCAAAGGCTGCAGCCTGGTCACCGGCGCTGTAATGCACACTAAATTCGTCTTGCAAGCCAGCATAGGTCGCGTCAACACGCTGCTCTAAGCTAGCCAGTGCCTCCAGCGCAGCAGGCGATGCGCCATCTTGGCCGATTTCTGCCAACTCTTCACGCAATTCAATTTGGGACATCAGAAAAACGCCATCACTGGTGATATGGCTCTCTTGATCGGCTTCAACACCATCGATTTGCAACAGGTATTGAGCACGTCTTAGCGGCGATATCAGGGTCTGGTAGGCGTCGTTGATGAGCGCGGCGGTCTGCACCGCCAGACGCTTGTCTACGTCGCCCTTGGCGGCGTATCGATCGGGGTGAAATTTTTGCTGCAATTGCCTATAGCGCGCATCGACAGCGGCGCGCTCGATATTCCAGCCAACGGGAAGTGAAAAAATTTCAAAGTAGGATCGGCTGCTAATCACTTCGGTCATCACTTTAGAGGATTAAACGTGGAAGCTCTCTCCGCAACCACATGCGTCCTTTACGTTGGGATTTTTAAATTCAAAACCCTCGTTGAGACCCTCTTTGACATAATCAAGCTCGGTGCCATCGAGGTATATTAAGCTCTTCGGGTCGATGACCAGAACCACGTCACCACACTCAAACACCTGATCTTCCTCCGACGCATCGTCGACAAATTCGAGCACGTAAGACAGCCCCGAACAGCCAGTAGTTCGCACGCCGAGGCGCACGCCTATGCCTTTGGTGCGGTTCTGCAAGTGCTTGACGACGTGCTGTTCAGCCGCCGTGGTCATGGTGATGGCCATTGCTTTCTAACTACCCTGTTTTTGCCGCACGTCGCGCACCGCCGCTTTAATGGCGTCTTCGGCGAGCACCGAACAGTGAATTTTGACAGGTGGCAACGCCAATTCTTGCGCGATTTCGGTATTTTTGATCTGTTCGGCCTCGTCGATGTTCTTGCCCTTGACCCACTCTGTCAACAGCGAACTAGAAGCGATGGCGGAACCGCAGCCATAGGTTTTAAATTTGGCATCTTCGATCACGCCGTCGGCATTGATCTGAATCTGTAAACGCATTACATCACCACAGGCCGGCGCACCAACCATACCAGTACCGACAAATTTTGAAGTGTCGTCCAGCTTGCCAACGTTGCGCGGGTTTTCGTAATGATCGATGACTTTTTCACTGTAAGCCATGACGATGTCTCCTTCTCTACTGTCGCTATTGGATAGCTCTCTAACGAGAGCGCCTGAATGCTCGCACGCCGCCGACGTTGGCCACGTGAAGATAAAATTACTTGCCTAGTGCGCCGACCATTCTACCTGATTTAAATCGACGCCGTCCTTAAACATATCCCATAGAGGCGATAATTCGCGCAATTTCTCCACCGCGCGACGCACTTTGGAGATCGCAGCGTCAATCTGTTGCTCGGTAGTGTAGCGTCCAATACTGAACCGAATTGAGCTATGCGCCATCTCATCGTTCAAACCGAGCGCCCGGAGCACATAGGATGGCTCGAGGCTCGCCGAGGTGCAGGCCGAACCCGAAGACACAGCTAGATCGCGCAGCGCCATGATCAGCGACTCGCCCTCGACAAAGGCAAAACTGATATTGACGATGCCCGGAACATGCTGATCAGGAGAGCCATTTAGGTAAACCTCTTCCATATCAGCAACGCCATCCCACAGCCGTTGGCGCAGCGCTGTGATGCGCTGATTCTCAGCCTCAAGCGTCTGGTGACCGATACGAAAGGCCTCACCCATACCTACGATTTGGTGCGTTGGTAAAGTCCCCGAGCGCATACCGCGCTCGTGCCCGCCACCGTGCATCTGCGCCTCGATGCGCACCCGCGGCTTACGCCGGACGTAAAGCGCACCAATCCCCTTTGGACCGTAAATTTTATGCGCCGAAAACGACATCATATCGACCATCATCGCCTCGACGTCGATGCCGGTCTTACCAGCGCTCTGCGCTGCATCGACGTGAAAAAATACTTTATTGGCGCGGCAAATAGCGCCAATTGCGGCGATGTCATTGCACGTCCCCAACTCGTTATTGACGTGCATAATAGACACCACTGTGGTGTCCTCGCGGATAGCATCAGCGATCATCTGCGGTTGGATCAAACCTTGGGCATCTGGATCTAGATAAGTAATTTCAAAATCTTCGCGCTCCAATTGCCGGCACGTATCGAGCACCGCCTTGTGTTCGATCCTCGAGGTGATGATGTGTCGACCCTTGCGGGTGTTAAAGTGCGCGCAACCTTTGATCGCAAGGTTGTTGGCCTCAGTAGCACCCGACGTCCACACGATTTCTCTCGGATCGGCACCGATAAGTTTCGCCACTTCAACGCGTGCGTCTTCGACCGCGGACTCCGCCTCCCAGCCAAACACGTGGGAGCGCGACGCTGGATTGCCAAAGTTGCCGGACGGCGTTAGGCACTGCATCATTTTATCGGCCACGTCCGGGTCGACCGGTGTGGTGGATGCATAATCTAGGTAAATCGGCAGGCTCATATTGCTCTCCAGTTCAGCAGGCGGAAGCCTGCAGGTTGTCTTGTGAATTCTTTTTCTGTGACGCGGTGCCCCGCATCGTTGAATCTAGCTCAGTTTGATCTTCTGGTGTCTGGTCTTGCACTCCGTCGCTTGCCGAATCGCTGTCCATCAACACCAAGGCTCGCACCGCTTGGCGCTCTGAAATCGCCTGGATATCCTTTCGAGCCACCAGATCAGCCAACGAAATACGGCTCAAAAATCGCTGTATCTCACCACTCAACTCATCCCACAGGGCGTGGGTCAAACACACCTCACCCTGTTGACAGTCACTCTTGCCCTTGCAGTGAGTAGTGTCTATCGATTCGTTAACTGCTCCAACAATATCGGCGATGGCTATTTCGTTGCTAGCCCGATTTAGGCGATATCCACCACCGGGACCGCGCACGCTGACTACCAATCCAGCTTGGCGCAAACGCGCAAACAATTGCTCTAGATACGATAGCGAAATCGATTGGCGCCTCGAGACCGACGCAAGCGATATTGTTTTACTGTCGCCATGCATCGTTAGATCGAGCATCGCTGTGACCGCATAGCGTCCTTTGGTGGTCAATCTCATGCCGATTTACCTCGCACTTGGGGCCGCTTGAAGATGATTAATTAACCTCACACACCTTCAATAATTATCCAATACCTGAGCATTTTAGTCAAGTAAAGGGCGCACCAAGACAGTACAAATACCTATTTCTTAGGGGTTATACGCTGCACCGCAGACAGCAGACCACGCAAAATGGAAACCTCCATTTCATCCAATCTGACACGATTAAATAGGCGCCGCATGCGAGTAATCAATTGCTTCGGGTTGTCGGGATCGTAAAAGCCGATATCGGTCATTGTCTCCTGCAGATGGTGGTGAAATCTCTCGAGGTTTTCCGCGCTGACCGGCGGCTGGTCCCAGTCGGTATAACCAGGCAGCTTGCCATCCGGAGCAACCAACTGCGCCATGCGTATTTCGTAGGCCATCACCTGAACCGCGGTGGCGAGATTCAACGAACTGTATTCTGAATTGGCCGGAATATGAACGTGGTAGTGGCATTTTTGCAATTCGTCATTGGTCAGCCCACGATCCTCTCGCCCAAACAGCAGCGCCGTAGGATGACTACTTGACTCCGACCAGATACGCTCGCCGCAGGTGCGCGGGTCGATCAGTGGCCAAGGGATGCGGCGCTCGCGGGCACTGGTACCAATAACCAACCCACAGCCCTCGATCGCCTGATCTACGCTGTCGACCACTACTACCTTATCCAGCACATCGCGCGCGCCGGCGGCACGCCACACTGCGCGCGGAGCTGGGTACTCGCGGGGCTGCACCAAATAAAGCTGATCGAGGTCCATATTTTTCATCGCCCGCGCGGCCCCGCCGATATTGCCCGGATGACTGGTATTCACCAGTACGATACGTATATTGTCCCGCTGCTTGTGCTCTGACACCTGTAACCTCATAGCAAAATAGGCGCATTGACGCGCGTTGGCCTGCGCCGAAATCAGCGCGCCGCGAAGTGTAGCAGAATCGAGGTTCTCTGGTACAATGCGCGCCCCACCGAGCGACTTGGATCATTACTATGCAACCGATGTGCAACATTGCCCTACGCGCCGCTCGTGCCGCAGGCGAGATGATCGTCAAAGCCGCCGACAATCTCGACCTGGTCAAGGTCGACGAAAAGGGTCGCCATGATTTTGTAACCGAAGTCGATAGGCGCTCTGAAGAGTCGATCATCTATCACCTCAGCAAGGCCTATCCAGATCACAGCTTTCGCGGTGAAGAGAGCGGCCTCAGTGGCAACCAAGACAGCGACGTTGAGTGGATTATCGACCCGCTGGATGGCACTACCAATTTTGTCCGCGGCATTCCCCATGTAGCGGTTTCGATCGCCTGCCAAGTCAAGGGTCGACTGGAGCATGCGGTGGTATTAGAGCCGTTTAAGCGGGAAGAATTTACTGCAAGTCGCGGTCGCGGAGCAATGCTCAACGGCCGACGTATACGCGTCTCGGGCCGCCTCGTTGAAGACGGAGCCCTATACGCAACTGGCATCCCATTCAGCGCACCGTCGTTTGACGACATTGGCGGTTATCTGCGATCGATGCACGAATTTGCCAACAACTCGGCTGGCATCCGCCGCCTTGGTGTAGCGTCGCTAGATCTCGCTTACGTCGCCGCCGGTCGCATGGATGTTTTTTGGGAGATGCACCTAAAGCCTTGGGACATCGCCGCCGGCGCGCTCCTGGTGCGCGAGGCTGGAGGTATGGTAAGTGATTTTCAAGGCGGCGAGGCGTTTCTCGACAACGGCCATATTCTGGCGAGCACCCCCAAACTGTTTAAATCCAGCTTGCAAGTGGTCGGCAAACACCTCGGTCACTTACGCTAATCGATGCCAGAGCCCGCCGCAAACGCTCTAACCCAGACCCATTGCGCGCGCGCCAGCTTGAAGTAGCTATTAGATATCGAAGCTATTA
>DDJS01000158.1:37905-38390 GCA_002339165.1 Cellvibrionales bacterium UBA2618 | reverse complement strand
TATCGAAGCTATTAGATATCGAAGTAATTAGGCATTCAAGTAATTGGCTGTTGGAGTAGCCGAAAATTGGATTGATTGGAAGTTGGAATAACGAAATATAAGCGCCCTCCTCATCGACCAGCCAATTAAGCATCGATAGCCCAGCAAGCGTTAGTTTCACTAGGTGAGCAGGCGCTCGATAAGCCACAGCGCGCTGACGCTCCCAAGCATATAGATGATCGCGGTTTGCGCCTCGCGCAAATGCGCCCGCAGCCAAGCGCTGCTGCGCCAGGCAACCCAAACCACAAAAAGCACTACGGCGATAAATGCGAGTTGACCGAGTTCCACTCCAAGGTTAAAAAACAGCAATGCCGGCACCACCAAATCATCCGGAAGTCCTAGATCCTGAAGCACCGAGGCAAAGCCAAAACCGTGCAGTAACCCAAACAGTGCAGCAGTCAATATCGGATAGCGCCAGGTAAAACTCGACGCGGCTGGCGCCAGCG
>DDJS01000158.1:37404-37578 GCA_002339165.1 Cellvibrionales bacterium UBA2618 | reverse complement strand
CGCCAGCGTCGACGCGCCCAGCCCCCCGTCACTATTTCCCGCGCGACCGCCGAGAATGTGGCGATGCAACTCAACCGCCAGCAGCAAAATACTCAATGCGATTAACGTCTCGACCAGCGTGCTTGGCAGGCGTACCCAGCCGAGTGTGGCAAGACTCAGGGTAATCGAGTGCGC
>DDJS01000158.1:0-37017 GCA_002339165.1 Cellvibrionales bacterium UBA2618 | reverse complement strand
ATTAGACAGAGCACAAACGCCAGGTGATCGTAGCCACTGAGAATATGCTTAATGCCCGCCACGCTGTATTGGCTAGCAACCTGCCCGCCACTGAGGCTGTCGAGAAGCGGGACTTGTGTGCGTTCGGGGCCTGAAAAAATCTGCTTTTGCGGCCCCGCCAAAGGGCTGTATATCAGCAACGATGTGAGCCCCGGATTATTCCCAGGATAGGCGATTTCGACCGCCAGATTGCTGGTATTGGCGGCGCAGCGATAATCCAACCGCCCAATCAGCGAACCCCGACGGCGCTGCGACTGACGATTGAGGCCACTCGGTTGACTGGCCACCAAACCCGCCGATTTCAGCGCCGACGACGGGAAATAAGGCGCGCACTGATCGCCCAGCAGACTGATCAGTGGCTCCTGTCCCGCTGCCATCACCGGCGGAATTTTCCATTTCACTCGGTAGCCATCAATTGCCTGCTGTTGCACCTCGACATACACCGGGCGACCCTCATGGCCCCAACTGGCACCAGACCACAAACACAACACTGCCAGCAGCGCGCGCGGCGCATTCATCATCGGTTTGGCTCGCGCACCACTACCCGGTACTGGGACATCATCGCAGCGATGCTGTCGCGCTTGACCTGCCGTTGTTGCTGGCGTTGGGTATCGCCAAGAACCGTGCCAACAACGTGCTCAAACGGGGGAATCGTGCTGACCGTGCGCTTTTTTACTCGCACCAAATGGTAACCATAGTCGGAGCGAATCGGCCCCTGCCAATCGTCAATAGACGGCAGCGCAAACAGTTGCTGCGCAAAGGCATCGCCAAAGTGCCCGATAATTTCGGCATCGCTGCGCTCGGCATAATTACGATTGTATAAAAAGCGCTCGCCAAACCGCCCCGCTTGCTCAAACGGCACCCGTTGTTGGCGCAACACTGTCAACAATTCACTCACAATCTGTTCTGTAGTCGCCGGGTCGCGCCGGCCAAAGCCGATAAACACATGGGTAAAGGTCGCCTCTGCGGGTCGGCGATAGTCCTCTTGGTTTTGGCGATAGTACTCGCGCAACTGCTGCTCGCTCGGCGGGGATATTTCGTCGTAAAACCCCTGCGCGATATATTCCATTTTTTGGATCAATCGCCGACGAATAATTTGGTCATCGCGATCGAGTTGCAACGCCATGGCCTCGCGAAACAATACCTCTCCCCGACTGTAATCATCGATCAATCGTTGGCGATCTTCATCACTCATGCTGGCCAGCGCCGCTGCCGCCTGCTGCGGTTGAAAGGTCTTCGCCTGAGTTTGCATAAAGTTGAGTAAGCGATCCTCATCGACGGTGATTTCGTAACGAGCGTCAATCGTCGCCGGTGGGAGTACTAACCGCGTCGCCACGGTTAAAACTAGCCCCAACAGTAAAAACTGCAGCAGTGGTTCGGCGAGTAATTTTTTCATAGAAACACCCATAAAACGCGCATTGTTGGTGGGTTGTGCAAGTTCATCAGAGCGCTATAAATAGCGCATTGCCGCCAAGTAAATAATGCTTTATAGCGAGCAAAAGGCTTCACGGTTGATACCAGATTGGCGAAGTATAAGCGCGTTCCTGGAGGGTCGATGTACCCTTAGGAGGCATCGACAAACCCAGCGCCAAAGCGTCAAACAAGCCGTTACGCGGAGTCGGTATTTGTAACACGCGGGCATAGTAGAACGTTCTATGCGCCGGGTCAAAATGCGGATCTATCCAACGCACTGACAGCTCCGCGGCGCCAATGGTGTTGCTGTAGACCGCACGACTGAGATCAACACTGTTACCCACCGCCGGCAACCGACCGCGCGCATTGACAACTCGGCCATCGGACCAGGCCACGTTGTACACACGCTCATGATTGTGCCCCGCGTCATCCAGCCAGCCTTTGACAATTTGTATGCGGTCTAAATTGGCACCGCGAGGATCCTTGACCGCGCGCACCAAAAATTGTGGCGCGCTGGTTGCCTTCAGGGTTGCCGGGGCGACCAAATCAGCGCCCATCGGCACGCCTTGGCGATAACCAATCTCGGCAAATAAGCGGGAGCTCGCCGCGTCGCTGGGGAAATCCCAACTGGCGAACAGTTGCACCCGCAGTCGCGGCCCAGTAGTGGCATACACCTCCTTGCGCTGAAACGCTGCAAACAGCGCTTCGCGCGTGTTGTCCTCGGCCCATACCGCAGCCAATCCAGAGGCCGACATATCCCAACCATCGAACGCTACCGGACTATCGACGCTGCGAGTTTTTTGCTCCGGCGTCGAATCGCGCGCCATCTTGCCCCAGAAATTATCCTCCTCGACCGCCGCCAATCCCGAATGCGAATCGCTGGAACCAATCAGACCAAACTTAAATGGATTGACCCCAGTCTTGAGCGCCAGTGACAGGCCCATTTTCAGCGCGGGCCTCACGTAATCGCCGGGGTAATCGACAAACCGATTCTCGTCGGTCTGAATGTAATGGGCAAAGGTTTCAAATTCAGCAAACGGATCGTCCGGCGAATAGCGGCTGCGGGTCTCGCTGTCGCCCTTTGTTTGTGTGACCTCGACGATTGGCTCCCAACGCATACGCCGACGTGAGTAATCGGCGTCTATAGCTACACCAGCGACGGTGGTTTCGGCAAACATATAGCCCTTGGAAATATTTGAGTTGTGTGGGATCGCGATGAATCGTCCGCCGGTGCGCTCGCTGGTAGCTTCCAGCCAGCTCCACAGATCCTCTGGATACTGACTTTGGTCGGCGCCATAGGGCACGTATTGACGCGCCACATCAGCGCCATCTGGCGTTACCACAACGCGGTGTAAATTGGCGCCAGTGGGTACCGAACTCCATTCCCAACCGAGCAAGGTAGTGAATTCTCCCGGCTGATTGTGGCGCTCTGCAGCATCGATCGTCGCCGACCAGGTATCTTTTACGGTAGCGCTGCTATCACCAAAAATGGCCAGTCCGTCGATGTTGTTATTGGCATCGGCAACTGGATCAGACCCTTCATTACCGGCCGCAGAGGGCGGTAAAAACCGACCGAAAAATGCCAGACCTTCGCCGTGGTCGATGGCCCAGTTCAGACGCTTGATCGACAGCCACCGCCAGATGTTGCCGAACACACCCAAATCCGGCAACGTCGCCTGATCAGTGTGCAGCGCACGCATCAATCCAAGCATTTCGGCGTGGTCGGCCACCACCAAAAAATCCAATGGCGTACTAATTTGAGCGCGCACCCGATTATAGGGATGAATCACTGGATAACCCCTTGCCCAGCGGTAAGCTGTGTCTGGATCGGCGCTGCGATTTTCGTTGAGATAAGCATCGAAAGAGTACGACGTGTGCAGATGAGTATCACCGAAAAAAACCCGCGTTGGTTGCCCATCTTGCTGGGCTGTTGCGCGTTCTCGGGGTTGGGAAAGCTCTTGGAGTTGAGACAGCCCTTGGGGTTGAGGGTGTGCTTGGGATTTGAAAAGTTCCTGAGATTTTAACAGCGCTTGAGATTCTTGACTCTGCGCGACGCCATCATCACTGGCCGCCATCGCGCCCGTGGTTGGCATAGTTAGCAGAACCACTGCTACCCATGGGCCACAATTCGCTGGGCGCGCCGCGCGCCATAGAGAGCCACGCACTTTGGACCATGGCAAAGCGCCCGCAACGCCGAAAAAACCGTTATCCCCGCCGGCTAAGGTAAAGTGAAATAGCCCATAAATCACGTTTTTAAGGATTTGAACCCAATACATTTGCACCTCTGTATGGCCAGCCTCCGAACAAACCGAGTCCATTAAAGCGAGTTTATCGACAGGCGTAAATAGCCGTGCCTAAAAAGTCCTCTATTGACCGATAAAAATGCACGTTCGCAGCGCGACCATCGGCACCAAGATCGGTTATAATCGAGCAAGGATTTAATCAATAGCAAGGGAGACTGACATCGTGGATGAAATTAACAATCAACAGGCTATCGACATTCTCAATGAGATTATGGAAGCCGAACTCGCGGGTGTAGTGCGCTACTCACACTACGCTTTAATGGTCTACGGCTTCAATCGCATACCGATTGTCGAATGGATGAAAGGTAACGCCAGCGAAGGCCTGATGCATGCCCAGCGGGCTGGCGAATTGGTGACCATGATGGGCGGTCACCCATCACTAAAAATTGGCTCACTGTTGGAGACCGAGCAGCACGACATCGGCGATATTCTGCGCGAGAGTCTAGAGCACGAGCGCAGCGTGTTAGATATGTACCATAAACTTTTGGGACAGGCGATGTCGAGTAAATCGATCCTTCTCGAGGAGTATGCCCGCGAAATGATCACCTCCGAAACATTGCACCTCGACGAGGTCAATAAAATGCTTCGCAGCCCTGGCGAGATGGAAGTCTTTAGGCTTTAGGCCAATAGGTAACCCAAATAAGCCTGTACTAGCACGCAGGCTGCACTAGACTCTTGCTAATCCGGCGCCCAGATGTTGCTGGACACCGGCCGTTTAAGCTCCGCCAAAATCTGACGGAGCCATGGGTGTGCTGTGGCGTTATTTGGGTTGTAGCAGGAGTAAACGTAGGCTGAGACAGTCCGCGCAATACAACACGGCTCAGCCAGTCGCCTTGTTTTAAGTAGCACTCATAGACAGTTTGACTAGCGCGGGAAAAAACAACTGCGAGTGACCGGCAGCCGTTAAAAGTACCAGCGTTGCGGCGTCAAGCCCAAGGTTTTACCGCCGAAATTCAGCTCTTAAGATTCAACAAAAGCACGCTCAATTACATAGTGTCCAAGACGACCGCTGCGCGCCTCGACAAACCCTTTGTCGTTTAACACCGCGCAAAATTCTTTGAGCATGCTCGGTCCGCCGCAAATCATAAAGCGCGAGTCCTCGAGGCTCGGAAATGGTACCTTAAGATCGGTAAACAATTTGCCAGTGCGCACCAGATCGGTGAGTCGCCCCTGATTGCGATATGCCTCGCGAGTGACGGTCGGGTAATAGAGCAACTTTTTCCTCACCATCTCACCCATAAATTCGTCGTTCGGCAATTGGTTTTCAATGTAGTCGGCATACGCCAGTTCAGACACCTCACGTACCCCGTGAGTCAGGATCACCTTATCGTATTGTTCGTAGATTTCGGGGTCCTTAATGATACTCATAAAAGGTGCAAGGCCCGTGCCAGTGCTAATCAGATAGAGCGTCTTGCCCGGCAGCATATTGTCCGGAATCAAGGTGCCGGTGGGTTTTTTACCGATCAACACCTCATCGCCCACCTCTAGCAACTGCAATACCGCAGTGAGCGGACCGTCGGGCACTTTAATACTAAAAAACTCCAGCTCTTGCTCGTGATTGGCGCTGGCAATGCTGTAGGCTCTCAATAACGGTCGGCCCTCTTTCGCCGGCAGGCCAATCATGGTGAAGTGCCCATTGCGAAAGCGAAACGTGCGATCGCGCGTCGTGCGAAAGCTAAACAGTGTGTCGTTCCAGTGGTGAACGCTGGTGACGCGCTCGCTCATCAATGCAGCCATAACTACCTCATCATATCGGATTGCCGCGGCCACCCGCCACGGCGATTAATACATCAGTTTATTCGACATCCCGCAAGTCACTCGATATTTTACACTCGCCGAACCCAACGAGCCGACAGCACCGTGGGTAGGGCATGGAGATGAAACAGAGTTTCTGGCGCTGGCCGCTGTGGCCCGAATGATCTAGCGGGCCCCGAATCAAGCGCACTAGTCTAGCAGATTCGCCTCGACTTGGAAATTTTCGCGGACTATGACTCTGAGGAGTCACGAACCAAGCGAAAACAATACATTTTAAGCATCAACAAGTGACCCGGCGCCATGAAACTCAACGTGCACCTGTCGCAGTCGCATTGGGGGGATGGCAAAAGAGTACGGCCTAGTCGATGTAGCCGTCGTCGCGCAATTGGTTATCCGACAGATACTCACGACGCGCCAGAGCAACCCCCAAAACGACTAAAAATATCAAACCAAGGGTAACCATCACCTTGCTATAGGCATACCAGCCGAGAAGGCCAAACCACAATTCAAAAATCGACAACACAGCGGCTAAAGTAAACATCGCCATGCAAGCAATATACGCTATTTTCATCCTACCAACTCCCTGCCCAGTACCACGACATAGGCCTCGCGTTTAAAAAATAACAACATACGGCGAATATCTTTTTCCATGGTTTGTACCCGCCAACCCTGACTAGCATTGTGATTTAAAAACTCGCTAAATCTCACTGGATCGACCTTCGACCCACCGAGCAATAGTGATCCGAGCATACCCTCTTGATAGACAACCACCTTGTATTCCATAACCTTATCATGCTCCTATCATCATTCGCTTTTTAATCACCTGCAACGCCCCTGTCGCGCGTGCCTCCATCGTTATGATTGTCGTCCCAACGAATCACGCATACTTCGACCGGCAATACTAAAAGACCCTGAATCACAATCTTAGGCTTGCAGCCTTGCAAACCTCTAATATTTTGGGTATTGAACGCCGTTACCCACCGAAAAATAGCACAGCGGCATTGAATTTCCCTGTTCCCTTGAGCCGCCTCACATCCGACAAAATACCGCAAGCAAAGAACGCCATAAGCAACCAAACTACGATGTGAGTATAAACAAATTTATCCGCAAACAGCCAATTCCGTAAAATGTACGCTATCGCAGCGTCCGGCGCTGCTCAGTCGCGGCCTTGATGTCAGGCGATCTATTCAGACTGATCGCCATTGCGGCTAACCGGGTGCCGAAATTAACACTATAAATTGCGACGGCGTTGCGCTGTCGTCTCGACGGCCGAAATTGAACACAATGTCGTCGCGTCCATCGCCATTGAGATCGTCGCCAACCAACAGCCGACCCTCGCGTGGCAGCGACAACCGCATCTTGGTCGAACGCCGCACAAACGGCGATGACCCTGCCCGTCCGGTGTAGATACGCACGCCACGGCTGCCCGCTGACAATAGTAATTCACTGTGACCGTCGCCATTTAGATCGAGCAACTTGATCACCGGATCGCCCCGCTGGGCAGAGGTTAGACTAAAGGTCATCTTTACACTCGAGGCGAAGTTCGCCTTCGCCGGAAAACGATCGCTGCTGTCCATACGATAAACATAGACGTCTTCGTCGACGCTACCGGCGATTAACGCGCGGATAATTTGCGAGACGCCAATGTCGAAACCGGCGACGGTGACCTCTAGCCGACCATCGCTATCGATGTCGACAAACTCCAGCCCAGCCAGGGTGCCATCACCGCTAATCAGGCCATCGATATCGCTTGTAAATCGCAGTTGGCTGTCGCTATTGGCGCCGTAATAAATCTCGTAGTCATTAACTCGGTCGAGAACCCCCGAGGTCTTGGCGTAGCGCACCACCAGATCGGCGATGCCGTCGGCATTGATATCTTGAAGATACTCTAAATCGCGATAGGCCATATCGCCCTGATTTGGCTCTTCCCCCCAAGCATCGCGCTGATACCACCAGGGTCTGGCGTGGGTTGAATGCGGTAGCAAAATATCGTTGGTAACGGCTGAAAAACCGCCGTCGACACGCTGCAAAAATACCTGCAAACGGCCATCGAGAGCCCGAAGCAGGTCTGTGCGCCCGTCAAAATTGCTGTCGACAAAAAACACCCGCGCACCGCTATAAGCGACACCCTCGGACTCGAGCAAAATATGCGGCTTTATCGGCAAATTCAACCGCCGATTGTCCGTACCGAGATTCATAATTAACGTCAACCCATGTAAACCGTCAATCAACGCATCCGGACGCGGATTGTTATCGATCTGGCGCAACAATTCTGCGCGTCGAAGATAGGGGGCAACGCCCTGATTGGCCAGCGAATCGATGTCGGCAACCGCTGCCAACACCTCACTGGGTGCCGGTTTTAGGGTGTTTTTCATGGCCTCAGGAATCAGCCTGTAGAGCGTTTGATGCGAGAGAAACACCACGCTCGACAGAACATCATCTAGCGGTTCGCTGACATCGAACAAATATATGTCGGTGGGCAACGCAAAACTCGACGCCAATTGGTATTGTGAGCCGGATACGGATCTGTCCAGTTGCATTGGCTGAGCATACAGCGCGAGGTGCTTGCGCTGCTGGTCATCGACGCCGAGAACCAAAAGCTCGCGGCCAGGATTGATCAGTAATTCAGCAGGTATCAATCTGTGGGTGATTTCAAACGGCGCCTCTAGGCGCTGCTCATAAAACTCAAAACCGGCCGCTTTAGCGGTTGCGCTATAAGTCCCGCAATAAAGCACCACCGCAGTGAACACAAAGACCACAACATACACAGGCGTTTTGTTAAATTTAATGGCCTCCATGTTTTTCTCTCACGCTTTTCATCACCTAGGTTTAATCATTGACTGGCGGCGTTGCGATGCTTTGTAACGGCTAACTAGACGTCACGCAGAGGACAGCATGCAGAGCGGTAAATGGCATAGCACTGAATCAAAAACGTCAGACAGAAAAGCCCGCAGCCAGCCTGCGGAATCTGCAGGGTGCATTCAGCCGATTGCCGCTATTTACTCTCGACCCGCTTTGATGTCATCGACATTTTATCGGCGTTGCCACTTCACTATCGCGCGAGCTAACGATCAATCCTCGGCACGCTCAGGCAATAGTCGACTGAGGCTTTCGAGGGTCTGAGGACCCACTAGGCGATGGCGCAACTCACCGTGCTGATCGATCACCAAGGTTTCTGGCAACACGTCGGTCTTGGCTAGCGTCCAACGCCCGCGGGGATCCTCTAACAAAGTCTGAAATTCGACCCCGAGGCGCTCCATTTGCGCGGTTAACTCATCGCCGACGATACCATCGTAGTTAACGCCAACCAGTATCAGTCGATCGTCATTGTCAATCGCCAGTTGGTTGAGCTCGGGAATTTCTTTGCGGCACGGCGCGCACCACACCGCCCAGTAGTTAATCATCACCCAGCGCTGGTCGGCGCCGTCAAAAGTGACTGCACCACCGCCATGCAAGGGGTAGTCGATCTGTTGTCCACACCCACTCAAAAGCGTCAAAAGGGCTATTGCCGCACCCAAGCTACGAGTAAATTGTATCTGCATGCTGTTCCCCGCGATCATATTTTAAATTGTCTGTTGCTCTTGGTCGGCAAACAGTTGCATCACCGTACCGCTCAAATGCTCTCGTCGACTTGTCTCGAGCGCGATAGCTAACGCCCGATAGCGAGCGCACCAAGGCTCCCCAGCAAGCCACTCTCCATGGCGCTCTTGGTGAGATATTAACAGATTATCATCGCCCCAGCTAAACACATCAACTACCGCAAGACCATGGAGGTCGACGAGCAAAACGTAGTCGCCGTTCAGAGTTTGCTCGAGTATCCGACGGCGTAGCAAGTCAGCGCGCAAGCCCTGCCATTGCTGAGCCTCAATCCCCAGCGCTGACACCGCGGTGTCCGAAAGTAACTCGCCACGATTTTGTAGTTGCCGACAGTGCCAGAGAATCATCAAGTTAACCAGCGGCGCTGGGAGACGCTGGGGGCTGCGCCGACGCACAAAGGTCTGCAGGCAACAGACCCACACGGCGCCCAGCAAGATGACCAACCACAGTAGATAAACCCACAGCAACAGCAGCGGGATCAGTGCAAACGCACCGTAAACCGTGGTGTAGCTGGAGTGCGCCATTAGTAGTGCAAATAGCCACTTCACCAGAATCAACGTCAGGCTGGTTACCAGTCCACCCCAAAGAGCATAGCGCAGGCGTACTCGGCAGTTGGGCACGGCAAAGAATAACAACGAAAACGCCATCCAGGTCATCAAGCCCGGGAGGTAGGCAAACACTGAACCAAGAGCTCCGAGCGCCTCTATTTCGCTGACCAGTAAATTAAATGACAGCAGATAGGTCTTCATAATAAACGCCGAGGCTAATAGTACCGGCGTCAAACTAAGAATCGCCCAATACACCAGAAACCCGTTGAGTCCTCGACGCGCGCCCGAGGTCGCCCATATAGCGTTAAAAGTCACTTCGATATTCATCAACATCAGATAGGCGGTCAGCATCAACATCGCCACGCCGAGGCCACTCAGACTGCGCGCCTGAGCCGAAAATTCACTCAAATAAACACTGATTTCACGGCCGCTACTGGGCAAAAAATTGGCGTATACCCACGCTTCCACCTGACCGCCGACCCCCTGAAAAACCGGCACCAGCGAAAACATGCTGTACATCACGGTGAGCATCGGCACCAACGCAAACAGCGTCATGTAAGTCAGTGCTGCAGCACTTTGGCGACAGCCGTGAGCTTGAAATTGCCTCGTCACATAACGGAAAAACTCAAGCCCAGCCATACCTTTTCGCCGCCAGCCAGCCGGCCATTGATCCATCAACATTCATCCTCCTCTGACGCACCAGAGCGCGCCTAAATCTGCGTAAAATAGCGGTGGAGCCCACGGCCATCTGTTGCCTGTCGCGTCGCGCGGTAACGGCTGTACCACGGCGCTGCTCATGAAACCAATATGTCTTGATTCCTCTAAACATGCCCCATCATACAACCCGTCGTCAATCAAACCAGCGTCTATCGAGCCATTGACGCACCAAACAAAGGTCGATCATAGGGAGAACGTTAAAATACGCGAAAAGCGGCAAAATACGCGATCACACCTACAAATAAAACGAAATTTAACGCTTAATGACCTCTGACGTCATCTGCCGCGTAATGCAGTAATACAGGAAACGCTATGATCACCCTCTACCACAACCCTCGGTGCTCCAAGTCTAGACTAACTTTGGCACTTCTACGCGAACATAATATTGAACCTGACATCGTCCTCTATTTAGAGCAGCGTTTAGATGGCGCGCAGTTGCAGGCGATCCTCGACAAGCTGGGTTGCGAACCGCGCGCGCTGTTGAGGCGCTCCGAGGAGGACTATAAGCGGTTGGGGTTAAAAAATCCCGACCTGTCCGATCAACGATTACTGCAGGCCATGCTAGACTATCCCAAACTAATGCAGCGACCAATCGCGGTGCGCGGCGAGCGTGCGGCCATCGGGCGTCCCCCTGAAAACGTGCTGGAACTACTTTGATAAGCGCAGCAAAAAACTCACCCCAAACGTTGTTTACCGATGAATGACCCCTACCTGCTGGTACTCTATTACAGCCGCCATGGCCATGTGCGTCGACTTGCCGAACAATTGGCAATCGGCGTCGAATCTGCTGGTATGGTGGCGCGCCTGCGCACTGTGCCAGTTGTATCGAGTACCTGCGAAGCGATCACCGACGATATCCCAGACGACGGCCCGCTGTTCTGCCAGCAGTCAGATTTAGCCGACTGCGCCGGCCTCCTGCTCGGCAGCCCAACACGCTTTGGCAACATGGCCGCGCCACTCAAATACTTTATCGACAGCACCTCAGATCTATGGCTAAACGGCTCACTGATAGGTGTTCCGGCGGGGGTATTCACCTCGACATCGAGCTTGCATGGCGGCCAGGAGACAACACTCCTGTCGATGATGCTACCGCTGCTCCACCACGGCATGCTGCTGAGCGGTGTACCCTATTCTGAATCGGCTCTGGCCACTACCAAGCGCGGCGGCGGTCCTTATGGGGCCACGCACGTTGAGGGCGACCAGCTATCCGCCGATGAAATCCAAATCTGTCGAACCCAAGGTAAACGCCTTGCTCGACTTGCACAAAAATTACAATGAGTTCGCCAGAATGACCACAGAACGCGTTTTAAACGTTACCCGACACCTCACCCACGCAAGTTATTTTGGCCTATTGGCAGTGTTAATAGTCAACACCATGGTGCAGGGCGCGCCCTGGGTGTTTTACCTGTGGCCAGTGCCGCTGATGATTTTTATTCCCGGCCTATTGCGCGACAGCACGCGAACACTGATATGGATGTGCTTTGTGGTTCTGCTGTATTTTTATATGGCGATCGACAATCTCGCGGGTTCGCGAGCACATCCACTCGATCATGCAGAACTCGTTTTAACCGCTATACTGTTTTCATCGGCGATGATTTGGGCCCGCTGCAAACAGAAACTTGGGCTGTAAAGGCATCGCTAACACCACAACTCATAGAGATATTTTATGTTTAAACGCTTTTTCCGATTTATCGGTGGCTTGATCACCACGCTCCGTACCCTCGTTAGTCTGGTTATTTTAGGTTTTATTATTGCTGTGGTTGCCGACGGCTTTTCCGATCCAACACCGCCAATCGCGGACAGCGGCGCGCTGCTTTTGCAACCCAAAGGTCTTTTGGTTGATCAGTTGACGAGAACTGACCCGATAGCTGAAGCGCTCAATCAAGCCTCCAATAGTCAACCCGAAACGCTGGTTAGAGATGTGGTGCGCGCCATCGACAGCGCTGCCGATGACGACCGAATCAGCCATTTAGTGTTGGGACTCGACGATATGCAGGGTGGCGGTATCAGTAAACTGGCCGAAATTGGCAGTGCTCTGCTGCGCTTTAGAGCGACCGACAAACCCATCATTGCGTTTGCCGACGACTATGGTCAACAGCAGTATTTTCTCGCCGCCCACGCGGACAAGATCTTTTTAAATCCATTGGGTTCCGCACAGTTGATCGGTTTTGGCTCCTATTCAAGCTACTTCAAAGAGGCGCTCGACAAACTCAAAGTCGATGTCCACGTCTTTCGCGTCGGCACCCACAAAAGCGCGGTAGAACCCTTTATCGGCAATCAGATGTCGACTTTGGCGCGCGACGAAAACCGACGATTGGTGAGCACTCTCTGGCGTTACTACGGCGAAAAAATCGAGTCGCTGCGCGAACTACCGGCTGGCAGCATCGATGATTATGCAAATCAGATGGATGTAAAACTTCGCGCAGTGAACGGTAATATGGCGCAACTGGCAATGGCCTCTGGATTGGTCGACCGAATCGCTTCGCGTTCTGAAATGAACACTTACCTCGAGGAGCTGGTGGCCGATAAACAGGGCGAATTTGAATACATCGGACTGGATGGTTACCTCGCCAACATTGATCGAGAGCAGCCGCCGAGCGAGCAACAACAGAACAAAATTGCCGTGGTCGTCGCCAAGGGTGAGATTTTAGACGGTCGCCAGCCAGAGGGTAAGGTCGGCGGCGACAGCCTCGCTGATATGTTTGCCGATGTCCGCGACGACGACGCGGTGCGCGCCGTGGTACTGCGTATTGATAGCCCTGGCGGCGGCGTCTTTGCTTCCGAGGTCATCCGCGACGCGATTGCCGCAACTCGCGAAGACGATATCCCGGTAGTGGTATCGATGGGCAGCATCGCCGCATCGGGCGGCTACTGGATAGCCGCTGAAACCGATCGCGTACTGGCGATGCCGACGACCATCACCGGTTCGATAGGCGTCTTCGCTTTGATACCCAACTTCGAAAAAGGCTTGAGCGCCCTCGGCATCCGCGCCGATGGCGTCGGCAGCACCTCGATGGCGTCGGCCTATCAACTCGATCAAAAAATGACCGATCAGACCCGCGCAATTGTCCAGATGGGCGTCGAAGATATCTATCGGCGCTTTTTAAAGATTGTTGGAGAGGGCCGTAAGCTAGCCCCAGACGTGGTTGCAGAGATTGCCGAGGGTCGAGTTTGGACCGGTACCAAAGCGCTTGAGTTAGGGCTAGTAGACCAACTAGGCGACCTCTCCGACGCCATTCAAGTGGCGGCGGAACTGGCTCAAATTGACGACTATATTATAGACTATCGACAGCAACCGATGACCATGTTTGAACAAATTATGAGCGACTTTACAGTCGGCATAGCCAGCGTATTAGGCCGCGCAGCAGCGCCTAACTGGCTACCTAACTGGTTAACTAACGCCGCCGAGCGAGCCCTGCAACCGCTGCAAATACTCGACACCTTGAACGATCCACGGGGCATCTATGCCTATTGCGTCGAGTGCCCTGAATAATTGATGTGATCGGGCCCAGCCAACGCTTGGTGGGTTAAAGCCCCAACGTCGATTTGACCAGCGGCAGCGTGATGCGCCGCTGCTCTTGCAGCGATGCGCGGTCGATGGCGTCCAGAGCCGCCATCAAAACTCGCGTACTGCGGGTGGTGCGATGGAGTATAAAAAGTGCAATTTCGTTCGACAGGTAGAGCCCACGACGGTTGGCGCGATACTGCATCAACCGCCGCAAATCCTCGTCGTGATAATCGCTAAAATGCAGCGCAACACCAGATTTTAACCGCGACAACAAATCCGGCAATGGCACCTGCAACGCCTCCAATGGACAGTGCGCGGCGACCACCAGCTTAGTGCCGCCGTCTTGGCAGCGATTGAAAAAATGAAACAGCGGCTGCTGCCACTCAGGCGCTGCTGCGACCTCGTCGAAATCGTCCAGACACACCGTACCACTCGCCTCGAGCCCATGCAGAACGTCCCCCGGGGGATGCTCCGCTAAGGTAGTCAAATTTAAATACAGCGCGCTTGGTTGACGTTGACAGGCGGCCTGCAACAAGTGTGAAAGTCCAGTGCCGGGCGCCCCCGAAAGATAGACATAGGATTGTTCCTGCTCGCGCAAACAGTGCGCCGCGAGGAACTGGGGCGTGCCGGTGGGCGCATAAAAATTATCAAACGTCGCCTGATCGTCCAGCGCAATTGCCAAGCTTAGCTGGCTCACTTGGCCGCCCAAGCGAGGTATAAAACCCCGCGATCAAACGCCTGAACAGACTGAGCCGCCCGCAGATAACCACTGCGCAACAGCGCCTGGTACAACAATTCGATATCCCCTTCAACCTCGACAGACAATGCCAGTTTAGGGCCCTCGACGCTAATCATCTGAAGATTTTCAACCAATTCAAGCTGCTCAATTTGGCTTTTCAATGCCCGGTAGCCGGCATAGTCTATGACGCCATCGACTTCGACCTGAAACTGATTGTGCCTAGCCTGCGGCACGTAGGCGTAGTAACCGGCGATACCGTCGACAATGTGGTCTAGACTCGAGAGCACAAAGCCCTCGATGTTAGCCGCGCGACCATCGCCGAGTTTGCGCTCGCCGGACGCCTGATACAACCAAGAACCGCGCACCTCTCCCGACGAGGTAGTGTAAAAACGCAACAACAGCCAGACATCACTTTGATAGCGCTGAGACGCCTCGGCGATGGCACTGGCATCCATTTTCCAAGCCTCGTCCTCAGACAGAGCGATGCGATCTTCGAGATCAAAACCAGGAAAAACAAATGGAATGCCCCGCTGTTGCAATTTTTCGGCAACCAAATCGGCGATCTTCGGCGTCGCCAGCGAATTGACGAATTGGCGCCGACCCGTTTGAGCGTCGTCGCCGATCATCCATATCAACATAAGTGGTCGATTGGATGGCAGCACCGGTAATTTTTGGGCGCGCACGAACTGGTCGAGGGCGGCCTTGGAAAAATTCACTTCAAGGCCAATATTGGCGTTATTGGACGACATTGCACTTTTTGACAGCGCGGTATATCCGAGAGCAGCCACATAGTCGTCAACGTGGGTTAAGAGTTCATCGACCTTGGCCGTTCCGAGTATTTGGCTATTGCCAGTCAGTTTAACCAACACCTGACGAAACGCATCGCGCACGCCCGCCTGCTGCGCCATCGATGTCTGATTGGTGACCTGCACCTGTCCTAGATATAGATCGTCTACCTGTTCCGCCAATAACGATGAACAAAAAAACATGCAATACAGCAAAAAACTGGCAACCAGCAGAGCTTTCAATGAACTATCTCCGTATTTATTTTCATCATTATACCAGTGCTTGATGAAAATTTGCCTCGGGGGCCCTAAAATACCCCCTTTGTCGAGGAATACCTTCGTATGAGCAACCACAACCCTGAACGAGCACCCCTAAGCTACAAAGACGCCGGTGTCGACATCGATGCTGGCAATCGCCTAATCGATAACATCGCCAGTGCCGCCCGGCGCACCCGGCGCCCTGGCGTGCTATCAGGACTAGGTGGCTTCGGGGCGCTGTTTGAACTCCCCAGCGGCTACAACCAACCGGTATTGGTCTCTGGAACCGACGGCGTCGGCACCAAATTGCGCCTGGCGCTTGATTACCACATGCACGATCGCGTCGGTATCGACTTGGTCGCTATGTGCGCCAACGATCTGATCGTCTGTGGAGCCGAGCCCCTATTCTTTTTGGATTACTACGCCACCGGTAAACTCGACGTCGAAACCGCAACCGCCGTGGTTGGCGGCATTGCCGATGGCTGTGGGCTAGCAGGCTGTGCGCTTATCGGCGGTGAAACTGCAGAAATGCCGGGCATGTACGAGGGCGAGGACTACGATCTCGCCGGGTTTTGTGTTGGCATTGTCGAAAAATCTGAGATGATTGATGGCAGCGCTGTGGTAGCAGGCGATAGCTTGATCGGCTTGACCTCCAGCGGGCCACATTCGAATGGCTTCTCGCTAATTCGCAAGGTTATCGAGATAAGCCAGACCGACCCGAGCCAACTGCGGCTGTCCGGAGAGCGCCTGATCGATCTATTGATGGAACCGACCAAAATTTACGTTAAATCGCTACTGACATTGATTTCGCAACAGCCGGTGCACGCGCTGGCGCATATTACCGGCGGCGGATTACTGGAAAACATACCCCGAGTGCTACCCGACGACACCAAGGCGGTCATAGACTGCAGCGCATGGCAACGTCCAGAGGTATTCGACTGGTTACAACAGACCGGCAATATCGACGAACGCGAGATGCACCGCACGCTCAACTGCGGCATTGGCATGGTCGTGTGCGTGCCCGCCGCGGACACTCAGGCAGCTCTCGACAGCCTTCGTGCAACCGGTGAGCAGGCGCTACTGCTCGGTCGCGTCGAATCCCGAAAGGATGCCACCGAGCAAGTTGAACTGCTCGGATTATCGACGTGATCCCCGACACCACAAATGCTCGGGCGAAAACCAAAATCGTGGTATTGATCTCTGGCAGCGGTTCCAATCTGCAAGCCTTTATCGACGCTCGCGATAACCGACAATTGAACGCCGACTTAGTCGGTGTTATCAGTAACCGACCCAAGGCAACTGGCCTTAAACGGGCCGCACGCGCCGGTATAGCGTCGCGTATTATCGATCACCAAGCGTACCCGAAGCGCCTTGACTTCGACCGTGCACTGGCCGCCGCGGTGGCCGACTACAACCCCGACCTAGTGATCTTAGCGGGTTTTATGCGTATTTTAAGCGCCGAATTTGTCGATCGTTTTAGCGGTCGTATGCTGAATATCCACCCGTCCTTACTGCCCAAGTATCCGGGGTTGAACACCCATCAACGGGCACTTGACGCCGGCGATAACGAGGCCGGCACAACGGTGCACTTTGTCACCTCCCAACTCGACGGTGGGCCACCGATCGTACAGGGCGCAGTACCCATAATTAGCGGTGACAGCGCCGCCGACATTGCCGCCAGAGTGCTCGGCGTAGAGCATGTTATCTTTCCCATGGCAGTGCAGTGGTACTGCGAGGGACGGCTGTCCATGCAAGATGGTGCTACACTGTTGGACGGAGAGGTGCTGGCGCCGACGGGACGGACCTTCGAGGCGTAAATAGACCTCAGCAAATACCTCCCGACAAGTTGTATAGCATATTGATAAATCAATGGAGGAAATCTATGCAAATAAGGCAATATGTCACAGTTATCTGCCTACTTTTGGCCACCACCGGCGGTTCACCATCGGCGTTTTCCAACCCATCGCTCCCGCCACCCGTTGTGGCTATAAATATCTCTCAGATAGATGCGACTTACGCTGCAAACTACAATGGCATGTCGATCACTGCTGTAAAAACCCTCACCGCCTTAGCCGATGGCGAGTATTTAGACCGACTGGATGCCACTAGCATGTTCGGCGAAATATCCCAGTCGGCGCGTTTTAAGATCTCGGCAAAGGGCCAGTTGATACCTTTAGAGTATCGCGATCAACGCTCGATACTTGGCATAAAGCGCTCCGAAGAACAGATTTTCGATTGGGATCTATCGCAGTTGCAATATCGCAAAGGCAAGCGCAATGCGCAAATGGCTATTCAACCCGGTCTGCTCGATATTCCAACCCATCACCTGCAACTGCGGCGAGATCTGGCAGGCGGGCGCAGCCAATTTGAATACCCAGTAGCGGCCCGAGGAAAACGCCAAATGTATCGCTACATTCAGGTCACAGAAGAACTTTTGGAGACACCCATGGGGCCGCTAGACACCGTGGTGATGGAACGCCAGCGTGACAACGACTCCCGACGAACCACCGTATGGCTGGCACCAAAGTGGGATTATTTACTGGTTAAACTGGAACAAATTGAAAAAAAAGAACGCTATACTATGATGCTGGAAAGCGCCGCGATCAATGGCCGCACCGTCACCCCGAATATCGCCAGCACTGAGGAAATACTATGAAATCCACAGACAAAAAATTAAGCGCCAGCACGATCATTGCCGCGCTTGGCGTTATCGCCGCAATTATTGTCGCCGCTGGCCTCCTTTATCGGATTCAGGGAAACGATGAGGTCGACCTCGAAGCTATTGCCCCGACACCCGAGGTGGTTGAGTTAGTGATCGAAGAACTGCAAGTGCCTGAGCTAGAAATTCCCACTCCAGCAGTCGTGGAAGCACCACCTAGCCCGCAACAACCCGCCCCCGAACCGATCAAACTTCCCGACCTAGACGACAGCGACGGCTTTGTGCGCGAGCGCATGCAACAGGTCTCGGCACATGCACACTTCGCACAATGGCTGACTGCCGATGATCTACTGCGTCGGTCAGCGAGTTATCTAGATGGTTTGTCTCGCGGCGTAGTGCTATCAAAAATTTTCCCGCTAAGCGCGCCGAAGGATAAATTTACCACCCACAAAGACGGTCAAACTATCTGGTTAAACGCCGGCAATTACGAGCGCTACGACGACACCATCGACGCCCTAATGTCACTCGACACGGTCGCGGCAGCAAAAATGTTTCACTTGGCACGGCCGCTTCTGGAAGCCTCCTTTTCCGAGATGGGCTACAGCCCGCGACAGATGGAAGGCATCATCTTGCAGGCCATAGACCGCGTGCTAGCGACGCCGATCATCGTCGAACCGATTGAATTGACCCACGAGTCGGTATTATATGAATTCGCCGACCCCGAACTAGAAGGCCTGCTGCCAGTGCAAAAGCAGGTGCTGCGCACCGGCCCGGAAAATACCCAAAAGCTGCAGCAGCAGGCGCTGGCACTGAAGACTGCTCTACTCAACCCCTAGGCTAGATTTTTGGCAAGGTCACTCCGGTTTGGCCCTGATACTTGCCGCCGCGATCCGCGTAAGAAGTTTCGCAGACCTCATCGGCCTCGAAAAATAACATCTGAGCAACGCCCTCGTTGGCATAGATTTTGGCTGGCAAACTGGTGGTGTTGGAAAATTCCAGCGTCACATGACCCTCCCACTCAGGCTCCAATGGAGTGACATTGACGATGATACCGCAGCGCGCATAGGTCGACTTGCCAAGGCATATGGTAAGCACCGAACGCGGTATTTTGAAATATTCCACAGTGCGCGCCAAGGCAAATGAGTTTGGCGGTATAATGCAGCAATCGCCGACAACATCGACAAAGGCGTCGTTATCAAATTGCTTGGGGTCGACGGTCTTCGAGTGTACGTTGGTAAATATCTTAAATTCAGCAGCACAACGCACGTCGTACCCATAGCTGGATACGCCATAAGAAATCACTCTTTGATCACCAGAATATCTCACTTGCGCCGGCTCAAAGGGTTCGATCATGCTCTGTTTCTCGGCCATTCGTTTTATCCAGCGATCTGACTTAATACTCATCTATGGGTCTCCATCGGTTGTTATTTGGCGGTAATGACCGGGTATATTTTGGCGCTATCAATCGAACACAATATCTGGACTAGGAGCTGTCTCGCAATTGTCGAGTGCGACGATCACGGCGCGCGCAATGGCGGCATAGGCCACTGCTGAAGGGCTCTGCGGGGCAGCCATAATAATTGGTTGACCGCTGTCTCCCGCCTCTCGTACCGCCGCATCCAGCGGTAGCTGGCCGAGCAATTCTGTGGCGTATGTGTCGGCCAGCATCGCCCCGCCCCCGCTGCCAAAGATCGCCTCGCTATGCCCGCAAGCAGAGCAGTAGTGCATGGCCATGTTTTCGACGATACCCAACACCGGTATATTGACCTTGGCAAACATCTCAATGCCCTTTTGGGCATCCAGCAGTGCGATATCCTGCGGCGTTGTGACAATCACTGCGCCAGCCACTTTGGCCTTCTGAGATAGGGTTAATTGAATATCGCCGGTACCCGGAGGCAGATCGACCAACAAAGCATCGAGTTCGCCCCACTCGGTGTGTTGCAACATCTGCTGCAGTGCACCCGCGGCCATAGGTCCGCGCCATGCCATAGCGGTCTTGGCGTCGACCAAATAGGCCATCGACATACTCGCAAGACCCTGCGCCAGAACCGGCTCAAGGCGTTTACCATCGACAGATTTCGGCCGCACCCCGTCGGCTACTCCGAGCATCATAGCAATGCTTGGGCCGTAGATGTCGGCATCTAACAGACCAACCTTTAAACCTTCGCCGAGCAATCCCAGCGCCAGATTCACCGCCACCGTTGACTTGCCGACACCGCCCTTGCCCGACGCGATGGCAATAATTTTTTTAACCTCAGCTACCACTGATTTTCTCGCTCTGTCTATTTCGTTTTAGGATAGTGGCCGACGAGCGGCCATGGCGGCGAATTGCACATGAAAAATTTCCATAAAATCGCTATAGTTGCCAGCATATTTTATCGCCCGACAAAAAGAATCGATCACCATGCCAAAGACTCGTCAAATTCTTGTTACCAGCGCCCTTCCATACGCCAATGCAGCACTCCATCTTGGACACATCTTGGAGTATACGCAAACCGACATCTGGGTGCGCTTTCAAAAGATGCGAGGCCACGAATGTTACTACGTTTGCGGCGACGATGCTCATGGCACCGCAATTATGCTCAAAGCCGATGAGCAGGGGATTACCGCCGAGGAACATATCGCCAATATGCGCGCCATTCACGAGGCCGATTTTAACGACTTTTTGATCGGCGTCGATCACTACAGTTCGACCCACAGCGAGGAAAACCGGCTTTTCTCCGAATTGATCTATCAGCGTTTAGTGGCTAACGATCACATCGCCCAACGCACCATCGTGCAGTCTTTTGACCCGGAAAAAAATATCTTTTTGGCCGACCGCTACATTCGAGGCACCTGCCCGAAATGCAAGACGGCCGATCAATATGGCGACAACTGCGAGGCCTGTGGCGCCACCTATCAGGCGACCGAACTGATCGATGCGGTATCGGCTATCTCGGGCGCTACGCCGATTGAAAAAGAGTCGCTGCACTACTTTTTTAAACTTCCTGAATTCACCGATTTCTTGCAACACTGGACCCGCGACGGCCACCTCCAAGGCGAAGTCGCCAACAAACTGGCCGAGTGGCTCGACAGCGGCCTGCAAGAGTGGGATATCAGCCGTGACGGTCCGTATTTCGGCTTCGAAATTCCTGGCGCACCGGATAAATATTTTTACGTTTGGCTGGACGCGCCAATCGGTTACATGGCAATTTTTAAATCACTGTGTGAACTCCGCGGCATCGATTTTGAGCGCTTTTGGGCCGCCGACAGCAGTGCCGAGTTGCATCACTTTATCGGTAAGGATATCGTCAATTTTCATGCCCTGTTTTGGCCAGCTATGCTCCACAGTGCTGGGTTTCGCACGCCAACCCAGATATCGGTGCACGGTTTTGTCACCGTCAACGGTAAAAAAATGTCCAAGTCACGCGGAACCTTCATTAATGCACGCTGCTACTTGGAACACCTCGACCCAGAGTACTTGCGCTATTACTACGCCTCTAAGTTATCTCGTTCGGTCGAAGATATCGATTTAAACTTGGGCGATTTTGTACAAAAAGTGAATAGCGATCTGGTCGGTAAAGTGGTCAATATCGCTAGTCGCTGTGCCAAATTTATCGCCCAAGGCAATGCCGGGGTGCTATCAGAAAATATCGAAAATCCGCAACTGTGGGCGCAAGTGAGAGATGCCCAAGAGCGCATCGCCGAGCACTACGAAAATCGTGACTTTAGCAAGGCGGTCCGCGAGATCATGTCCCAGGCCGATGCCGCCAATGAGTACATTGCTGCGCGCGAACCATGGAAACTTAACAAAGACGATAGCCAGCGACAACAGGTTCAGGATATCTGTTCGTTGGGGATCAATTTATTCCGCCTACTGGTGATCTATTTAAAGCCGATACTGCCGCGGATGGTGGCTGCCAGCGAGGAGTTTTTGAACGATCAACTGGATTGGGACAGCGTCCACATGCCCCTCACCGGCCATCGTATCGAGCCCTTTAAACCGCTTTTAAAACGGGTTGAAAACGAGCGGGTCGAGGCGATGCTCGAGGCCAGCGCAAAGCAGGCAGCAGCGCTACAAAGTGCTTCCCAGAGCGAGTCCCAGAGCAGCGCACTCGAGGATAGCGAGCCACTGGCGCCTCAGATCGATTATGATGACTTCATCAAGGTCGATCTAAGAGTGGCGAAAATCGTCAGCGCCGAAGCGGTCGAGGGCGCGGATAAATTGTTGCGGTTGACGCTCGACTTGGGGGACAGCACTCGACAGGTATTTTCGGGCATCAAATCGGCCTATAAACCGCAGGATTTAGAGGGTCGGTTAACCCTAATGGTAGCCAATTTGGCGCCGCGTAAAATGCGCTTTGGGGTGTCCGAGGGGATGGTTTTGGCGGCCGGTTCAAAGGATGGTATTTACCTGTTAGAACCGGACAGCGGCGCCCAACCCGGACAGCGAGTGACCTAGTGAAACGAGGCGCAAACGGAACGCCTTTCAGCACTCGCGCGACGCCCCGATAATGTAGCTTTGTCATCGACCGAGAGCAGACTATGACCGATACCAACAGCATCCTGATGAGCGCGATATTGATCAACAATATTCTGTTGATTCAGTTCTTTGGTGTCTCCGCGCTTGCAAACATTGCCAACCGGCCGAGCACCGCTATCGCCATGGCAATCGCAACCACTGGGGTGGTCACGCTGTCTGCCGCTGTAAATCACATGGTCGACAACTGGATTTTAGTGCCACTGCAACTCGGTTATTTACGCACTCTGACCTCTATACTAGTGATCGCAACGCTGGCGCAATGTGGCGGGCTGCTGATCGAGGCTCAACGTCCCGCGCTCTTCCGCCAACTCGGTGGTCTACTGCCGTGGCTTGCCAGCAATACATTGATCCTTGCGGTGGCATTGCAAAATAGTCTAAATACGCTGACCTTTAGCCAATCGGTACGCTCTGGATTAGGCGCAGGTTTGGGTTTTTCGTTGGTGTTGATCCTGTTCTGCGCCATCTGTGAGAGGCTGGCCGCCGCCGATGTACCACGGCCGTTTCGCGGCGCCGCGATCACCATGATCAGCGCTGGCTTGATGTCTATGGCCTTTATGGGCTTGAGCGGTCTAGCGTAACATGGGCGAGCTTTCCGCTGTCAGCGCCTACCTATCGACATCCGCGGTATTGCTCGGGTTAACCCTGATGTGCGGAGCCTTAATCGGCAGTGCATGGGCGCTATTCCCCGCCGACCGAGACCGCCGGATAGTCCACATCGACGATCTTTTGCCGCAAACCCAGTGCGGCCAGTGCGGCCACCCTGGTTGTCGTCCCTACGCCGAAGCCATCGCCGATGGCCAGCCAATCAATCGCTGCCCGCCGGGAGGCCAAGCCACCATCGATGCCCTGGCTGAGTTACTCGGCGTAGAGAGTCTAGCGCTCGACCCAGAACACGGCACGGAAAACTCCGAAATCAGCGTCGCGTATATACGCGAAGATGAATGCATCGGCTGCACTAAATGCATTCAAGCCTGCCCGGTAGATGCCATCGTCGGCGCAGCGAAGTTGATGCATACGGTAATTGTCGATCAGTGCACCGGTTGCGACCTGTGCGTCGAACCCTGTCCAGTGGATTGTATCGACATGCTGCCTGCCCCGATCAACGGAGGACGAGGGTTGGCATCATCAGCTCTACTAGCTAAGTCGAGCATCCTCGCGCATCGAAACGCAGGGCAAGCCCAACGAGAATTGCCATGAGCCGGATTTGGGAAACACCCGGCGGTATTCACCCGCCGGCTAACAAGCGTCAGTCGCTGTCCCTTCCTATCGACTATCCGGAACTACCGGAACGACTGGTAGTGCCACTTGACCAACACGGCGGCAGGCCATGCAGGGCCTGCGTCGAGGTCGGCCAGCAGGTACTCAAGGGCGAGTTGATCGGCGTGGTCGATGGGCCTCTCGGCGCCGCGGTGCACGCGCCCAGTTCGGGCACCGTGACGGCGATCGAGCCGCGTCCGGCGGGCCATTTATCAGGGCGACCCGCGCGCTGTATCGAAATAGCCATCGATGGGCTCGAGCGCTGGACAAGTCGCCAGCGCGTCGCCGATTACTGTCAAATGTCCGCGCCGCAACTGGTCGATCGAATTGCTCAATCGGGCATCGCCGGACTGGGTGGCGGTGGTTTTCCCACGGCGACTAAACTGACCACTAGCGGCCACCCCCCGATCGCAACGCTTATCGTCAACGCCACGGAGTGCGAGCCCTATGTGACCGCAGACGAGTCGCTGATGCGCGAACGCGCAGACGAAATCATCCAGGGAATAGATATCCTCGCACATATTCACGGCAACCGCGCGCGTATGGTGATCGGCATTGAACAGAGTAAACCCGAGGCCTTGGCAGCGCTGCGCACAGCCTGCGCAAAAAGCGCCGTGGAAATCGTTGAAATCCCCAGAAAATACCCATCTGGTGGCGAGCGACAACTGATCTATGCACTCACCGGAAAGCAGCTGCCCAGTGGAGAAATACCCGCCAATATCGGCGTACTCTGTATCAACGTGGCAACGGTTTACGCCATCAAACGTGCAGTGATCGACGGCGAACCCCTGATCTCGCGGGTGGTCACTGTAACCGGCGGCGCCTGCGCGACTCAGCGCAATTATCAAGCGCTGATCGGCACTCCGATAAAACACCTTTTGCGCCATAGCGGTGTGAACAACAACCGCCTTAATCAGTTAATCATGGGGGGCTCCATTAGCGGTTTTAAACTGCCATCGGATGAGGTGCCGGTGGTTAAAACCAGTTATTGTATTCTCGCGCCCGACATCGACGAATTTGCCCCCGCCCCGCCAGAGCGCGCATGTATTCGTTGTGGACGGTGCGCCGAAGTCTGCCCAGCATCACTGCTGCCACAGCAGTTGCTATGGCACGCTAAAGCCGCCAACCACCAGCAACTCGAAGAACACAATCTGTTCGATTGTATCGAGTGCGGCGCCTGTAGCTATGTATGTCCGAGCCATATTCCGCTGGTTGACTACTACCGCGCCGGAAAAGTTCACCTAGATGCCGCGCGCCAGGTCAAGAGCAATGCCGCGCAAGCTCGCCAGCGCTTTGAATTTCATCAATTGCGACTGGCTCGCCTGGAGCGCGAACAGAGCCTGCGCCGCGCCGCGCGCCGCAGCGCTGCGGTGCCATCCAATGCGCCTAGAGCGCCGGTTGCGCGTCTGTCGAGTGCCGATATTATCGCCGATGCGCAGAACCGTGCCGCCAGTAAGCAGCCGACCGTCGAACAGACCCTCGACAAACTGCAGCGCAATATCAGTATGCTGCAAAACCGCCTCGAACTGGCTGAACAGCGGCTTGTCGCCGCCAGCGACGATACCCTAAACAAACAAAACAGCCTCAGGGCAGCGGTCGAGGGCGCACGCCAAAAATTACAGCGCGCCGAACAGCGACTTACCGAGCAAGCCCACGGATGATGTCGCCAGCCTCCAGCTTAGCCCACAGCGGCCAAAGCACCGATAACATTATGCACTGGGTCCTATTGGCGACCTTGCCAGGTGGCCTAGCGTTGACCTGGCAGTTTGGCTGGGGCGTGCCGCTTAACGTTCTATTATGTAGTCTGTGCGCGCTCGCCTGTGAAGCGATGGCACTGCGACTTCGCGGTCGTCCGGTGGGCTTTCATCTACGCGACTGTAGCGCCTTGGTCACCGCGGTCTTTCTCGGCTTGGCGCTGCCGCCACTGGTGCCCTGGTGGTTAGTCGCAATCGCTTGTAGCTGCTCCATCATCATCGCAAAACAACTATACGGCGGGTTGGGCAACAATCCGTGCAACCCGGCAATGGTCGGATATGCCACCGTGCTACTGTGCTTTCCCGAGGAAATGAGCCGTTGGCTAACGCCACAGGCGCTACTGCCAGAGGATCTCTATCAACCGGGGCTTTGGCAATCTATCCATCTGGTGATTGGCGGCGGCGATTTAATCGACGGCATCACCGGCGCCACTCCACTCGAAGTGCTAAAGCACAAAACCGGATTAATGATAGAGCAGGTATATGCCAGCGAGCCGGTTTTTTACCGGGCAAGTTGGGCCGGTGCGGGTTGGGAGTGGGTCAATCTGGGCTTTCTCGCCGGTGGCCTATTGCTGTTGCGTAAAGGTATCTTTAGCTGGCATGCACCACTGATGATGCTTGTCAGTTTATCGCTAATGGCGCTTTTTTATTGGGATGCTGGGAGTTCTGCAAGCCATGGGTCACCGCTCTTTCATCTCTTTAGTGGCGCGTCGATGATGGGCGCGTTCTTTATTCTCACCGACCCAGTGTCATCCGCCACCAGTATCCGGGGAAAGCTCATATACGGCGCCATGATTGGCGTACTTGTGTTTACTATTCGCAGTTGGGGCGACTACCCCGACGCCCTGGCATTCGCCATATTGTTGGCAAATTTTGCCGCACCGACTATCGATCGCTACGCCGCGCCGCGAGCCTTCGGCCACTCTGCTCAGCGCAACGGCGTGCCTCCCAAGGAAGATCAATGACCGTCAAAACTGCCCCTAATCGAGCGCAATGGCTGCGCCTTTTAGGCATCGCACTGCTAATCGGCGCACTGGTAACCACCCTAGAAATGCTCACCCGCGAGCGCATCGTCGCATCCCAAACTAGCGCCGAACTAGACTATCTTCGTCAGGTCTTAGACCCCGACGATCAAGGCGCCGCAATAACCTTCAAAAAATGGCCCATCGTCAGCCGAAAACTTGAATTATTGGGACTTAGCGAGGGTGATGAAATGCACATTGCACTGCGCGCAGGGCAGCCGATTGCGGCGATCATACCAAGCATCAGCAACGCCGGTTATGGCGGGGCCATCAAATTACTCGTGGGAATAGATTTCACTGGGCATATTATTGCGGTGCGGGTTATATCCCACCGCGAGACGGCTGGCCTTGGCGATAAAATCGAGCTTGCTAAGAGCGATTGGATCGAGGCATTTAGTAAGCGCTCACTATCTAACCCAGACACCAAATATTGGGCAGTCGAGGCGGACGGTGGAATCTATGATCAATTCACTGGCGCCACTATTACACCGCGCGCTGTAGTCAATCAAGTGGCCGCGACGCTGCAATTCTTTGCCGATGAGCGCGCTGCGTTGGCGGCTCAGATTACGTCGCAAGCCAACCCAGAGGCACGCGAGTGAATCCGTCAGACGACAACTACAGCGCTTTCCACGGGCTATGGCGCGATCACCCTGTGCTAGTGCAATTGCTCGGACTCAGCCCTCTGTTGGCGGTAACGACAACCTTGGCTAATGCGCTCGGCCTGGGGCTAGTGACTTTAACTGTGCTGCTCGGTTCGAGTGTCACTTGCTCACTGTTACGCCGGCAACTCAATGGCGCATTGCATCTGCCGATGCTGTTGTTGATTATCGCCGCTTGGGTCACCTGTGCTGAATTACTCGTGCGCGCCTATGCCTATCCTCTCGCTCAGGCACTCGGCATCTTTTTGCCACTGATCACCAGCAATTGCATTGTCTTAAGCCGAGCGCAGACTATCGCCGCGCGCCATCCAATCGGCACGGCGGCACTCGATGCCACGGTCATTGGCAGTGGATTTTTAGCGCTACTGTTAATTGTCGGGGCAATTCGTGAACTGTTCGGCCGCGGGTCGCTGTTCGCCGACATGCACCTGATTTTCGGAGATGTCGCTAGAGACTGGTTGTGGCAGCCTTTTGACGGCGATTACACGCTATTGATTCTGAGCATGCCGGCGGGCGCATTTTTACTGCTTGGATTTCTAATCGCGTCGAAAAATTTTCTCGACTCATGGCTGTTGCCATCGTCCGAATCACCGCCAGAAAAACCGATAACGGGCTCCAAGCGCGTGCGCACCACCGGTAAAATTAACTGAGTCAGGCTTCTGACCCGCTGTCATTACAAAAAACAACGCGGAAATGCGCGAACCCACCAGATATCGGCCACCTAATTACCCCATCTCCCATTGCCCGACAGTAAAAATGTGGTGCGCTCCCCGCCCAGCGCGGCTATCATTCCCAGTTCATCCAACGCGGCCGCCGCTGCCCAAACACTCGTAGGCCGTAACATGGACCAGCTGACCATTATACAACCCGACGATTGGCACCTGCATTTGCGCGATGAGGGTGCTCTGGCCACCACCGTGCCTGCCGCCGCCCGTTGTTTTGGCCGTGGCATTGTAATGCCCAACTTGGTGCCTCCGGTTAAGAACGTTGCCGCCGCGACCGCCTACCGCGAACGCATCCTCGCAGCGCGCCCCGAAAACTCCGAATGGCAGCCCTTGATGGTGTTGTATCTAACTGACAACACCTCGGCTGACGACATTCGTGCAGCGCACGCCTGTGCCTTTGTCCACGCCTGCAAGTACTACCCAGCGGGCGCGACTACCAATTCGGACTCCGGTGTCACCAACTTAGAGCGCCTCGACGAAGTGTTCGAGACCATGCAAGAACTGGGAGTTGTGTTGCAGATGCATGGTGAGGTCACTGATCCAGACATCGATATCTTCGATCGCGAAGCAGTGTTTATCGATCGCCATCTGGTTCGCATTAAGGAAAAATTTCCGGCGCTAAAGATAGTTCTCGAACACATCACTACCGAGCAGGGTGCCACTTTTGTGCGCCATAGCAAGGGACCTCTGGCGGCATCGATTACCCCTCAGCACCTACTCTACAACCGCAATGACATGCTCGTCGGCGGTATTCGGCCGCACCTGTTTTGTCTGCCTATTTTAAAACGCAATCGCCATCAAATGGCCTTGATAGACGCCGCCACCAGCGGCGATAGCCGATTTTTCCTCGGCACCGACTCTGCGCCTCATCCTCGCCATGCCAAGGAAAACGCCTGTGGCTGCGCCGGTTGCTACAGCCATCACGCAGCGATCGAACTCTATGCCGAGGCCTTCGATCGCGCCGGTGCGCTCCACCAATTAGAGGGCTTTGCAAGTCGCTACGGTGCGGATTTTTACAACCTAGCGTACAATCAATTAAAGATAACCCTCAACCGAGAACCGTGGACGGTGCCAGAACGGATCGATTACGACGGCGGTGAACTCATTCCTCTGGCCGCGGGTCAGGCGTTGAACTGGAGATTGCAAAACTAATGGAAAATTCGCCCTCATCACTACTGTCGAAACGCTTTCGTGGTTTTTTACCCGTGGTAATCGACATCGAGAGCGGCGGTTTTAACTCGCGCACTGACGCCCTGCTCGAAGTCGCAGTGGTATTGCTACAAATGGACGACAGCGGTACCTTATCCATCAAAGACAGCATGAGTAAAAACATCGATCCATTTCCCGGCGCGGTGGTCGAAAAAGCGGCGCTCGAATTTACTGGCATCGACCTTTTCGACCCCGAGCGCATGGCCGAAGAGGAAGGCGAGGCGTTGCGCGAACTATTTCAACCGATTCGTAAAGAAATCAGCCAAACGGGCTGCACCCGAGCAGTCATGGTGGGCCACAATGCGCACTTTGACCTCGGCTTTATGAATGCCGCATCGCAGCGAAACCAGATAAAACGCAACCCCTTTCATCCGTTTTCATGCTTTGATACCTCAACCCTCGCCGGTCTTGCTTACGGTCAGACGGTGCTTGCCAAAGCCTGTCAGGCAGCCAATATCGACTTTGACAACCGCGAGGCGCACAGCGCGCTCTACGACGCAATGAAAACCGCCGAACTATTCTGCGGTATCGTCAATCGCTGGCGCGATATGGGCGGATGGCTCGGCGACCAATGCGACGACGCTGTCACCGACTAGGCGCTATATCGATCTTAAATTGGCGCTCCAGCCAACTTAAACAAAAGCCCGCCCAGAGAGAAACCGCTCAGACTGCGCCTACAAGCATGCCGGAAATTCGGTAATGGGATTATATATTTACCGTATAAGCACTCTATTAGAGTCGTTCGGGTTACTATAGGCGGTTAAATCGAATCACAATTAAACGCCTCGAAAAAAATCGTCGCAATGACCCAACGCTAGACAAGGAACCCAACATGACAGACTCCTTCAAAGAGAGTTCACTGCGCTATCACACCCACCCAACGCCCGGCAAACTAGAGATTAGACCGACCAAGCCTCTAGCTAACAAACGCGATTTATCGCTGGCGTACTCGCCCGGCGTGGCGTATGCCTGTGAACTTATTCAAGAAGATCCGACGGCCGCAGCTAGCGTCACCTCGCGCGGCAATCTGGTCGCGGTAATATCCAATGGCACCGCGGTATTGGGGCTCGGTGATATCGGCCCACTGGCGTCGAAGCCGGTCATGGAAGGCAAGGCAGTGCTGTTTAAAAAGTTTGCCAACATCGACGTATTCGATATCGAAGTGGATGAGCGCGACGTTGATAAATTAGTTGATATCATCGCCTCACTAGAACCCACGTTTGGCGGTATCAATCTCGAGGACATAAAGGCTCCCGAATGCTTTGAAGTCGAGCGTAAACTCCGCGAACGAATGAAAATCCCGGTCTTTCATGATGACCAACATGGCACCGCAATCGTCGCCGCAGCGGCAATCTACAACGGTCTGCGAATCGTCGACAAACTGATTGAAAACGTTAAATTGGTAGTGTCCGGCGCCGGCGCGGCAAGTATTGCCTGCGTCGATCTACTGGTAGAAATGGGCCTACGCAAAGAAAATGTGCGCATGATCGATCGCAACGGCGTCATCTATGCCGGTCGTAAAGAGGGCATGAATCCCTGGAAGCAAGAATATGCAATAGAGACCACCGACCGCACGATTGCCGATGCGATCGACGGCGCAGACCTATTTATGGGTCTCTCTGGGCCAGGCGTACTGAATGGCGAATTGGTCAAAAAGATGGGCGAACGGCCGATCATTCTGGCCATGTCCAACCCGACACCCGAGATCATGCCAGAGGAAGCCATGGCCGCACGTCCCGACGCGATCATAGCCACTGGCCGTTCCGACTACCCCAATCAGGTAAACAACGTTCTGTGTTTTCCGTTTATTTTTCGCGGTGCGCTCGACTGCGGTGCATCGACCATTAACGAGCACATGAAAATGGCCGCTGTACGCGCTATCGCGGACCTGGCAACCAAAGAAACCACCGACGTAGTGGCCGCCGCATACGCCGACGAACAACTCAAGTTTGGACCCGACTACCTGATCCCCAAACCCTTCGATCCACGTCTGATCGAGGACGTACCTATGGCGGTGGTTAAGGCAGCCATGGAGTCGGGGGTCGCGACCCGACCAATCGCTGACCTCGAAGCCTACCGACAAAGCCTGCACGAATTTGTCAATCGCGCGGGCCTGCTAATGCAACCTATCATCGAGGTGGCTAAAAAGTGTCCGGCGCGTATCGTCTACGCCGAAGGGGAAAACGACGATGTGCTGATGGCGGTGCAGGCGGTCGTCGATGAGGGTATCGCACAGCCTGTGTTAATTGGTAGAAAATCCCATATCGAAGAAAAGGTTGACCGTTTAGGATTGCGCATCAACCTCGACCAAGATGTCGAAATCGTCGATCCCAACAACCATCAAAAACACGCTGAATACGCCGACTACTACCACGCATTGATGGGGCGCAATGGGATGTCAGTGGCCGCCTCGCAACAGATTATGCGCCACGACAATACCGCCGTTGCCGCGGTGATGGTGGCTATTGGCGATGCCGATGGCCTGATTTGTGGCAAGGTCGGTCGGTTCGATTTTCACCTGCGAGAAATCATGCATTTGCTCGGCCCCGACGACAAAAGCCAACTGGTCAGTTCTGCCGCATTGCTACTGATGCCGGACGGGCCGCTATTTTTGACCGATACCGCGATGAATATAGACCCCAGCGCCAACGAGTTAGTGCAAATCACAGAGGCAACCACCGCACTGGTCGAGCGCTTTGGTATTGAACCCAAGGTGGCTATGCTGTCGCATTCAAATTTTGGCACCTCGGGCGCAGATTCGGCTAAGAAAGTTCGCGTCGCTAGTGAGATGTTACGCGACAAATATCCGAGCATGCAGATCGATGGGGAGATGCACGTTCTCAGCGCCCTAAATCCGGCACTGCGCGATACCATCTACGCCGAGTCGCGGCTACAGGGCCGTGCCAATGTGCTGGTCATGCCCAACCTAGATGCTGCCAATATTGCCATGGGGCTTATTCGTTCGATGACCGACGCACTGCTCATCGGGCCCCTGATCCACGGTTGCAAGAAACCCGCACACATTGTGATTCCGTCGGTCTCATCACGCGGTATTTTCAATATGACGGCGCTCACGGTGACCGATATCAATGCCAACAGCCGAGTGTTGTAAGCGGACTCAAGGGCAGGTTGGTGAACTGGTCTCGATTGCCCGCTGGTAAAGGGCTCGCTTATCGAGGCCAGTAATCTTTGCCGCCACGGAGGCGGCTTTACTGGGCGACAACTCGGCGACTAGCAGTTGCAAGATGCGTTCTGCATCAGCCGTGATAACACCGGGCGACGGCGGTGATGCCGCGATGACTAAGACCATTTCGCCGCGCTGCTGAAAACTATCGTCGCTCACCATAGCATGCAGTTCAAACAGCGTGGAGCGGCTGTAAGTTTCGAATTTTTTGCTGATTTCACGGGCGATAAACGCCTCGCGTTCGCCCCCCAAAACCGCCACGGCATCCGCCAAGGTCTCGACAATACGATGCGGGGCCTCGTAGCAAACGAGCGTTTCGTTAGCCGACTGCCTCGCCTGTAGAACCGACTTTCTAGCGCTGCTTTTAGCCGGTAAAAAACCAATAAAACTGAACCGATCGGTGGCCAGACCGGATACTGAAAGTGCGCTCACCAGCGCGCAACTGCCAGGGATCGGGATCACATCAAGGCCACGTTTACGAGCCTCTGCAACCAATCGATAGCCCGGGTCCGAGATCAGCGGGGTCCCAGCATCGGAGATCAACGCGACCGAGTCACCGCGGTCGAGGCGATCGAGAATTTTGTCGGCACTCTGTCGATCACTATGGTCGTGGTAGGTCATTGTCGGCGATTTTATGTGATAATGGTCGAGCAATTTTTTACTGTGTCGCGTGTCTTCGCAGGCGATAATTTCAACGCCGTGCAACACGTCTACGGCGCGCAGCGACATATCAGCGAGGTTGCCGATAGGCGTCGCAACGATGTAGAGTGTTCCCCGTGGATCTGGATGCATAATGAGAATCTTTAAAAATTACCTGTTGTACGCCGCCATCTTAGCCTTTATGGGGGGCTGTGCGCCATCTACTAATACGCCAATCAAGACGCCCCCCGCAATCGTGCAGGCGCCGCTAATCGACCACCCAGTAACTGGCGATACGCGCCGCGCCGAACAGCTCTACCGCAGCGCGCAAAGTGCGGGCGAGGCGACTCGGAACAAGCTCTTGCTCGACAGCGCTGGACTTTTTTATCGCAATGGTCATCTACAGCGCAGTCGTAAGGTATTCACTGAGATAGACCCGCAGCGACTGCTCGATAGCGAATATTTCGAGTACACCATCCTCGGCGCCGAACGACTCAGGCACCAAGGGGATTGGGCGGAATTGAAAACCTGGCTGGACGATGCCCAGCTGGATTATTTGACGCCACGCAACAGCCTCAACCAGCGTCGACAATTGGTTGACATACAGACTGACCTGAGTATCGTTATTGGGCAGATCGAGCCAACTTTAAGAAACTCTGTCGCACTGGCAGCAGCGCTGCCCGCTAGCCAGCGGCAACATTTGCACAATCGAATTTGGGATCTGCTCGGTCGAATGCCCTATGATCAACTCGAAAAGCGCGATCCATCGCCTAGCAAACAACACCTCAATGGCTGGCGTCAACTGGCAACGCAACTGAGATCTGCCGCCGGTGATCGTGGCGGCCAATTGCGCCTATTCGACGCCTGGCGTAGCCGGATGCCCTATCATCCCGCCGCGGACACCCCGCCCATAGCGCTATCTAACCTCTATGTTCCCTCTGAAGAGGTCGCTAAAGTCGCATTGTTGCTGCCGTTACAAAACCAATATCGCGCGGCGAGTCAGACCCTACTCAACGGTTTTATGGCTGGGTTCTATGAATTTTCCGAGCGCTCAGACAAGGCCCCTGAAGTACACGTCTACGACAGTGCCGCACGCCCGTTACAAGAAGTCTTTGATGAGGCGCTCAGCGCCGGCGCAGAGATGATTATCGGGCCGGTGCGCAGCGCCGGAGTGCGCAGTCTAGTGGGACTCGAGCAGTTGCCGGTGCCGACAATCAGCCTCAACCGTATCGACACACAGGACCTTGTTGGACCCGCTAACCTGTTTCAATTTGGGCTATCGCCGCTCGACGAAATGGACCAAATCGCCGACCGTGCCTGGTTACTTGGCAAGCGGCGAGTGCTCATAATCGCGCCAGAGGCGGGGTGGGGACGTCGCGCCAGCGAGTATTTCGTACAGACTTGGGTCGAACGCGGCGGCGCCATCGTGAGTTCTGTTCACTATCCAGCCACGGTTCGCGACTTTAGTACCTTGCTAAAAGCACCCCTGCACATTGATGCTAGCGAAACCCGCGGCGCAGAGTTAAAGCGTTTTATCAACAGTCGGTTAACGACCCGAGCGCGACGACGGCAGGACATCGACCTAGTAGTAATGCTCAGCTATCCCAGTATTGCTCGCCAGATCAAACCGGCACTTGAGTTTTTGTACGCAGCCGATCTCCCCGTGTATGCCAGCTCCCACATCTTTACGGGTTTAGCACGCGGCAGCGTAGATCGAGACCTATCGGGGATCGAATTCTGCGCCATGCCATGGATGCTGGATGGTCAATTGGCGACGCCGCTATCGCCCGACCCCGAATTGCATACTGCGCTGCAACGTTTTTATGCACTAGGCTACGATGCTTTTTTAGTTCATCGGGAACTAGCTAACCTGCAGAGGGCAGAGGGTAAACCGCCGCTGTTTGCCGCCACCGGCCTGCTATCGCTAGAGAGCGGAAAAATCAAACGCCGCACTGGTTGGGCCAAATTTGACCGTGGGCGGGTTGTCGCTATCGATGCCAGCGAATGACTCCTCGATAGCGTATCCGGCCTCAACTGAACTCTCAGGGAGTAAGGTAATGCCATCGCGCCAGCCGCCGAGATTGTCAGGTAAACAGGCCGAAAAAATGGCTTGTAACTACCTGCTAAAACGCGGATTGACGCTGGTCGAGCGCAATTTTCGTACACGCAGAGGCGAGATTGACCTTATTATGTACGATCGCCAAGACCTTGTTTTCGTCGAGGTGAAATACCGCCACAGCAATCGCTTCGGCAGCGCCGAAGAGGCAATTACTGGGGCGAAATTAACGCGCCTGAGGGCTGCAGCCAGTGCATTTTTGCAACAGCGACAACCGTCGTCACAGGCGTTCAGGTTGGATGCTTTAACCCTAGTGCCGCTAGTCGATAGCCGGCACAGTTATCGATATAATTGGATTAAGAATATCTCGCAGTAACCACCGCATAATCAGCACAGCGACTGGACCGATATGACACTAGACAGACAGATATTTCGTTTTTTTGAGCGCCTGATCGAAGGTACAATGACCGTCGGCGACGCGTTTTCTCCACAACTCGCGCAAGCAGCCGAAATGCTCGCCGAAGCGCTGCTCGATGGCAAAACCATCTATACCTTTGGGCAGGGCTCAAGCGCTCTAACCGGGAATTTTTTTAGCCATATTTTGAGTAGTGGCTCGCAGATCCCTCGCCCGGGTTTTCCATCCATCAACATCAACCAATTAACCCACAACATGGATACCCATGACCGCTATGCGCAAGCGCTGCTCACCCACGCCAAGCAATCCGATATACTGGTATTGCTCAGTCGTGGTGGTAGCCACAGCGATTTGATAGACAGCATCGAGGCGGCCGTAGAGCGAGGCATGAGAATTGTATTGCTGGGCTATAAAAATGATTCAATACTGATCGACAGCCTGGGCTACGGCGATCTGTCCATCGACATGAGCGAATTCGAACTCGCGGCGCTGGACACCCTTCAGTTTCAGGTGATAGCCTGTCTATGTGATCTTATCGACCATATTATTTTAGGAGAAAGTTAAGTGTACAATCTTGCTAGTATACTCTTCAGTGCCATGCTGCTGGGCGGTTGCACCACGGTTTTGCACAGTGTTACCGACCAACCGGTGGGCAAAAACGAAGCGTCAACCGGTCTCGGCACCGACATCAGCGACCTCACTATGGATACCTATATTGGCGTCAATATTAAGAAAGCCGACCCACAATTAGACGACTCGCACATCAACATCAACGTCTACAATGCGGTGGTACTGCTAACCGGCGAAGTTCCCAATCAGCGCTTAAAGGTTCTCGCTGGGGACACCGCGCGTGCCTTCAAGGGGGTAAGGGTGGTCCACAACGAACTTGCCGTGCGTAACAATTCGACGCTTATGGCGCGGGCCAATGACGCCCTCCTGACCACCAAGGTCAAGGCAAAGTTAGCGATCGATGAGAATGTTCGCGCCGGTGATATAGACGTTATCAGCGAGGACAGCGTGGTCTATTTAATGGGGCTCGTCAGCCAATCAACCGGAGCTAAAGCCGCCAATCGAGCGCGGGAAACTGGCGGCGCGCGCAGGGTTGCCACGGTGTTTGAATATATTGAATGAGGGCTGGATAGATCGCCAATGACGATCTAAATTGTGCCAGCGATTGCTGAGTGTGCCGAACCAATCGATGACACCGTTCTGATGCCTGACAAGGTATTTTAAGGGCAAGAAAGATGCATCGCG
>DDJS01000096.1 GCA_002339165.1 Cellvibrionales bacterium UBA2618 | reverse complement strand
GAGTGCAATTATTTGCGGCATAATCGAGGTCTACTGATCGCGCCAGGCGCGACTGATAATGCCGCCGCCCAGGCATTCTTCGCCATTGTAAAAAACTACCGATTGGCCCGGTGTTACCGCGCGTTGAGGCTCTGCGAAGGCGACGGTGCAACCACCGTCATCGGCGACCGATACCGAACACGTTTGGTCGGCCTGTCGATAGCGGTTTTTAGCCTGGCAGTCAAACCGTTGTTGTTGTGGTCGGCCGTTGATCCAATGAACCTGCTCGGCGCTCAAGCGATCGGTAAATAGCGACGGATGCTGTGCACCTTGCCCAACAATTAGGATGTTGTTGTCGAGATCTTTGTCCAGCGAATACCAAGGTTCACCACCGGAGTTTGCAACGCCGCCGATACCCAAACCTTGACGCTGGCCGAGGGTGTAAAACATCAGCCCTTGGTGCTCGCCTAAAACGCGCCCCTCGGGGGTCTGTATCGGCCCCGGTTGCGCCGCGAGATAGGTGGCTAAAAAATCTTTAAAACGTCGTTCGCCGATAAAACAAATACCGGTGCTGTCCTTTTTGCTGGAGGTTTCAAAGCGGTGTTTAGCGGCAATCGCCCTAACCTCGGTTTTTTCCAATTCGCCAAGGGGAAACAGCGAGCGCGCGAATGCCTGCTCAGGTACTGCGTGCAAAAAATAACTCTGATCCTTGTTCGCATCGAGGCCTTTGAGCAATCTAGCCACGCCGCCGACGATATCGATACGGCTGTAGTGGCCGGTAGCAATCGCATCGGCTCCCAAAATCTGCGCATAGTCTAAAAACACCTTAAATTTTATTTCTCGATTGCATAAAATATCTGGGTTGGGTGTGCGCCCAGCAGCGTATTCGCGCAGAAAAAACTCAAAAACGTTGTCCCAGTAATCCACCGCAAAATTGGCAGTGTGCAGAACGATACCCAATCGCTCGCAGATTTTTTCAGCATCGCTCAAGTCTTCTTTGGCGGTACAGTACTCGGTGCCGTCGTCCTCATCCCAATTCTTCATGAACAGACCCTCGACGATATAGCCTCGCTGCTGAAGCAACAGCGCAGCAACCGAGGAGTCTACGCCTCCGGACATTCCGACAATCACTTTTTTTACCGCCATTATTGCCTCGTTATGCTGATTTATTTTACCCTTTAATCTCAGGTATTAAGGGTCTCCGGTATTGAGGGGGTCAGGTATTTAAAAAAACCGCCATGGGGAACACCTCGCCACGGCGATAACGGTGGATACAGTCGAGTACCATGGGGCTGCGCAATCCATCGACGCGCTGCTCTAACTGTTCTAGCGACAGCCATACTACAGCATCGATATCGGCGTCTATTTCGGCCTGCGTATCGAAAGTTTCAGCCTCGGCGACAAAACTCACTCGATAGTAAGTAATTCCGCTGGCCTCGGCGAAATGGTGCGAAAAGCCAATGAAACCGGTTAGATGAACATGCCAACCGGTCTCTTCGAACGTTTCGCGAACCGCGGCATCGCGCACCGATTCACCCGGTTCTACGTGCCCAGCGGGCTGGTTAATTACCTGCACGCCGTCACGAGTCTCTTCGACCAGCAAAAAGAGACCATCGCGCTCGACCACAGTGGCGACGGTCAAATGAATTTTATCTGGCAAAACAAGCTCCTTATAGTCGTTTAGTCGTTGTCATCGCAATAGCGCTGCAATATCAACCCGCGTCAACCGATAGTCACCGGATCCAAGACCATCGAGCGACCAATCGCCGATCGCACACCGCACCAAGCGTAGCGTCGGTAGTCCAACGGCTGCTGTCATACGCCTGACCTGTCGATTACGGCCTTCATTAATCACCAATTCAAGCCAACTATCGGGCACATTTTTCCTAATACGAATAGGTGGGTTACGCTCGGGGATTCGGGGTGCATCAATGCAGTGAGCAGATATTGCCATGGCCTTTCCATCCTTCAATACAATGCCTTTACGCAGTTGACGAAGGTGATCCGGGGTCGTCTCGCCCTCTACTTGAACCCAGTAGGTTTTGGCTAATTTGTGCTTTGGGTGACTGATCTGCGCTTGTAATTTACCGTTATCTGTAAGCAACATGAGTCCCTCCGAATCGAAATCTAAGCGGCCCGCTGGATAGACGTTGGGGACGTCAATAAAGTTAGCTAGCGTGCTGCGATCAAGATCATCAGTAAACTGACTGAGTACCCGATATGGCTTATTGAATAGTACTAGTTGAGCCAAATGGCGAGCCCCCGAAAATCGATGTAGAGTTGACTTTATTTCAAAAACGGCAAGACTTTATGTTAACATAAGTCCATAAGGTAAATTAACTACAAAAGTCACTTGATTAATGAGGAAAGCAATGGGATATCAACACATTAAGACGCCTGAATCCGGCAAGAAAATAACCGTAAATGCTGATTATTCACTCAACGTTCCGGATAACCCTATCATTCCGTTCATTGAAGGTGATGGTATCGGAGTCGACATCACGCCGGTGATGATCAAGGTAATAGATGCTGCAATTAGCAAGGCGTACTCAGGCCAGAAAAAGATATCTTGGATGGAAGTCTACTGCGGCGAGAAAGCCGCCGATCTTTATCAAGGAGACTGGTTTCCGAGCGAGACGCTAGATGCGGTAAAAGAGTATGTGGTCTCGATCAAAGGACCTTTGACGACACCTGTTGGTGGCGGTTTTCGATCGCTCAACGTAGCACTTCGCCAGGAACTAGACCTCTATGTATGTCAACGCCCGGTGCGCTGGTTTGAAGGGGTTCCCTCTCCGGTAAAAGAACCGAATAAAGTCGATATGTGCATATTCCGTGAGAATTCAGAGGATATTTACGCCGGTATCGAGTGGAGCGCAGGTAGTGAGGGCGCGACTAAGGTGATTAATTTCTTAAAAAACGAGATGGACGTGTCGAAAATTCGCTTCGATACTAATTGTGGTATCGGCATCAAGCCAATCTCCGAGGAGGGAACCAAGCGATTGGTATCCAAGGCGATCCAATTTGCAATCGACCAGAACAAGCCGTCGGTTACGCTGGTGCACAAGGGTAACATCATGAAGTTTACCGAAGGAGCCTTTTGCGATTGGGGCTATGAAGTTGCGCGCGAGCAGTTTGCAGGTGAACCTCTCGATGGTGGTCCCTGGCACGTAGTCAAGAATCCCAATACGGGGGAGGACATCGTGATCAAAGACGTGATTGCAGATGCCATGCTGCAGCAGATTATTCTTCGCCCTAGTGAGTACAGCGTGCTGGCCACCATGAATTTAAATGGTGACTACATCTCGGATGCTTTAGCGGCCCAAGTGGGTGGTATAGGGATCGCACCCGGCGCCAACTTGTCCGACGATATTGCGATTTTTGAGGCGACTCACGGCACCGCGCCTAAGTACGCAGGGCAAGATAAGGTCAACCCTGGATCGTTGATTCTGTCGGCTGAAATGATGCTTAGGCATCTCGGTTGGCACGACGCAGCTGATTTAGTGGTGCAGGGGATCGAAGGGGCGATATCGGAAAAACGCGTCACCTATGATTTCGAGCGATTGATGGAAGATGCCAAGTTGATGTCTTGCTCTGAATTTGGAGACGCCATGATCGAGCATATGTGATCTTTCATGTGCGATTAGGATGGTACCGAAAAGACCGGCTTCACCGCCGGTTTTTTTTCGGCCATCTTTTTACAACATTATTACCTTAGGGCGTTATGTTATAAGTCCGTATTTCTTTGGGCATTAAGGTAAGTCATTGCTTGATTCTGCCCGAGCCGCCGATAGCCATTTAGTATGCGTTGATTATGCGTTCGGTTCATAGTGTCTTTGCGGGCTTTTTTTTAACCTCTTTTCTTTACGGCCGTTTTCCTAAAGCTTTGCAATATCGCCGGTTTTACAAAGCCGGTCGCGTGGTGCAAATTGTAAATTTTGGATTGCTATGGCAGGCGCTTGGATTATATCCTGACGACCGGATGTATTACCAAAGGATTGCTAACCGAGAATGTTTTCACAAATCACCATGGCGGTTCCTGACCACGCTTCGATCGCGACGTTCTACCGCCAAACGCTCGGCATGACAGACCAGCGCGACGGTTTAGGCTATGACGCCCAACAGGCCTATATCAATTTTTTGCAACGGGCCGTACCGGCAGATAAGTCAGATGGGTTTTACTGGAAAATAGGCATTACCGTGGCCAACCTCGATTCCGCCGCCAACTATTTGCGCTGCTGCGATGTGTCGATATCGGCGCCGCGACAATTTGCAGATATCGGCTACATGGCGCACTGCAGAGACCCGGCAGGCGCCACTATTGAGCTATTGCAGCAGTATCCAATGGGCAGTGAGCGCGATGTCGGCGATGGCCATCCTGTTGCCGGCGGGGCGATTCTTGCCCATCTAACTTTACGGGTGCGCGATATCGTGTCGGCTCAGCGTTGGTGCGCCGACCAGGGCCTAAGACTACTCTCGGTGGAGGCGCTTGATAGCTATGGGTTTAGCTTGTATTTTTATGGCTATCAGCAAGAGGCTCCGCCGCAGGATGCAGTGGCTGGAGCGAACCATCGGGCATGGCTGTGGCAGCGACCTTACACCCTCCTTGAGTTACAACACTTGCATAGGGCAGGGCCACGACCGACTGAATCGAAGCGACTTGTTGCGCTGTCTGCACGTTTTAGCACTGATGCCCCAGCATTGGGTACCCGCAAGGCTAGTAAATCGTTGCCGTTGGCGGATTTAAACGTGTAATCGTTGTCGGCCGATCGGCGCCGCGCACTAGGGCGTCCTTAAATATCTTAATTCCCGGCTCTTTCGTGGCCGTATCTTTTGTGGTCGTGTCTTTAATCGTAAGCGTATAATGCATATGACCCGACACTACAATTTTTTTTACCGTGATCTGTTGACCTAAAACGTCTGTTAAAGCGATTATCGCTAAGCTCACGACGCCGCACTAACGTACTCACTTTATCCATTACGGGTTATAAAATTGCAGTGATTATTTTGATTAGAGTGGTCTGCGACTTACCTAGTGGACGTATTCTGTTGTAACATATAGTCACTTCAAGCATCTATTACCGGAACCCCTCTATGGCAAACGATCCGTCGATTCCCGAGCACTATAATGACGGCGTTACGCTGGAGGAAGAAGTTCCTTTGGCGCTTAAAAAGCCTAAAATGTATCAGGTGGTGCTACTCAATGACGACTACACTCCGATGGAGTTCGTGGTTGAGTTGATAGAGAAATTCTTTAGGAAAAACCGTGAGACTGCCACGCGCATTATGTTGATGATTCATACCGAGGGTAAGGGCGTGTGTGGCGTGTATACTCAGGATATTGCCGAGACCAAAGCCTCTCAGGTCAACAACTACTCGATGCAGCATCAACATCCGCTGTTGTGCGAGGCGGAGCCCTGTAACGACGATGAAGAGTCATAACCATGCTTAGTAGAGAATTAGAAGTTACCCTCAACCTGGCCTTTAAGACCGCTCGCGACAAGCGCCATGAATTTATGACCGTTGAGCACCTGCTACTCGCATTACTCGATGACGCTTCGGCTTCTTCGGTGCTCAAGGCGTGCGGTGCTGACCTGCCGGTTTTGCGTCAGGACCTAGTAGAATTTATAGAGTCGACCATGCCGACTATCCCCGATGGGGAGAGCGACCACGAGACCAAGCCGACACACGGTTTTCAAAGAGTGTTACAGCGCGCGGTATTTCAGGTCAACTCGGCCAACCATAGCGAGGTCGTCGGAGCCAATGTGGTAGTCGCGATCTTCAGTGAACAGGAGAGTCAGGCGGTATATTTTTTGCGCCTGCAGAACGTTGCTCGCATCGATGTGGTCAACTTCATCTCCCACGGAATCTCCAAATACGCCGATCAACACGAATCCAGCGACCCCGAACATTCCGAGAGCGACAGTGCCAATAGCAAGGAAGAGGGTAGTTCGGAGGAACAAAGTTTTCTGTCACAATTCGCCACCAACCTCAATGAGCAGGCGGGCAAGGGTCTTATCGACCCTCTAGTGGGCCGCGAAGACGAGGTCGAGCGAGTCAGTCAAATATTGATCCGGCGGCGTAAAAATAATCCATTGTTGGTCGGCGAGGCTGGGGTCGGGAAAACCGCCATTGCTGAAGGGTTAGCGCAATTAATCGTCGATGAGAAAATCGCCGAACCGTTATTCGGTAGTACAGTATATTCGCTAGATATGGGGTCTTTGCTGGCCGGGACCAAATACCGAGGAGATTTTGAAAAGCGCTTAAAAGGAATTATTGGCGAGTTGATGGCGCGTGATAAGTGCATTTTGTTTATCGATGAAATCCACACCATTATTGGCGCGGGTGCTGCATCGGGTGGCATGATGGATGCGTCCAATCTACTCAAGCCATTGCTCTCGTCTGGTAAATTACGTTGCATCGGATCGACTACCTATCAAGAGTACCGTGGCGTGTTTGAGAAAGACCACGCGCTGTCGCGCCGGTTCCAAAAGATCGATGTCCCCGAACCCAGTGTCGACGAGACCTATAGAATTTTAAAGGGCCTTAAATCGCGATTCGAAGAGCATCATGATTTGCGGTTTACCGACTCGGCGCTAAAAACTGCAGCCGAGCTATCCAGCCGGCACATCAATGACCGCTTCCTACCCGACAAGGCGATCGATGTAATCGACGAGGCCGGAGCCTACCAGCGATTGCAGGTAGCCAGCAAGCGCAAGAAGACCGTTGGTGTGGGCGATATTGAATTGGTCATTTCGAAGATTGCGCGGATTCCGGCGAAGAGTGTGTCAAGTTCTGACAAAGAGCAGCTGCGCGGATTGGCGGATAAGCTAAAAATGGTGGTTTTTGGACAAAATTCAGCCATCGATGTGCTTTCGACGGCGATCAAGCTTGCGCGTGCGGGGCTTCGCGAAGGAACCAAGCCGATCGGCAGTTTCCTGTTTGCTGGGCCAACTGGCGTAGGCAAAACCGAAGTTAGCAAGCAATTAGCAAAAGTTCTGGGTGTTGAGTTGTTGCGTTTCGACATGTCTGAATACATGGAGCGACACACGGTATCGCGGTTGATTGGCGCGCCTCCAGGTTACGTGGGCTATGATCAAGGTGGTTTGTTAACCGAGGCGGTCAACAAACAGCCCCACTCGGTAGTGCTCTTGGATGAGGTTGAAAAAGCCCACCCAGATGTTTTTAACCTGCTGCTTCAAGTGATGGATCACGGATCACTCACCGACAACAATGGGCGCAAGGCTGACTTCCGTAACGTTATCTTGATCATGACCACCAACGCCGGAGCCGAACTGATGAGTCGCTCGTCGATCGGATTTACCGATCAAGATCATCGCACCGATGGGATGGAAGCGATTAAAAAGATGTTCACCCCAGAATTTCGCAACAGATTAGATGGCATCGTGCAGTTTGGCGAACTGACTCTCGACGTGGTCAGCACCGTAGTTGATAAATTTTTGGTGCAACTGCAATCGCAGTTAGACGAGAAAAAGGTCTTTTTAGAGGTCGATGACGAGGCCCGTTTGTGGCTGGCAACCAATGGCTACGACTCTAAAATGGGTGCACGCCCAATGGATCGTTTGATTCAGGAGAAAATCAAAAAACCATTAGCGGAGGAAGTACTTTTCGGGGCTCTATCCAAGGCCGGTGGATCGGCCAAAGTCACGGTCTCGGACGATGAAATCATCGTTACTCCCGAACCTGCCTAGTGCGCTCTGTTGAAGGCTCGCTCGTTATAACGAGCGAG
>DDJS01000153.1:689-31329 GCA_002339165.1 Cellvibrionales bacterium UBA2618 | reverse complement strand
GGCGTCGGGGTCGTCAAGGTCAACACAGAGAGTCTCGGGTCGACCGCCAAGCTTGGCGGACAGTTCGGCAAGTTTGCGTTGCGTGCGGCCCGCGATAGCCCACGGTTTACCGCTAAGTTCGGGGTGGGTGTCGAGGTAGGCGGCAACCAATTGCCCCGTAAACCCAGTCGCGCCATAGACGATTAATACCAGTGGTTCTGTCAACATGGTGGTTTCCTTATGCACTCAGTGCTGCTTTAAATTTTAGGGGTTTCAGGACTGCAAGCGGAGATCCCGCGAGAATTCTATCAGCTAATGTTCACTCTTGTTGCGGGCGCACACTTAAATTGATGGATATCTTCGTGCTGCACGGGGCGCTGCTGAAATAGACGGCTATAAAGTCCTGCAAATGTGGGTACGCGCTCATGCATGCTGTACAAGTTAAGTCGATATGCGATTGACACTAGGCACACGCGTTCTAGTGCGCGCCGATTCCCTGCGAGGGGGCGCAAACGATCGAAACGGACAACGATGGGGGCCAGCGCCAGCGTGTCTAGTAAAATGGTCGCTTGGCCGGTGCGCGTCTCCCGAGTCGGAGATCTAAAACACCATCGAGTAGCCAACGCTCAAAGACTGAGCATTTTCGCTGCGATCGCTGTAGCTATAGTTTATTTCCATGCTACCCTCGGTCCCGATTTTGATCGAGCTGCCGACATTGACGTTGATTTCAGATTGATCCTCCATCAGCAGCGCCGGCATAGAGTATTCACTAAATAACAATCGGGTATTTTTCACCCCAACATGAAATTCTTTGTCGGCGAAATCTTTGCCCGCGAAGATTTCGGCAAACACCGTAGCTCGCTCGCTCAACGCTCCCTTGGCAATCAACCCCACTCGCAGGATCTGGCGGTCACGTTTTTGTTCACTCCAACGGTAGTTAGAAATTTCGCCGCCGCTCTCAGTGAACCCCTTGACCTGTGAGCGGGCGACCTGACCACCCACAGCAGGGCCAAGTTTCCAGGTGCCGGATGACAAAATATTGAAGCCTGCCAGAATCTCTAGGTTGAGCGCGTGACCGTCCGTGTCACCGACCGCTGAGACCATCTTAGCCCCCAGTTTAATATCGCGACGCAGATCGTCAAACGCCAAAACGGCTAGGCCGACTTGAGATTCGACAAAAAGATTACCCCATTGCATTGCCAACATACCGTTGATACCCCAATGCTCCGCTTCTAGTTGGGTGTTGTCTAGGTCCAATTCTTGTTTGCCAAACGACGCTGAAAAGCCATATATTACTGCCGCCGAAGCGGCGAAAGTTTGACCGATGAACAGGCTGTTGTTGTCGGTCTCCGCGCTTTCGACGCCGCTGACTTCGGCATTGGCGACATGGGTTGCAATAAACAGTCGAGGTTTCGCTGCGCTCCAGCGCGACTGGCGCAGTTGACTGGTGTTGAGTTGAGCCTGCCCGATGGAGGCGCTGAACCCCAATTCTGGCAGCAAGCCGATCCTTCCGGGTGCGGCAACGATGTCGGTCAGGTAATCGCCTACGATCTCACTGGTAATTTCTGTTGGATGAAGTGCATCGTTAAACACCAATTTACGCGGGTCTGGCACGGCACCATTGAGCCCGTGGACTGGATGCTCAAAGCAGCCGCCCGAACCGCCGGTGTAGCACATATACCGTTGGTCTAGCCCGTTGATGATACCGTTGGCTATGCCATAGGCGTCGGCATTGGTCATAATGAACTTGAGAGCTCCGTCAAGGTCCACCGGAATCGTATTTGCAGCCAGTGACCCAGAGCTTGCCATGGCCAAAAGAGTGTTGTATCCATCGGTCGACGCAGAAATGCTCGCCATAGCTGCCGCGTTAAAGAATCCGCCAGAGAATGCCGCCTGAGGACCCGGTGTCAGGGCTAAATCTGGCACGTTTGATACCATGATGTAGTTCGCCCCCGCCTGATTGAGCGCAATCACTGCAGCGTTAAAATTCCTCGCTCTATCACGGATGGCCGCTGGCACAGCCGCGGGAGCAACCGACGCAAAAATGGCATTCAGATCGTTGCCGCCACCGTTGATGAATACCAGTGCGCGGGGGGTTATCTGATTGGCGCTCTGGTCTAAATAAGCGGGACTGGTGCCGCCGCCAAAAAACGCCGTGTTGATACCCGGACCGTTGATCGAATCCAGAACGTTTTGGGTTTGATAACCGCCGACCGCATAGTTAGTGCCGCCTTCGATCGCGGGCAAAAGGTCTAGCCCGAGGAACTCGGCCAGATACTGGGGGCTGATCTGGGCGAACTGGCCACTGCCATCGGTCAGTTGGTTGGTGGCGCGGCGATCGAAGCCGTAGTTGCCAGAGTCTAGCAGGCTATCACCAAACACCACCAACTCACTAAAATAGGATTGCGCCTGCGCGCCCCAGGCCGCGGCTAAGAGTGCGCACATCGACAGCTGCTTGCCGAACCTCCTGCGCGACCGATCGCTGGCTTTAATGGATGGCAATGCAACGGACATTTCGCGTGGTTTTTTGCGTAACATAAGGCTTTCCCCAATTTTTTTATTATTAAAATCCCAAGCTTGCTGTTGTGAATTTACGACTAAGACGATTTGATGGATCGGCGACTGTAAATCGTGGCCTGCGCAAACTAGGTCAAAAACGACCGCCACCTGCGTCTGGGCATAGACTGCGGAGTTCACTAAAAACGCCTTTTTAATCGCGTCGCAGTCTATCCAAGTGCACCGTAAGATGGTCGGAGTATTAGTTAAACTACCAATCTGCTAGCATGCCGCCTTTGTCGAATTGTCTGTCGAGTCGTCCGCCGCGTCGCCGCGCCACTTACCGTGCATTTAATTAGTGTTTAATTAGTTATGAATCATATCTCCGGACGCTGGAAACTCGGTCTGTTGTTAGCGCTTTCCACCGCCATCATGTGGGGTGTATTGCCGGTTGCCCTAAAGGGGGTGATGGAGACGCTGGATCCGTTCACAGTGACGTTTTTTCGATTTTCATTGGCCGGCGTATTGCTTGCTCCGTATTTGTGGGCGACCGGGCGACTGACCGGTTTTCCGACGCTGCTGTCGCTCGGTCTGGGTGGGCAGTTGTTACTCGCTGGCCTATTGCTGGCCTGTAACTATGGGCTGTATATCGTTGGCCTCGAAAAAACCACCTCGGAAGCCGCTCAGGTGATGATCCAACTTGCGCCGATGCTCTTGCTGGTCGCGGGAATCTGGGTGTTTAACGAATCCTTTTCGAGGTTGCAGTGGCTGGGCGTTGTCAGCTTTGTGTCTGGGCTAGGGCTATTTTTTAACCACCATGCCGACGATCTATTCGTAACCTTTAACGACTACGGATTGGGTATGTTGATGGTGATTGTGGCGGCGGTCTGTTGGGCCGGTTATGCGATTGTGCAAAAGTTTTTATTGCGTCAATTTAGTTCGCAACAGACCATGCTGGTGTTTTATGTTATCGGTGCGCTGGTATTTTTGCCATTCAGCGATTTCGCGCCGACGCAAGATTTAAGCCAGTGGCAGTGGCTATTATTGGCGTTTTGCGGCGTCAATACGCTCATCGCCTACGGCTGTTTTGCCGAGGCATTGGCCCACCTAGAGGCCTCTCGCGTTAGTGCGATCATCGCGTTGACGCCACTGCTAACCGTGCTGATTGTGCAACTGAGACCGATCGAGGGGATCGTCGCAGAGCCGCTCGGCGCGCTGTCGCTATTGGGCGCCCTAATGGTGGTTTGCGGATCGGTGACGGCAGCCACAGCCAAGGGGCAGACTACGGCGACCGCCGACGATTGAGCACCCGCACGCGCCAAAAATAACCCATATGGAGAGTGCTCACGCAGTCTTCTAGCCGCCTTACTGGGGGGTTAAAATAAGCCGGCGACGTCACCCTGCGAGTCGATCCGAATGCTGTTGGCCGCGGGCACGCGCGGTAGGCCGGGCATGGTCATGATGTCGCCACAGACCACGACGATAAATCCAGCACCCGCGCTCAGGCGCACCTCTCGAATCGTCACCAGGTGGTTACTCGGCGCACCCTTGAGGTTGGGGTCGGTTGAAAAGCTGTACTGGGTCTTGGCGATACACACCGGAAAATGCCCGTAGCCGTCAGTTTGAAATTTCTTAATCTGGTCGCGAATTTTTTGATCGGCCGTGATATTTTCGGCCCGATAAATACGAGTGGCGACGGTTTTTATTTTCTCCCAAATCGGCATATCGTCCGGGTATAGCGGCGCAAAATTGGCTATGCCGCTGTCGGCGAGCGCCGCCACTTCGCTGGCCAGTTCCTCGGTGCCAGCGCCGCCATCGGCCCAGTGCGTGCAGCCTATTGCCTTGACGCCATAGGCCTCGGCAACCTCGGCGATAACCGCAATTTCGTCGTCGTCGTCGTCGGTAAAGCGGTTGATGGCGACGATCACTGGAACGCCAAAGGCTTTCACATTTTCGATATGCCGTACCAGATTACTACAGCCACTACGCAGTGCTTCCAAGCCCTCGCTATCGGCATCGGCGTGCATCTTTAAGGCGCGCACCGTGGCGACGATCACCGCTGCGTCTGGGTGCAAATTGGCCGAGCGACACTTGATATCAAAAAACTTCTCGGCGCCCAAGTCAGCGCCAAAGCCGGCCTCCGTGACGACGTAGTCGGCCATCTTGAGACTCGCTTTGGTGGCAATCACCGAGTTGCAACCATGGGCAATATTGGCAAACGGCCCACCGTGGATAATCGCTGGATTGTTTTCTAGCGTCTGAACCAGGTTGGGCGCGAGCGAGTCTTTAAGCAGCACGGTCATCGCGCCGGTGCCGAGAATATCGACCGCGTGCACCGGCGTTTGTTCACGCGTGTAGCCGACCACGATACGGTCGAGCCGAGCGTTTAAATCGTCGAGATCGGTGGCTAGGCAAAAGATTGCCATGACCTCAGAGGCGACGGTGATGTCGTAACCATCCTGCCGCGGGAAACCGTTGCCGGGCCCGCCGAGACCGCAGCTGATGTTGCGCAGGGCGCGGTCATTCATATCGATAACGCGCTTCCATGCAATGCGTCGGGCGTCGATCTCGAGACTATTGCCCCAGTGGATATGGTTGTCGAGTAGCGCTGACAGCAAGTTGTGAGCTGCGCCTATGGCGTGAAAGTCACCGGTAAAGTGGAGGTTGATATCCTCCATCGGTATGACTTGTGCATAGCCACCGCCGGCGGCTCCCCCCTTCATGCCAAAGCAGGGGCCGAGGCTCGGTTCGCGCAGGCACACCAGCGCTTTTTTACCGATCCGGTTGAGGCCATCGGCAAGTCCCACCGAGGTGGTGGTCTTACCCTCCCCGGCGGGTGTCGGCGTGATCGCCGTCACCAGAATTAGCTTGCCATCCGGTTGGTCTTTTAGCGAAGCGATGTGCTGAGGATCAATTTTGGCTTTGGTTCGTCCGTACGGGATCAGCGCCGAGTCCGGAATATCCAGTTTACGAGCAATGTCTGTGATCGGTTGAGAGCGGGCGCGGCGAGCTATTTCAATATCACTCATTCTGTGTTCTCCATAGGGGCGGTAGGCACGGCAATGCGATTATATTCTTTTTAGAGCAATGCTTCAGACCTAACCCTATCTTGGTTGGCGGTTGATTTTGGTGTATTTCTGAGACCGTCCATGGCTGTCTCAAAAACGACGGGAGCCAGTCGTTAGTGGATTCTGTGGACGGCGGCGGCGGGTAACTGCCTGTCGCAATTGCGCTCTAGTGGTGCAGCCTTGATGGTTACACTGCCAAGGATGGATCAGTGAGAGTGGGTTATGAAAACAAGTGCCAGAGTAGTGGTGATCGGTGGTGGTGTGGTCGGTGTCAGCACCCTCTACCACCTCGCCAAAAAAGGTTGGACCGACGTGGTATTGGTCGAGCGCAAAGAATTGACCTCGGGCTCGACCTGGCATGCGGCGGGCTTGTTACCGCTGTTTAATATGAGTTATTCGGTGGGTAAGTTGCACCAGTATTCGGTGAATTTTTACCACGAACTGGAAAAAGAAACCGGTCAGCCGGTGGGTTTTAGCGTGGTGTCGAACATTCGCTTGGCCTGTAATCAGGACCGTATGGACGAATACCTCTATTACTCGTCAGTGGCGCAAACGGTGGGTGTCGAAGTGAATTTTTTGACCCCGGAGCAGGTTGCGCAGGCTTGGCCGATGGCTAATACCGAGGGCTTGATTGGCGCCATCCAACACCCCGATGACGGTTATATTCAATCGGCCGACCTAACCCAGGCGCTGGCCAAAGGTGCGCGCGCCCGCGGCGCTACAATTTATCGTAACACCGCGGTGCTCGATCTTGAGCAACAGCCCGACGACAGTTGGATAGTTAAGACCGACAAGGGCGATATCCACTGCGAGCACGTGGTGTCATGCACCGGCAATTTTGCGCGCAAAACCGGCGCCATGGTCGGTCTGGACATTCCGGTGATCCCGGTTGAGCATCAGTACATCGTCACCGAACCGCACCCCGAGGTGCTGGCGCGCAAGGCGCAGGGTCTGCCCGAGCAGGCGGTGTTGCGTGAGTCGGACGCAGGTTATTACCTGCGCGAAGAAAATGGTGGCTTTATTCTAGGCCCCTACGAGGAGAACGCGCCGTGCTGCTATGTCGACGGACCCAGCGATCAGTCTGAATACGAGCTGTTCAATCCCGATCTCGATCGTTTGATGCCGCATATCGAAGCCTGTATGCACCGGGTTCCAGCGTTTGCCGAGGTCGGTGTAAAAACCGTGTACAACGGCGCAATTGCCTACACGCCGGATGGTAATCCCATCGTTGGGCCAGCCTGGGGGCGCAAAAACTTGTGGCTCAACGAAGGTCACAGCTTTGGCATTACCGCGGCCGGGGGAGCTGGTTGGCAACTGGCTGAGTGGATCGTCGATGGCGAGCCAACGGTCGATATGATGGGCGTCGATCCACGCCGTTTTGGTCCCTACGCGAGCCGCGGTTACCTGCGTGCGAAAAACGAAGAGGCCTACGACCACGTTTTTAAAAATCACTACCCAGACGAGGAACGCAGTGCCGCCAGACCGCTCAAGACCTCGCCCTGTTACGACCGGATGAAGGCGTTGGGTGCGGTGTTTGGCTCGGTGTATGGCTGGGAGCGGCCGAACTGGTTTGCGCCGGTGGGTTATGCGCTGTCGGACGCCGAGCTCGCCAAGGGCGACACGCTGTGGAATAAAAATCACTCTACCGCGCTCGCCGATGGTCGCATCGTCGAAAAGAATTCTTTTCGACGCTCTAATTATTTTGACTTTGTCGGCCGCGAGTGCCGTCACGTGCACGAAAAGGTCGGCTTGCTGGATATGTCGGCGTTTTCCAAGGCCACGGTGACCGGTCACGGTGCCGAGGCGTGGCTCAACAGCATCGTCGCCAATCGGGTACCGGTAACCGTTGGTCGAATTGGGTTGTGCCACATGCTGTCGAAAAATGGCGGTGTCCGCGCCGAGTTCACCATCTACAAACGAGCCAAAAACAGCTATTACCTGGTCTTCGCCGGTGCTCAGGAGCGCCACGACTGGGATTATTTAACCAAGTTGGCTCCGCGCGATGGTTCGGTTAATTTACAAAAAATCTCTACCCAAATTGGGGTGCTGGTGCTGGCCGGCCCGAGGGCTCGCGATGTACTGCAAAAGCTCACCGACACCGATCTTGGCAACGACAATTTTAAGTGGCTGACGGGCAAGTCGATCAATATTGGCTATGCCCAGGCAGAGGCGTTGCGGGTTAACTTTATCGGTGAATTGGGTTGGGAATTACACCATCCAATCGAAATGCAAAATTATATTTTTGATCAGTTGATGGCGGCCGGTGCCGAATACGAGATTGCGCCGTTTGGTATTCGTGCCATGGAGAGTATGCGTTTGGAGAAGTCCTATCGGTTGATTCCCCGAGAGATGTCGATCGAGTACTCGGCGCTTGAGTCCGGTCTCGACCGCTTTGTCAAACTCGATAAAGATTGCGATTTCGTCGGCAAGCAAGCGTTACTGGCTTGGCGCGACCGCGGCTTTGTCAACTGTTTTGCCACGCTTGAGATTCATGCTGTCAAAGACGCCGATGCGCGTGGCTCCGAAGGAATTTATAAGGATGGCCTGTTAGTCGGTCGTGCAACGTCTGGAGGGTTTGGGTTTCGCACCAATAAATCGTTGGCCTTGAGCTTGGTGCAGGTGCATCACGGCGCGGTTGGCAGCGAACTAGAGATCGAAATTCTCGGTCAGCGCTATCGCGCAACGGTCATCGATGAGTCACCGTTTGACGCCGATAACCAGCGTTTACGCAGTTAGTATCAAGACGCGTCGCAGACGAGCAATGGCGTGTCGCGCAAGCGTATGCGGCAGGCTTTAAACAGGCATAGACTGCAATCAAACACCGCCTGTGCTGACAGCCCAAAGGCGGATCGCTCGGAGCGCCCAAAATAACCGTATTTGGCCTGGTAAAACGTGGCCAGATGCACACAGTGTCGCAAGAATTCTAGCGGGTGAAACACCATGACTGAAACAAGCGGGCGGAAAAGAGTAGGGCGAGAGGGTGGTGGGCGCGACGGGCGCCGCGCGGCACGTGCCGCTGCGGTGGTCGAGAGCGCACCTTTTATCGAGCGCAAGATTCCCTATTTTGAGTACCTCGATGAAGAGAGTTTGCAAATTATCGAGGAAAATGCCGATCTTCTGCTGGAAGAAATTGGCATCGACTTTCTCGATGACCCCGAGGCGTTGGAAATGTGGCAAGCGGCGGGCGCTGACGTTAAGGGCTGTCGAGTACATTTCCCGCGCGGTCTGTGTCGATCGTTAATCCAGGCGACCGCGCCCCGAGAATACCTGCAGCATGCGCGCAATCCTGCGCGCAGCGTGATAATTGGCGGCAAGCGCACGGTGCTGGTGCCGGCTTACGGCTCGCCCTTCGTGCACGACATCGATCAGGGGCGGCGCTACGCCACCATTGAAGACTTTCAGAATTTTGTGAAACTTGCCTACATGGCGCCCGGATTACACCACTCTGGCGGCACCATCTGCGAGCCGGTTGATCTGCCGGTAAATAAGCGCCATTTCGATATGGTCTACAGCCACTTTAAGTACAGCGACAAGCCGCTGATGGGTTCGGTCACGCACTTCGAGCGGGCGCAGGATACCGTTGACATGGCCAAGCTGGTATTTGGCGCCGAATTTGTCGACCAAAACTGCGTGCTAACCAGCCTGATTAATGTTAATTCGCCGATGACCTACGACGCCACAATGCTCGGCTCGTTAAAAGTCTACGCGCGCAACAATCAGGCGACGGTGGTCTCGCCGTTTATCTTGGCCGGGGCGATGTCGCCTGTGACCACCGCCGGAACGGTAACCCAAATTCTCGCCGAGGCGCTGGCTGGAATCGCTTTTACCCAGCTCTGCCGACCGGGTGCTCCGGTGATTTTTGGCACCTTTGCGGCGGCGGTATCGATGGCCACGGGTGCGCCGACCTTCGGTACGCCCGAGCCGAGTCAGGTGGTCTATGCAGCGGCGGCGCTAGCGCGACGCCTCGGTGTGCCGTTTAGGAGCGGCGGCGGGCTGTGCGGCTCCAAGTTGCCAGATGCGCAGGCCGCCTACGAGTCTGCCAACACCTTGCAGACCAGCGCGCTGGCCGGGGTGAACTTTATGCTCCACACCGCGGGTTGGCTGGAGGGTGGCCTGGCGATGGGTTACGAAAAATTTATTATGGACTGCGATCAGGCGAGTATGATTGCGGTGCTGCTGGGCGGCATGGATATGTCCGAAAACGGCCAGGCGTTGGATGCGGTACGCGAGGTCGGGCCGGGCAAGCACTACCTAGGTTCTGCGCACACCTTAAAGAACTTTGAAGCGGCTTTTTATCGCTCGACTGTGGCTGACAATAACAGTTACGAGCAGTGGCAGGCAGATGGTTCGCTAGACACCGCACAACGCGCTAACGTGTTGTGGAAAAAAATGCTCGGCGAATATCAACCGCCGGCGCTAGATATCGCCGTCGACGAGGCATTGTTGGATTTTATGGCGCGTCGCAAGGGCTCGTTTGCAGATCGCGATTACTAGCATCAGACCACTGAGTGGTTAATTTTAGAGAGTATTATTATGTCCGATGAAGACGATATCGTATTGGCTGAATTATCCGATGAAGATCTGGTGCTGCAAATGCATGACGATCTATACGACGGTTTAAAAGACGAAGTCGAAGAGGGTACGCAAATCCTTCTCGGTCGCGGTTGGGGTGCCGAGCGAGTGCTCGGAGAGGCGCTGGTCGACGGTATGAGCGTGGTCGGTGTGGATTTTCGCGACGGTATTTTGTTCGTGCCCGAGGTGCTGCTGGCAGCCAACTCGATGAAAGGTGGCATGTCGATTTTAAAGCCTCTGCTGGCAGAAACCGGTGCCAAGCCAGTCGGCACCATGGTCATCGGAACGGTCAAGGGCGACATTCACGATATCGGCAAGAATTTGGTGGCGATGATGATGGAGGGTGCCGGGTTTGAGGTCATCGATATTGGCATCAACAATGCGGTCGAGGAATACGTCGCGGCGCTCGAGCGTCACCAACCGGATATATTGGGTATGTCTGCGCTGTTGACGACGACCATGCCGTATATGAAAGTGGTGATCGACGCCCTAAAAGACAAGGGCTTGAGGGATCGTTATATCGTTATGGTGGGTGGTGCGCCGCTCAACGAAGAATTTGGCGATGCGGTGGGTGCGGATGCCTACTGTCGAGACGCCGCGGATGCCGCGACCACGGCGATTCGCCTGGTGAGTGAGCGCCGCGAACTGGAAATGATTGCCTGATGATCGCGCTCCGCGCCGCGGACTTGAGCCCTGCACCGATCTTGGTGATTGCCTGCGGTGCGTTGTCTCGCGAAATAGTGCGCTTGCAGCAGTTAAACCAGTGGCGGCATATGCAGCTTAAATGCCTCGACCCAGCGTTGCACAATCGCCCGCAGCTGATCGCTGGTAAATTGCGCGCCGAAATAGCCCGACAGCGCCCTCATTACGCGCACATTTTTGTCGCCTATGCCGATTGCGGTAGCGCAGGCGAGATCGACAAAGTACTCGCCGAAGAGGGCATCGAACGGTTGCCGGGTGCCCACTGCTATTCGGTATTTGCCGGTGAAGAGCGCTTTCAACGCATAGCCGATGAAGAACTAGGGACTTTTTTCCTCACCGACTTTTTGGTTCGTCACTTCGAGCGCCTAGTTATTAAAGGCCTCAAACTCGACCGCTACCCGCAGTTGCGCGGCCAGTATTTTGGCCATTATCGACGCTTGGTCTATTTGTCACAGCGTCCTACCGAGGATTTGTTGGCGCAAGCGCGCCACGCGGCGGCGACCCTGGATCTTAGTTTTCAACACCGGCCCTGTGGCTATGGTGATTTGCAGTCGGGTCTCGAGTTGCAAGTCTTAAAATTCGCGCAGTCTTAGTCGGACGATCTGGAGTCAATACCTAAATGCAAAAAATCCTCGTTTTCTGGCGCGATATTCCCGCGCAAGTGCTGGTCAAGCGCGGCCGTGATCGTGGCAAGGCTATCCTCAGTCAGCGCTTTCAGGAGGCCATCGATCGCGCTGCAATGCGCGCCGGAAAGGGTGGCAGCGATGAATATCTAGCCGACTGGCGACGCGAATCGAGCGCCCTCGACGGCGACGGCAGTCCGCAATCCCTCGCTGAGCAAATTGCGTTGGCGATCGAGCGCGAGTACTCCGACGACGACATTAAAATCCTGGTCAAAGCCAAGGGCTTAAAGGCCAGCTAGCGGGGCGCCCTTTTGGCGAGGGCGCGCAATGCAATCCATGGAACAAGAGTCAATGAACGCAGAACAAAAAAAAACAGCGCTGATCGACCTGATGGCGACCACCAGCTTGGAGGTGACACCTGGTGGTGCCGCTCAGATTGCCGACTTTAGTCAGGTCGTCCGGCGCGGGTGCACTATCTATGTGACCTTTTTACCCGGCTCAGATTTTGCCGAGACCATGAATACGGTGCGCCGATTGCAAGCTGAGGGCTATCATCCGGTGCCGCACTTCTCGGCGCGCTCGATCCCATCGGCTGCCGTCTTAGGCGAAAATCTGGCGGCATTACAGGGCGAGACGGGGATCACTGAGGGACTTTTGATCGGTGGTGGCGTCGATCGGCCAGTGGGCGACTTTAGCGCCTCGATCGAGATTCTGCGCACCGGACTGTTCGAGAAATACGGCTTTACCGAGATCGGTCTGGCGGGTCATCCCGAGGGCAGTCCAGATATTTCGGCGGCAGATTGCGCGCAGGCGATTAAAGAAAAGAACGATTATGTGCGGGAGACCGATATGCGGCTGTATCTGGCGACTCAGTTTGTGTTTCAGGCGCAACCGGTACTCGATTGGGAAAAGATGATCCGTGAACAGGGCAATCGATTGCCAATACACGTCGGGATTCCCGGCCTTGCGACCATCAAAACGTTGCTTCGCCATGCGCAAAACTGCGGTGTGGGCCCCTCGATGCGCTTTTTAACCCGCAAGCCGATGGATATGTTGCGTCTCGGGCTTAAAGACAGTTTTCTCGGTCGTCATGTAAACGCGCCGGATTCTGAACCGAGCCAGTTAATTTGCGATTTGCTGGTCGGTATCCACGCCGACCCCGATTGTCTTATCCGCGGCTGTCACCTCTATCCACTCGGGGGATTTAAAAAGACTGCGGCCTGGATGCACCAAGTACAGGATGGTCACTTCGAATTTTCTGGGCGCGGTTTTAGTCTTGCCCCGAGTACCTTGGGCGACCCAGCGCAGCGCGCGTTTCAGGGCCCGAACTACCTAAAATAACGGGAGTTAGTATGACCATCACGACGATTAGTTCTGCCACACGCGAGGTCAAAATAGGCTTCGATCAACCCTTTGTGGTGATTGGTGAGCGTATCAACCCCACCGGACGCAAGATTTTAGCCGCGGAAATGAAGGCTGGTGACTACAGTCGCGTCGAGTCTGACGCCTTGGCGCAAGTGGCCGCTGGCGCGCAGATGCTGGATGTTAACGCGGGTATTCCGCTGGCCGATGAGCCGCGTATTTTGGCCGAGGCGGTGCAGTTGGTGCAGTCGGTGACCGACGTGCCGCTAAGTATCGACTCGTCGATTATCGAAGCGCTCGAGGCCGGCTTAGCTGTCTATCAGGGCAAGGCGTTGGTCAATTCGGTGACCGGCGAAGACGAGGTGTTGGAGAGGGTATTGCCGCTGGTGGCCAAGTATGGCGCTGCGGTGGTGGCGATCTCGAACGATGAAACCGGAATTTCCGAAGACCCAGACGAACGCTTTGCGGTGGCTAAAAAAATCATCCAGCGGGCCGCTGATTATGGCATTCATTACAGCAATGTGGTGGTCGACCCTCTGGTGATGCCGATCGGCGCGATCAATACCGCCGGTCTTCAAGTGATGCATGTGGTGCGACGACTGCGCGAAGAACTCAAGGTCAACACTACGTGTGGCGCATCCAACGTCAGTTTTGGCCTGCCTAACCGCAATGGTATCAACAGCGCTTTTCTGACCATGGCGATGGGCGCCGGTATGACCTCTGCAATCACCAGTCCCTTGCATCCGGAGGTTATGGCCGCGGTGCGCGGCGGCGACGTCATGATGGGTAACGATCCCAATTGCAGTCGGTGGATCAAGGCCTATCGCGAGCCACTGGCCGAGGGCGAAGGTCGCGTTCGCGGCGGCCGCAGGCGTCGGGCGTAGCGCGCTCTTGGCGGAGATGGTCAAGGTCGTCTTTACGCCGTCAGGGCGACGCGGTAGCTTTGCTGTCAACACACCGCTGTTACACGCGGCGCGGGTTCTTGGCGTCGATATTGACTCGGTATGCGGTGGTCGTGGCCTCTGCGGGCGCTGTCAAATTACCTGCGCCGAGGGCTCTTTTACGAAGCATCAAATTGAGTCGACACGCGCCTCGCTGTCACCATTTTGTGCCACAGAAATAAAATACGGCGAGCGCAAGAGCCCGTTGCTCGACGGTCGTCGGCTCAGTTGTCACACCTTGTTGATGGACGATGTGGTCATCGATGTGCCAGCGGAAAGTCAGGTGCATCGACAGATCGTGCGCAAGGCGGCAGAGTACCGCGATATTGCCCTCGATCCCGCCATCCGACTATATTACGTTGAGGTCGAGGCCGCTGATATGCACGTCCCCAAGGGCGATTTGCAGCGATTGATCGAGGCGCTAGATGAGAGCTGGCAGTTGCCCGATTTACGCTGCGACAGTCGCTTGCTGAAAACGCTACAACCAGCGCTCGCCGAGGGCCACCGAGGTATCACCGCGGCCGTATCCAAGACTAAAACCATCGTCGCCTTGTGGCCTGGCCTGCGCGAAGTCGCCTATGGCGTCGCCGTGGATGTCGGCTCTACGACTATCGCTGCCGACCTCTGTGATCTGACCAGTGGCGAGGTGCTCGGCAGCGCCAGTGCGATGAATCCGCAGATTCGCTTTGGCGAAGATTTAATGAGTCGCGTGTCCTACGTGATGATGCATCCCGAGGGTGCCGAGGAGATGACTCGGGCGATTAGACAGGCGTTAAATAAACTCTTTACCGAGGTCGTGACGCAGGTTGACGGCACGCTCGACGATATTCTGGAAGTGTGTTTGGTGGCCAATCCGATTATGCACCACATCCTGCTCGGCATCAGTCCGGTGGAACTCGGTGGCGCACCCTTTGCACTGGCGACTGACGCTGCGGTGGAGATACCCGCGTGCGAATTGGAACTGACGATTAACGGCGGCGGGCGGCTGTATATTTTACCTTGTATCGCTGGACATGTGGGCGCGGACACCGCAGGCGTGATTCTTTCCGAGGAGCCCCAGTGTCAGGATCAGATGACGCTGCTCGTCGATGTCGGTACCAACGCCGAGATCGTGCTCGGCAATCGCCACCGATTGCTGGCTTGCTCGAGTCCCACTGGGCCCGCGTTTGAAGGTGCTCAGATCAGCTGCGGTCAACGCGCTGCGGCGGGGGCGGTGGAGCGCGTGCGGATCGATCCACGCAGTCTAGAGCCACGCTTTAGGGTGATTGGCTCACAAATCTGGTCTGATCAGCCGGACTTTGCTGCATCCCTCGATCAACGTGGGGTGACCGGTGTCTGTGGCTCGGGGATTATCGAGGTGGTCGCTGAAATGTATCTTGCCGGTATCGTCAGCGAAGATGGGGTTATCGATGGCGCGTTGCGCGCGCGTTCGGCGAGGATCGTCGAAACCGGTCGTACCTGGTCTTATTTGTTGCATGATCCGGGCGATGGCGGCGCGCAATTGCTAATCACCCAAAACGATATCCGCCAGATTCAGCTCGCTAAAGCGGCGCTCTACGCCGGCATAAAACTGCTGATGGACCATATGGGTACGCCGAATATCGAGCGCATTCGTTTGGCGGGCGCCTTTGGCAGCCACATCGACGTGCAACGAGCCATGGTGCTTGGTCTGATTCCCGACTGCGCGCTCGATCAGGTGTCCTCGGCGGGCAATGCCGCGGGCACCGGCGCGCGGATTGCACTACTTAATCATGGCTCGCGGGACCTGATTGAAAGTCTGGTTAAACGGATCGAAAAAATCGAAACTGCTCTGGAGCCAAAATTTCAGGATTACTTTGTCGACGCTATGGCGTTCCCGAATAAGAGCGACGCCTTTCCGAAGCTTTTTTCGACGGTTATTAGGCCGCAACCACGCGTTCCAGAGGCGGTCTCTGGCAGCGGTCGCAAGCGCCGTCGACGAGTTTAATTCGGGTTTTATACCATCTCCTAAAACAACTGCAAAAATAGCTACTCAATCGTTTCGTTCTATGCATATAATCCTGAAAACATGGACTTGTTTTCAGGTATTTTTTGGGCCTGCAATAATTATAAAAACAATCAATCCAATGTGAGGCCGCCGTGGAGATCGTTGATAAGATTTATGCAACCGAAGCCGATGTTACTCTGCATATTGGTTTTCTGTTGATGCCTGAATATACCCTCAGCACCTTCTCAAATGCGGTATCGGTGTTACGTATGGCCAACCGATTGAGCGGCAAAGAACTCTATCGCTACAGCGTTTTTAGTTTTGACGGTGAGCCAGTGGTGTCTAGTTCGGGGGTTGAAATAGTACTCTCCGGTAGTTTGCAGGCGGCGGACGAGATGAACGTTTTAGTCGTCTGCGGTGGCTACAACGTGAAGAATTACTGCGATCGGCCGATGATCGACGCGTTACGGGCGGTTGCCAAGACCAAAATCCCACTGGGTGCAATGTGCACCGGCACCTACGCGTTGGCGATGGCGGGTCTGCTCGATGGCTATCGCTGTACCATTCACTGGGAGAATATCGCCAGTATGCGCGAGCAATTTCCCAAGCTAAATATCACCTCTAGTCTGTTTGTTATCGACCGAGATCGGTACACCTGTTCTGGCGGTATCAGTTCTATCGATTTAATGCTCAATCTGGTTGCCAGTATTCACGGCCACGAGTTAGTCCAAGAGATTTCCGAACAGTTTACCTGCGATCGGGTGCGCACCGAGCAGGATCCTCAGCGCGCGCCGCTCAAATACCTGATTGGCGCGAGCCAACCGCGATTAGTCGATGCGGTGGTCCTGATGGAGGCAAATATTGAAGAGCCGTTGAGCCTCGATGAGGTGGCTCATTGTGTCGGTATTTCGCGGCGACAGTTGGAGCGCTTGTTCAATCGCTATCTGCACCGCACACCCTCGCGCTATTATCTAGAATTACGCCTGTCGCGAGCCCGCTTGCTGCTTTTACAGACCTCGATTTCGTTGATCGATGTAGCGATAAGCTGTGGCTTTTCGACCGCTCCGCACTTTAGCAAGTGCTACAGCGATGTGTATGGCAAACCGCCGAGTAACGAACGGCGCTTGCGGGCCTAAGACCTGCAAGCCCAATAAGGCAAGGCGCGATCGCCCGGTCGAACTGCACCATCGAGGGCGCAAGCACGCCGGCGGCGCATGGCGTAGCGCCGATTCTGATGTTGCTATTCAGTGTGCTGACCGTTGACCAGCCGGCCATAAATGCTATTCAATAACTGCAGCATAACCCCAGCTGTCCGATGCTGGGGGTGAGCTATGGCGCCGGCAAGGGCGTCACTGACGCGCGCTTGCGATAGCCGCTGGGCCGTTGCCCAAAGGCGGTGTTGAACGCCCGAGAAAAGTGTGCAGTATCGGCAAAGCCCGATTCCTCGGCGATATCGGTGATCGACCGGTCGGTGTTCTGCAGTAGCCAATGACCGTAACTAAGACGAATCTTGCGGTAAAATTTTTGCAGACTTTCGCCAGTATCGGCCAAAAACAGGCGTTCCAGTTGCCGTTTTGAAATATTGATGCGCGCGGCAATTACCGGCGTGGTCAGCGGTCGGCTGAGATTTTGCTCCATCACTAACAGGGCTTTTTTTGCCCATTTGTTTTCTACCTGATAGGCCGATGCAGGCTGTGGCTGTGGCGCGCTCGCCGGTCGCGGGCTGTCCATAACCAGAATACGCAGGCTTTTGCGCGCCCAGTTTTGACCCAGATGGCGCTCGATAATATGCGCTGCAAGATCGGCGGCGACCGCGCCGCCAGCGCAGGTGATGCGATCGCCATCGTCGACGTACAACTGATCGCCCACCGGGGTGACATCGGTGTACCTGTCGGTCAGGTCGCGGTAGTGAAACCAGCTAACGCAACAGCGACGATGGATCATCAATCCGGCACGGATCATCGCAAACGAGCCGGTACAGAGGCCGATGATCGGGGTGTGCGCGCGATCTGCCCGCTGCAAATAGTCGATGACATGGGCGCTACCGTTGAGGGTTTCTGGCAGCAGACCGCCGACCACTACGATGTAGTCGAATTCTGCGGGGTCGCGATAGGTTTCAAAGGGTTGGATAGCGACTCCGGAACTCGATGTGATGTGATCGGTGGTCGCGCCCATCACGGTCCACTGGCAATGGATCTGTTCGCTGTGATCGCCCTCGTCGGCGGCTAATCGAAGGGCATCAATAAAAGCCGAAAAGGGCAGCAGGGTAAAGCTCGGCATGAGTACGAAACCCACCGATAAACTCGGTGAAGGGCGCGGGGTCTCGGTGGTGCTCGGGGGCATAGTCGGGAGCCTATTTTAGAGCTTAGTTGCGAGCCTAATTGGCGGTATAGTCGCAGCACAGCGACAGTAATGAACCAGCTATATTGTAAGTTCGACGGCGCTTACAGACAACAGATCGAGGATAGAGTGGGTATAAAAGTGCCATTTTTTGTGAAAAATGGTGTCGTTTAGGCGTTTTTGTCGCTTTTTACTCGGTATTTGGCAGTTCTATTCTAGCACTGAGCGGGTTCAAATTGCTCCAATAGGACTTATTAGAGGTACTTTGGCGGAATCTAGACATGAAAAAGTATTCGGGATTTAGCTTGTTCAGCAACGCCCTTAGTTACCACGAAAATTGGCAAAAAATCTGGCGCAGTCCGAAACCCAAACGCGAATACGATGTGATCGTGGTTGGCGGCGGCGGCCACGGTTTGGCGACCGCCTACTATCTGGCCAAAGTCCACGGTATCACCAACGTGGCAGTGGTCGAAAAAGGCTATTTAGGCGGCGGTAATACCGCGCGTAATACCACCATCATTCGTTCTAATTATCTCTGGGATGAGGCCGCGCAACTCTACGAGCTAGCGCTAAAGCTTTGGGAGGGCTTGAGCCAAGAGCTGAATTACAACGTCATGTTTAGCCAGCGCGGGGTGCTCAATCTAGGTCACAACCTGCAAGATATGCGCGATATCGAACGGCGCGTGAACGCCAATCGCCTAAACGGTATCGATGGCGAGGTGGTAACGCCGGCGCGGATTAAAGAGATTGCTCCATTGATCAACATCTCGCCGGATTGCCGCTACCCGATTATCGGTGCTTCCTGGCAACCGCGCGGCGGCACCGCCCGCCACGACGCCGTCGCCTGGGGCTATGCCCGTGGAGCCGATGCGCTTGGCGTGGACATGATCCAACAGACAGAAGTTACCGGTATACGCCGCGAGAATGGCACGGTGGTTGGGGTGGAAACCACCGAAGGTTTTATTGGTGCGCGCAAAGTTGCCTGCGTCACCGCGGGTAATTCGGGGGTGGTTGCGGCGATGGCCGGATTGCGTTTGCCGGTTGAATCGCGTCCGCTTCAAGCATTGGTGTCAGAACCGGTCAAACCCTGTCTCGACACGGTGGTCATGTCGAATGCGGTGCACGGCTATGTCAGTCAGTCAGACAAGGGCGACTTAGTGATTGGCGCGGGCGTCGATGGCTATAACGGCTACGGTCAGCGCGGTTCATTTCACGTTATAGAACACACGCTACAAGCGATCTGTGAACTCTTCCCAGCGTTTAGCCGGGTGCGTATGAATCGGCAGTGGGGTGGCGTTGTCGATACCTGCCCAGATGCCTGCCCGATCATTAGCAAGACGTCGGTGGGCGGACTGTATTTCAATTGCGGTTGGGGAACTGGCGGATTTAAAGCCACACCGGGTTCGGGTTATGTGTTTGCCGACACTGTGGCCAACGACCGCCCACACCCGCTGGCTGCGCCGTTTGACGTCGACCGTTTCAACACCGGCGCGCTGATAGATGAACACGGTGCGGCGGGCGTCGCGCACTGAGTTCAAGCGCAGGTGCGCATTTTAGATGTGCATTTTACATGTGTAGTGTGGGGTGTGCAGTAGACCGGTTGGGCAGTTAGGCTAGTTAGATAGCAGTGCAGCAGTGGCGAACGCCAACATCGAAAATACACAATGAGGTGCAACAGGATGCTATTGATTCACTGCCCGCACTGTCGGGAGGATCGCGAGGAAGAAGAATTCAGCTACAACGGTGAAGCGCACATAGTGCGCCCGTTGGACCCCGAATCGCTGAGCGATGAAGCCTGGGGTGATTACCTATTTTTCCGTAAAAACCCACGCGGCGTGCATCGCGAAATGTGGTATCACGCAGTCGGTTGTCGACGCTATTTTTATGCCGCCCGCAACACCCTAAGTTATGAAATTTTGCACACCTATTGCGTCGGTGAAAAGCCGCAAATCGACGCTGCGAACGAGGGGGCTGGCGCGTGACACAGATTCAGCAAATCAACCGCTTGGCCGGCGGCGCGCGTGTGGATAGCGATGGCGTTATTAACTTTACCTACAACGGTCGTCCGATGCAGGGCGTGTCAGGTGATACGCTGGCGTCAGCGTTGCTCGCCAACGGGGTCGACGTGGTTGGCCGCAGCTTTAAGTATGGTCGCGCGCGGGGCATTGTCGGCCATGGCGCCGAAGAGCCCAACGCCATTATGCAGATCGGCAGCGGTGCCTCAAGCGTGCCAAATCTGAAGGCAACCCAGGTCGAGCTCTACGAGGGGCTAGAGTCGGCGCCGGTGAACGGTTGGCCGAGCGTGGACTTCGATTTGATGAGCATTGCCGGTTTTTTTAGTCGTTTAATGCCTCCCGGATTTTACTACAAAACCTTTATGTACCCAGCTAAATTGTGGATGACCTACGAACACTTTATCCGTCGCGCAGCTGGGTTGGGACGCAGCCCGGTCGGGGACGATCCGGATAGCTATGACAAGCTCAATCAGCACGCCGATGTCTTGGTGATCGGCGCAGGCCCCGCGGGATTAATGGCGGCGCGCGAGGCTGCCCGCGCCGGTGCGCGGGTGATGATTGTCGACGAACAAAGTGAGTTTGGTGGCAGTTTGCTAGCGTCGACGCAGACTATCGAGAATCGGTCCGCGAGCGCCTGGGTCGACCTTATGGTCGCTGAACTGAAAACCTTTGCCAACCTGCAAATGTTGCCGCGAAGCACCGCGTTTGGCTATTACGACCATAATTTTATCGGTATTTTGGAGCGTCGCAGCGACCACCTGTCGCTGAGCGCTGCCACCGGTAGTCGCCAGCGCTTGCACCGGGTGCGCGCCAAGCGCGTGGTGCTGGCCACCGGTGCCTTTGAACGACCGCTGGTGTTTGCTCACAACGATATTCCCGGCGTTATGCAGGCGTCGTCGGTATCCACCTACGTCAATCGTTACGGCGTCGCTCCGGGCAGCCGTATGGTGTTGTTTACCTGCAATGACAGCGCCTATCAAACCGCGCTCGACTGGCATGGTGCCGGTCGCACGGTGGTGGCAATCGTCGATTCGCGCGCCGAGCCCAACGGTGCCATGTTGGCTGCGGTCGAGGCGCTCGGTATGGAGGTGATGCTCGGATGCGCGGTGATCGAAGCTCAGGGTGGCAAGCGCGTCAAGCGCGCGCTGGTGGCGCCGATCAATGCTCAGGGCACCGAGGTCGTGGGCTCGGTACAGCGCATCGCCTGCGATTTAATCGCCTGCTCGGGCGGTTGGAGTCCGGCCATTCACTTGAGTTCGCACACCGGTGCGAAACCGCAGTGGGACGAGGCGATTGTCGGCTTTAAGCCCGGGACATCGACCCAACAGGAGTGCTCTGCCGGCGCTTGTGCCGGCACTTACCGGCTGTCTGAGTGCTTTGCTGAGGGCGCGCAGGCAGGCGCGCAGGCAGCGCACAAGTCGGGGTTTGGCAGTGGCGTTGGACTGTTTCCCCAACCGCCGGTAGAAGAGCACGACGAGTATCCTCAGCAGGCGCTATTTTTGGTGCCGCACACCCAGCGCAGCACCCGTGCACCCAGTCAGTTTGTCGATATGCAACTGGATGTCACCGCTGGCAGTATCGAGATCGCGGTGCGCGAGGGATTCGAATCGATCGAGCATATCAAGCGCTACACCGCGCTCGGTTTTGGTACCGATCAGGGCAAGCTCGGCAATATCAATGGCATGGCGATACTTGCCAAGGCGCTCGGTCAGAGCATGGCCGAGACCGGCACGACGATTTTTCGCCCGGCCTATACACCGACTACCTTTGGCGCGATTGCCGGTCGTGATATCGGCGAGCTGTTCGACCCGCAGCGCCATACCGCGATGCACCGCTGGCACCTTGCGCGCGGCGCCGAGTTTGAAGATGTCGGTCAGTGGAAACGCCCTTGGTACTACCCGCGTTCGCGCGCCTCCGGCGGCGTTGAAAGCCTGCGCGAGGCGGTCGATCGAGAGTGTTTGGCGGTGCGCAATAGCGTTGGCATTCTGGACGCCAGTACGCTCGGTAAAATCGACATTCAGGGCCCCGACACAGCGGAATTTATTACCCGCATGTACACCAATTCGTACCTTAAATTGGCCCCTGGTAAGTGCCGCTATGGGGTTATGCTAAAAGAGGATGGCATGATCTTTGATGATGGTGTGTGCGCCTGTCTCGGTGATAATCACTATCTGATGTATACCACCACCGGCGGCGCGGCCGGCGTGCTGGCCTGGTTGGAACTTTGGCAGCAGACCGAGTGGCCAGACATGCAGGTATATTTTACCTCGGTCACCGACCACTGGAGTACCGCCACCATCAGTGGGCCCAATGCCCGGCGGGTATTGGCCAAGGTGTGCGACGACATCGACTTAGATCGACAGGCCTTTGGGTTTATGGACTGGCGCGATGGCACAGTGGCGGGGGTCGCGGCGCGGGTGTTTCGAATCAGTTTTACCGGCGAATTGTCCTATGAGATCAACGTGCCGGCGCACTATGGCCGACATCTTTGGGAGGCGTTAATCGCCGCCGGGGAGGCGTTTGATATCACGCCCTATGGCACCGAGAGCATGCACGTGCTGCGTGCCGAAAAAGGCTTTATCATCGTCGGTCAGGATACCGATGGCTCGATGACCCCAGCGGATATGAATATGGATTGGGTGGTGGCGAAAAATAAAACCTTTAGCTTTATCGGCAAGCGCTCTTTGCAGCGCAGCGATGCACTGCGCGATCAGCGCAAACAATTCGTTGGATTAAAGCCGCTGAACCCCAACGATGTGCTTCCCGAGGGTGCGCAAGTGGTGTTCGATCCGCAGCAGCCCATCCCGATGTCGATGCAGGGCCATGTGACGTCGAGCTATTACAGCGCCAATCTTGGACACGCGTTCGCATTGGCGGTGATCAAGGGCGGTATCAATCGAATGGGTCAGGTGGTGCACTGTCCATTGGCGGACGGGCGTATCCTGGCCGCCGAAATCGTTAGTTCTGTCTTTTACGACCCCGAGGGAGCCCGCCAACATGTCGAATAATATTTCGATGGAAACACCGCTTATGCACGCCTATGGCAACTTTAGCCACCATGAGTACAGCGCTGGTGGAGAAATTGCCTTTGGTGAATTGCTGTTTGATCTGGTAGTGAAAGAGATGCCCCTGTGCAGCCACCTCAATATTCGTGGCGATGCCGGTGATGACGCGTTTTGTGCCGGCATCCTGCAGGTTTTGGGTATTGCGCTACCAACCCAACCAGGTCATTACCACACCAGTCGTACGCACAGTCTCTATTGGCTCGGGCCGGATGATTGGTTGCTGGTTAGCCGGGCTGACAGCATTGATTTACAGGCCCAGTTGCGCGCCGCACTGTCGGGGCACTTGTCGATCGTCGACGTGGCCGGAGGTCAAACCATCATCAATCTGCGCGGCTCAGCAGTCGCGTTGAATACGCTGCTCAAAAAATCCTCGTTGTATGACTTCGGTGGATGGGGCACTGCGGTCGAGGGCGGCGGGCGCTGCGTGCAAACCACCTTTGCCAAGGCCTCAGCGGTGGTTGCCAATCGCCCTGACGGCTCTTATGAGCTTGTCGTTAGGCGCACCTTCGCCGACTATATCGCCCGCTGGTTACTCGATGCAGGAAGCGAATTTGGTTGCCGCATAGAGGGTGAGTTGGGCGCTTAAGCGCTGGCATCGCGCAGTTGTGACGCCATAGGCAGTGCGGTTTTATACTTGACCTGCTTGAGCGCAAAGCTCGATTTTATATTCGATACTCCGGCGATTTTCGACAATTTGTCGACGATAAAGTGTTCCAGCGTCGAGATGTCTGGAACCAACACGCGAATCAGATAGTCGCTGTCGCCGGTCATCAGATAACACTCCATCACTTCCGCTTGATCTTGCATCGCCGACTCAAAGCGTTCCAGCGACCGATCGACTTGGCGTTCCAGGGCAACGTGAATAAAAACGCTGATCGGCAAGCCGACGGAAATCGGCTCGACCAGCGCCACGTAGCGTCTTATCACGCCAGCCGCCTCGAGCGCGCGCACTCGACTCAGACAGGGCGAGGGCGTCAGGCCAATCCGTTGTGCAAGTTCGGCGTTGGATATCTTGGCCGACTCCTGAAGTATATGAATAATTTTTAGGTCTATGGCGTCGAGATCTATGTTCGGCATAATCTGCTGCTATATAGGTATTAACTTAAATTTTATGCTGAAAACTATTGCATAAAGGTATTGAAATAGCAACACCTGCTGCGCCATGGTGATTACTATAGGCATTCTTTAGGTGGCGATTTAGGTGGCGTGAGCATGTCTGCAACAACCGATTTAAAGGGTTTCGATGACGACCCGGCAGAGACCCGCGACTGGCTCGATTCGCTAACCGCAGTGATCGCCAATAGCGGCGTCGAGCGCGCCCAACATATTTTGCGGAGTCTCGATCGCGCCGCGCAAAACCGCGGTATTGCATTGCTAGAGCAGCCCTATTCAGCCTACCGAAATTCGATTGGTATCGACCAGCAGGGCGCCTTTCCCGGTGACCTTGAGATGGAACAGCGATTGACCGCGATCATCCGCTGGAATGCGTTGGTGATGGTGATGCGCGCCAATCAAGCCTATGGCGGTCTCGGTGGGCACATCGCCAGCTACGCGTCGGCAGCTGAAATTTTTGAAGTCGGCTTTAACCATTTTTTTCGTGCCGATAGCGAGCACGGCCCTGGCGATCTGGTGTATTTTCAACCGCACTCGGCACCCGGCGTATACGCTCGGGCGTTTCTCGAGGGGCGATTGAGCGAGGAAACCATTGGCAACTACCGACGCGAGCTAGGTGGCGACGGCCTGTGTTCCTACCCACATCCTTGGCTGATGCCAGACTTTTGGCAATTCCCCACCGGTTCGATGGGACTTGGCCCTATGAGCGCAATCTATCAGGCGCGGTTTATGCGTTATCTAGAGGGGCGTGGTTTGGCGGATACCGCGGAGCGCCACGTCTGGGGGGTGTTTGGCGATGGCGAAATGGACGAGCCGGAGTCGCTCGGCGGGTTGACGCTTGCGGCGCGCGAGGGTCTCGATAACCTGACGTTTATCGTCAACTGCAACTTGCAGCGCCTCGATGGACCGGTGCGCGGTAATGGTCAGATCATTCAGGAATTGGAGAGCCTGTTTATCGGCGCTGGCTGGAACGTTATCAAAGTGCTTTGGGGATCGGAGTGGGACGCGCTGTTTGCACGCGATACCGAGATGGTGCTGCTGCGCCGCTTTGCGGAGACGGTCGATGGCGAGTATCAAGATTTGGGATCCAAGGACGGCGACTACAACCGCGCAAAATTCTTTGATTCCGATCCAGTGACCCGGGATTTGGTGAGTCATATGACCGACGCCGAGATCAACGCCCTCAAACGCGGCGGCCATGACATGCGTAAATTGTACGCCGCCTACGCCGCATCAAAGGCAAAAAATGGCAAGCCGACGGTGATATTGGCGAAAACTAAAAAGGGTTTTGGCATGGGCGGTGCGGGTGAGAGCCGGATGACCTCTCACCAGGCAAAAAACCTCGACGCCGAGGGCCTAAAAGCATTTCGCGATCGCTTTGATCTGCCCTTGAACGACGCAGATTTGGCGCAATTAAATTTCTATAAGCCGCCCGAAGACAGCCTTGAAATGCGCTATTTACACCAGCGGCGAGTGGCGCTGGGAGGCTATCTGCCAGCCCGCACATCGCGTCTACCGAGCCACAAGAAGTTGTCTATTCCGCGGCGCGACCACTATGCCAAGTTTGCCCTTGCGGCGAACGACAAAGCCATGTCGACGACCATGGCCGCGGTGCGCATTTTGAGTGCGCTATTAAAAGATGCCGATCTCGGGCCGAGTATTGTGCCGATCGTTGCCGACGAAGCGCGCACCTTTGGTATGGATGGGTTGTTTCGACAGATCGGTATTTACGCGCCCAAGGGGCAACTCTATCAGCCCGAAGACGCTAATTCGATGATGTATTACAAAGAGGCGCGCAACGGTCAGTTACTCGAGGAAGGCATTAACGAAGCCGGCGCCATGTCGTCTTGGACCGCGGCCGCCACGGCATACTCGGTTCACGGTCAGCCGATGCTGCCGTTTTATATCTACTATTCGATGTTTGGTTTTCAGCGCGTCGGCGATTTGATCTGGGCGGCGGCCGATCAGCGCGCCCGCGGGTTTTTACTCGGCGCGACGGCGGGCCGCACCACGCTGTCGGGCGAGGGCTTGCAACATCAGGACGGCAGCAGTCAATTGGTGGCGGCCACCGTGCCCAATTGTCGCGCGTACGATCCCGCCTATGCCTATGAGTTGGCGGTGATTATGGACCACGGTATGCGGGCGATGATCGAACGCGAGGAGGACGTTTTTTATTATATCACGCTGATGAATGAGAACTACCCGCAGCCGAGCATGCCCGAGCGCCCAGCGGTTATCGATGGCGAGGGAAGTGCAGAGAGTGCAGAGGACCTAGAGCGGGGCATAATCAATGGTCTTTATCAACTCGGTGCGCGCGGTGATCGAGACGCCGAGATCCGTGTTCGGTTGATTGGTTCTGGTACGCTGCTTAACGAAGTGATTGCCGCAGCCGACATTTTGGCGACTGACTTTGCCATTTCCAGCGACATTTTTAGCGCCACCAGTTACTCGCAACTCACTCGTGATGCGCGGGCTGTAGAGCGTCAAAATCGTCTCGCGGCCACCACCAACCCGGCGCTGAGTCATGTCCAACAACAACTGCCGGGCAGGCTGCCAATCGTCGCGGTCAGCGACTATGTGCGGGCGTTGCCCGAGATGATCGCAGCCTATGTTGAAGGGCGCTTTGTGGCGCTAGGCACCGACGGTTTTGGGCGCAGCGATCGGCGCGAAGAACTGCGGGCGTTCTTTGAAGTCGACCGCAACAGCATTGCATTGTCGGCCATCGAGGCACTGGTGCGGGATGGGCATGTCGATATCGAAGTGCAGCGCAAAGCGCTCAAAAAGTTTGCCACTGTGCCCGATTCGCCGCCCCCATGGCAGGTGTAAGCGCACCATAACAGCGGCCCTCGCCGAGGTTGTCAATACAGTGACCTGTTGCTGTCAGCACTTTTCTTATAGACTGCGCACAGCAGTTTGGCATTAATTGCCATGTGTTTGCGCGACCAGCGGCATCCATGGCGACGCGCAACTGCAGCACTAGGTCGGGAGGGGCGAGGGTTTGGCAGATTCTGGTAATGGCGATGGCAGAGATCCGTGGGGTGGAGATTCAGGACCACCCGATATCGATGAGTTATTCAAAATAATCAAAGATCGCTGGTCCCGCTCCGCTATAAGTTTTAACCCGCTGAATCTGCTATACCTGATACCTGCGCTGCTGGCGTGGGCCTTTCTGAGCATTGACACCTTTCAAACCGAGAATTTATCTATGGATTTCCTGTCAGACGTGCCGTTTATGCAATTTATCATTTTAGTCTTTGTGATCGCCCTACTGCGATCGGTGATCAAATTTATCCCACAAAATACCACCTACGTGATCGAGCGATTCGGGCGTTATCAATCGACCAAAGAGGCGGGACTGAACGTTATTTTACCGTTTGTCGATCGCGTCGCAGCGGTTCGCTCACTCAAAGAGCAAGCGGTGGATGTGCCGAGTCAAAATGCGATTACCCGCGACAACATTTCCCTGACGGTCGATGGGGTATTGTATTTTCGCGTGCTTGATCCGTTTAAAGCCACTTACGGCGTTGACGACTACTTGTTTGCGGTGACCCAGTTGGCGCAGACCACTATGCGCTCGGAACTCGGAAAGATGGAACTCGACCGGACTTTTGAAGAGCGTGACGTGTTGAATACAAACATTGTTTCAGCCATCAACGAAGCGTCTGCGCCTTGGGGTATTCAGGTGTTGCGGTATGAGATCAAAGATATTGTGCCACCGCGCTCGGTGATGGACGCGATGGAGGCACAAATGAAGGCCGAACGCGTGAAAAGGGCGCAGATACTCGAATCTGAGGGCGACCGTCAGGCGGCGATTAACCGCGCGCAGGGCGCGCAGCAATCGGTAGTGCTGGCGGCAGAGGCCGATCGCGACGAGCAGGTACTGCGTGCTGAGGGTGAGGCCAATGCGATTATTGCCGTAGCCGAAGCGAAAGCCGAGGCAATCCGCAAGATTGGTGCAGCGGCGGATACCGAAATGGGTCAAAAAGCCATTCAACTAGATCTTGCTACCAAGGCCATCGAGGCCAAACACGCCATTGCGCGAGATTCATCGGTGGTGTTGCTGCCGGACTCTGCCACCGATGTGTCATCGGTGGTGGCGCAGGTTACCTCGATTATTAAAAGCATCAATAACCGGAACTCGTCGTGAACGTCGCGATGCAAGATACCGCCACAATGATGATCGTCGTCGGCGTATTGCTGCTGTTGATCGAGGCCACCGCTTTTGGTTTCTCGCTGGTGATTCTTGCGGCGGTTGGTTTGGCGAGCATCAGCGTGGGTTTGATGATCAAATTTCAGTGGCTATCGGGCTCGCTTCCGGTGGCGCTTGGGGTTACTTCGGTGCTGACCGCGGCGATTTTTGCGATCGCTTGGCGGCCGTTAAAGAAACTCGGCGCGTCGGTTGACGACAGCGCGCCACGCTCAGATTTGATTGGCTACACATTTCAGCTGGACAACCCGCTGACCGCCGACGAGGCCTATATACACCGCTATTCTGGGATTGACTGGTTGCTCGAGAGCGACGAAAACTTGGACGCGGCAACCCTGGTTGAAGTAATCGAGGTAAATGTGGGTAAGTTTCGGGTATCGCGGTTGGCGGTTTAGCCAGCGGCGATACCGCGTATGTAACAATATTTTGCGCGGTTCAAAAGTGTATGGCCAAGGAGTGCGGTTTAGAGATTAAGTCCAAGGACTGCGCTGTCCATTCGCTACCCGTTAGTGCGCTATCGACGAGTCCGCCACTGAGGGCTGGGTTGCTTCGTGTGCTGCTGAGTGATGGGCATCGCAATACAGTCGCTGACGTTGAATTGGCCGAGCCGAGCACCTATTCAAGAACCCGAGATCGAGCGTCTAATTAACAACTTATTTAACACCGCATGATGAACCGCGCATACTCAATAGCGCACGACCAATAATGCAATAATAGCGATCTGAGTTGAACGCGCCAGCGGCCCTCGATGGGCGGAGGCTCATCCCACCGCCGCCGAGCGCCGTATATTCAGCGGTGTTGCTGCTCTTCCGAAATAAGCATAATAAAAATAAGGGGTTGGTTCGTGCGTCTATGGATTTTTGTCAGTATCAGTGTTTGCCTGTCGGGTTGTGCGCAGACCTTCGTTCCGGCCGACTATTTGGCGCTCGGTAAGCGCTACGATGTGGTGATCGAGCGCGATCATATGGGGGTGCCCCATATCATAGGCGAGCGTGACGTCGACGCCGCCTTCGGCTTTGCTTACGCTCAGAGTGAAGACAACTGGGCGATCATCCATGACACCATTGCCTTTCACCGCGGAACCAACGCCACCATCAATGGCCGTGATGCAGCGACGGTCGACTTTTTGGTCAAATGGCTGGGTATTTGGGACGACCTAGACGCCGGTTACAACAGCCAGTTGGCGCCCGCCACTCGCGCCTACGTCGAGGCCTTTGCCGACGGTCTCAACTATTACGCGGCGCTGCATCCAAAGGACACCAATGCGGCGTTATTTCCGGTCGATGGTCGCGACATTGTCGCCGGTTATGCGCTCAGGCATTTGCTTTTTTATGGGTTTGACGCGGTGCTGCTGGAGCTGTTTGAAGAGCAGCGTAAATACCCGATCAGCGGTGGCCCAGATGCCTCGATAGACAATGCCGATGCAACGCGCAGTCACCTGGCGGCAGCTATTGCCAATGCTGCTAGCGAAGGCAAGGGCGTCATCATGAATGGGCTGCCGGTGGGCTCCAACGCCACTGCGGTATCGCCCCACAACAGCACCGATGGCGCCACTCGCTTAGCGATCAACTCACACCAACCGGCCACTGGGCCGGTGGCCTGGTACGAAGCTCACGTGCAAAGCGGCGAGGGGCTGAACATTATGGGCGGGGTATTTCCCGGTGGCGCGACGATGGGCGTAGGTTTTACCGAAAAGCTCGGCTGGGGCGCGACCGTTAACAAACCGGATTTAGTCGATGTCTACGTGCTGGATATCGACCCCGACGACCCAATGCGTTATCGCCTTGATGGCCAGTGGCGAACGCTGGAATCGCGCGATATCATCATAGACATCAAGCTCGCTGGGTTTATTCCCTGGTCGGTGACTGAAGAGGGACTTCGCTCGGTGCATGGCCCGGTACTGCGCACCGATCACGGCACCTATGCGGTGCGTTATGCGGGCATGGGCGAAATACGGCAGGTCGAGCAATGGCTGGCGATGAGCAAGGCCAACAATCTTGAACAGTGGCGCGATGCACTGCGCATGCAGACCTTCGCGAGTTTTAATTTTGTTTACGCCGACCGCGATGGCAACACCCTGTTTGTGCACAATTCGCTGACCCCCAAGCGGGTCGCCGGTTACAACTGGCAGCACTATTTGCCGGGTGACGACAGTGCCTTGATCTGGGATCAAAGCATGCCTTTTGACGAT
>DDJS01000153.1:0-264 GCA_002339165.1 Cellvibrionales bacterium UBA2618 | reverse complement strand
TACCGCATCGAAGACGGCTTTCCCTCGCGCATGACCAATCGAGCCGACCGTGGGTTGGAGTTGTTTGCCGAGTTGGGGACGATCTCCGAGGAGGAGTTTTTTCAGATCAAGCACGACAAGGTCTACAGCGCTAATTCTCGCGCTATTGGCTTTCTCAATCGCGCCCTAGACCTCGATCTAGCGGCGGGCCCGGCGCACTATCGACAGGCTCAGCAATTGATCGCCGAATGGGATCGCAGCACCGATGTCGACAGTCGCGGTGCC
>DDJS01000147.1:6392-12362 GCA_002339165.1 Cellvibrionales bacterium UBA2618 | reverse complement strand
CGAGCAAGTGGCGCCAAACGGCTCGGTGGTGGCGCTGGATATACTGCCGATGGACGGCATTGCAGGGGTTGACGTGCTGACAGGTGATTTTACCGAGGTCGCTGTCTACGATAGGTTGCTTGAATTGATCGGCGATCGCAGCACAGACCTTGTGATTTCCGATATGGCCCCCAACGTTACCGGGGTGAGGGATGTCGACCAACCACGCAGTATGCATTTGGTCGAACTGGCAACCGAGTTTGCCGTCAACGTTTTGTCACCCGGCGGCAGTTTTGTGACCAAAATTTTTCAAGGGCAGGGTTACGATGAATTTGTACGCGATCTTAGAAGGGTGTTTAATAGGGTGGTTGTAAGAAAACCTGATGCTTCGCGAGCCAAATCTCGCGAAGTTTACGTGGTGGCCAAGGGATTCGTTGGCCAATAGGGGAATGGAAATGAATGATTTAGCGAAAAATTTAATTGTCTGGCTGGTACTGGCGGCCGTATTGCTGTCGGTGTTTAACAGTTTTTCACCACCGCCGGCGGACAACAGTCTGGGCTATTCCGATTTTGTCGTCGATGTGCAGAATGAGCGCGTTGCATCGGTGGTGATCGAAGGCTTGATCATCAATGGCGAGCGCCGCGACGGCACCAAATTTCGCACCGTACTCCCAACCATTGGTGATCAGCGCCTGATGGATGATCTGATCAACCACAACGTGAAGGTGCTGGCGCGCGAGCCAGAAACCCCCAGCCTAATATCGCAGTTGCTGGTGGCGGCCTTCCCAATCTTGCTGATTTTGGGCATTTTCATGTTTTTTATGCGCCAGATGCAGGGCGGCGGTGGCGGGAAGGGCGGGCCAATGAGCTTTGGCAAGAGTAAAGCCAAACTGCTGACCGGCGATCAAATCAACACCACCTTTGCCGACGTCGCCGGGGTTGACGAGGCCAAAGAAGATGTCAGCGAATTGGTAGAATTTCTTAGCGACCCAACCAAGTTTCAGCGTCTGGGTGGGCGAATCCCCAAGGGTGTCTTGATGGTCGGCCCACCGGGAACCGGTAAAACGCTGTTGGCTAAGGCGATCGCGGGCGAGGCCAAAGTGCCATTTTTCTCCATTTCGGGCTCCGACTTTGTCGAGATGTTTGTCGGTGTGGGCGCGTCGCGGGTGCGCGATATGTTTGAGCAGGCCAAGCGGCAGGCCCCGTGCATTATCTTTATCGACGAGATCGATGCCGTTGGCCGTCACCGTGGCGGCGGATATGGCGGCGGTAACGACGAGCGCGAGCAGACCCTCAACCAATTGCTAGTTGAAATGGACGGTTTCGAGGGCACCGAGGGCGTGATCGTGATCGCAGCGACCAACCGGCCGGACGTACTCGACAAAGCGCTGCTGCGACCTGGTCGGTTTGATCGGCAGGTCTACGTTGGCCTGCCCGACATTCGCGGGCGCGAGCAAATACTCAAGGTGCACGCACGCAAGGTACCGCTCGACGAAATCGTTGAGTTAAACGTGCTGGCGCGGGGAACCCCCGGCTTTTCAGGTGCCGATCTTGCCAACCTGGTCAACGAGGCGGCGCTGTTTGCCGCCCGTGGCAACCGCCGCGTGGTGTCGATGGAAGAGTTTGAAAAAGCCCGCGACAAAATTATGATGGGCGCCGAGCGCCGCTCGATGGTGATGTCGGACAAAGAGAAAACCAATACCGCCTACCACGAGGCCGGCCACGCGATTATTGGCCGCCTGATGCCCGAGCATGATCCGGTACACAAGGTGACCATTATCCCGCGCGGACGCGCCCTTGGCGTAACCCAGTACCTGCCGGAAGAAGATCGCTACAGCATGAGTCGCCGGCAGATTTTTGGTCAGTTGTGTAGTCTGTTTGGCGGCCGAATTGCCGAGGAGTTGATCGGTGGGCTCGACGGCGTTACCACCGGTGCGCAGAACGACATTGAGCGCGCCACGCAGATGGCCCGCAACATGGTGACCAAGTGGGGTCTGACCGAAAAGATGGGTCCGGTGCTCTACGGCGAGGATGAATCTCAGGCGCCTGGCGGCGGCAACACCCATTACTCGGAAGACACCTCCCGCGAAATTGACCAAGAAGTGCGTCAGATACTCGACCATGCCTATGTCAAGGCCAAGTCACTGCTTGAAGATCACCGCGATGTACTAGAAAAAATGAAAGACGCCCTGATGGATTATGAGACTATCGACGCTGATCAGGTCGACGATCTAATGAAGCGCATTCAGGTGCGGCCACCACGCCGATGGAATGATGACGACTTAAGTGGTGAGTCGGGTGGCCCGTCGGATGGAGATTCAATTGGCGAGTCAGGCGACAGCAACGACGAAAAAACCAATACTGCCGGGCCGATTGGCGGTGCTGTCGAAGGCGTTTAAGGCGTGCTAGACGGCGCAGTCCGCGCGCGCTAACGTTGGCAGTTCCAGTACGGTCATGGCTGCGCGGTATTGCCAAGCGCGGAGTCGAGCGCACTTTGGTGATGGGTATTGTCAACGTCACGCCGGACTCGTTCTCGGATGGTGGCGAACTGTTTAGCGGTTCGTCGGTCGACGTCGATCGGGTACTGAACAGCGTTGGCGATATGCTCGAGGCCGGCGTCGACATGGTTGATGTTGGTGGTGAGTCGACGCGACCGGGCGCAAGTCCGGTGGGGGTTGCCGAGGAGTTAGATCGGGTGATCGCTGCGATTACCGCCATCACGCAGCGTTTTGATGTGCCGGTGTCGATCGATACCAGTCGCGCAGAGGTGATTGACGCCGCGACTGCGGCCGGTGCCGAATTGATCAACGACGTCCGCGCTCTGCAGCGGCCCGGTGCGCTTGCGGCGGCAGTCGATAGCGGTGTTCCGGTGTGTTTGATGCACATGCAAAATCAGCCGGCGATGATGCAGAGTCAACCGCAGTACGCCGATGTGGTCGGCGAGGTACAGGGATTTTTGATGCAGCGCAGGGAGCAGTGCATTGTGGCTGGCATCGACGCCAGAGACATTCTTATCGATCCAGGTTTTGGTTTCGGTAAAACCACCGCACACAATCTCATGTTGTTTAAATCACTCGATCAGTTGGTCGCCACGGGCGTGCCGCTGTTGGTTGGGGTGTCGAGAAAACGCATGATTGGTGAACTATTGAACGCTTCTGCAGACCAAAGACTTATTGGCAGTGTTACTATGGCGCTCTTGGCAGCCCAAAAAGGCGCGGCCATCGTGCGCGTGCACGATGTTACAGAGACGGTGCAGGCGTTAAAGATGTTGCATCACTGCGAATGACGAGCGTAGCTCTAGGGCGAAGGCAACAATGACGAGAAAATATTTTGGTACTGATGGCATTCGTGGGCGGGTCGGTGACTACCCGATCACCGCCGATTTTGTACTCAAGCTGGGCTGGGCCGCTGGTCGGGTGCTCACCCGCGATAGCGGCAGCCACAAACGGGTGCTGATCGGCAAGGACACCCGCGTTTCTGGCTACATGTTTGAGTCGGCGCTGGAAGCTGGCTTGATCGCGGCGGGGGTTGATGTCGATATGCTAGGGCCGATGCCGACCCCAGCGGTGGCGTATCTGACCCGTGCTTTTCGCGCTTCAGCCGGCATTGTTATCAGCGCCTCTCACAATCCCTATCATGACAACGGCATCAAGTTTTTTGCTGCCGACGGCTACAAACTGCCCGACAGCGTCGAGTTGCAAATCGAGCAATTGCTCGACCAACCGCTGCACACTAATCGGTCTGAAGATCTCGGTAGGGCGCGGCGTATTTCTGATGCTATCGGTCGTTACGTGGAGTTTTGCAAGGGCACGCTACCCGCCGGATTTAGTCTCAGCGGCTACAAGATCGTGTTGGACTGCGCCCACGGTGCAACCTATAGCGCTGCCCCCAAGGTGTTTAAAGAACTGGGTGCCAAGGTGATCACTATCGGAGCGGCCCCCGACGGTTTTAACATTAACGAAGGCTGTGGCTCGACGCACATGCAGCCGTTACAGCAGGCGGTGCTTGAACAGAGTGCCGATTTTGGCGTTGCCCTGGACGGTGATGGCGATCGCGTGTTGATGGTCGATAACCGCGGCGAGATAGTCGACGGCGACGAGCTGATCTACATTATCGCCGCCTACCGCGCGCGCCGGCAGTCTGGATGTACCGGCGTCGCCGGTACCTTGATGACCAACCTCGGTATGGAGCTGGCGCTTGGCGAATTGGGTATTCCGTTTGAGCGCACCGCGGTCGGCGATCGCTACGTGATCGAGGCGTTAAAAAAGAACCATTGGCACCTTGGTGGCGAGAATTCTGGGCACGTATTGTGTAGCGATATCAACACCACCGGCGATGGCATTGTCGGCGCCCTGCAGGTCATCCGTGCGCTGGCCAGTGCCGAAGTGACGTTGCATGAAGCCAAGTGCGGCATGTCTAAATTTCCGCAGCAGATGATTAATGTACCGCGAGTTAAATCTATCGATCTCGCCACTGACCAACAGGTTAAGCGCGCGGTGCTAGACGCCGAGCAGCAGCTCGACGGGCGCGGCAGGGTGTTGTTGCGGCCCTCGGGAACCGAGCCGTTGATTCGAGTGATGGTTGAGGGCGAGGACGATCAATTGGTCGATCGGTTGGTGCACCAAATCGCCAACACCGTTCGGCAGCGGGTTGCCTAGCTGTATGGTCGACATGGCTTGTATATTCGCATTGACTCCGGTAGGATCTGCGACCCTAAATAAACCTCCGGAAAATTTCGGGTTTTGCAGCGTTTGCAGTATCGACGGTCGTCACTGGGGCCGATTATGCTAGTAGCTGGAAACTGGAAAATGAATGGATCGCTGGCAATGGCGGCCGATCTTGCCGAGCGCTTGGCGCAACAGCGGATCGATCATGGCAAGGTACAGGTTGCGGTGTTTCCGCCCGCGGTGCACTTGGCACTGGTGGTACACCGGTTGCAGCAGGCACGGATTGATGTAGGAGCACAAAACCTCAGCGAGCACGCTGAAGGCGCCTTCACCGGAGAACTGAGCAGCGCGATGCTGGTAGACGTAGGCTGCAGCATGGTGTTGGTAGGGCACTCCGAGAGGCGTGCGCTGTTTGATGAAGACAACCGCCGGGTGGCGGAAAAATATGCCGCCGCCGAGGCGCTGCGCTTAACCCCGATACTTTGCGTTGGCGAGACGCTGTTAGAGCGCGAGGCAGCCGCTACTGCCAAGGTGGTCGCGGCACAGATTAGCGCGGTGGCGGATAGAGTAGGCATGGACAAGCTGTGCGCTGGCGTGATCGCTTACGAACCGGTGTGGGCGATTGGCACAGGGGTTACCGCCTCGCCACAGCAGGCCCAAGAGGTGCATGCTGGGATTCGTCAACAACTGGGCGCGGCGGGCGAGACAACCAAGATTCTCTATGGGGGGAGTGTCAACCCCGAGAATGCCGAGGGACTGTTTGCGCAGCCGGATATAAATGGCGGGTTGATAGGTGGAGCCTCATTGCAGGCTGCGGAATTTTTACGGATTATACAACTGGCAGAAGAAGCATAATGGCAACCTATATATTAGTCTTTCATTTCATTGTCGCGGTCTCACTGATCGGGCTGATCCTCTTGCAGCAGGGCAAGGGGGCCGAAGCGGGCGCGTCGTTTGGCTCAGGTGCGTCGCAGACGGTGTTTGGCAGTGGCGGCAGTTGGAACTTTTTTAGCAAATCGACAGCACTGCTGGCCACGATATTTTTTGCCACCAGCATCAGCCTGGCGCTGATCGCAAAAAATAGCTCGGTCATCGACGAGGGAATTTTTCCCGAGTTAGAAGATGAGGTGCTAGCGCCAACTCCAGAGGACGACCTGGATATACCTGCGTTTGAGAACACCGCCGACAGCCCGTTAGACGAGCTGTCAGAACTGCCGGACGAATAATACATGTACAAAGCCCAAGTGGTGGAATTGGTAGACACGCTATCTTGAGGGGGTAGTGGCGCAAGCCGTGCCGGTTCAAGTCCGGCCTTGGGCACCAT
>DDJS01000147.1:0-6068 GCA_002339165.1 Cellvibrionales bacterium UBA2618 | reverse complement strand
CACCATCATAAAGTCCAGTGACATTCATTGGCATCCTAAAAGCCCTGTTTATCAGGGCTTTTTTATACCTTATAAAATATTGCTATCCGTCTTAGTCCATTGACATCGTCTATATATGACGGCGTATGGGCTACATAATTGCCGGTAAACGCGAGACATATGCTATTGGTGTATGCCCTCGAAGAAGCGAGAGAGTGCAGCTAAAAAGCCAAAAGGCGACTATCTGAGGGCAATTGGCCCTGTATTCCATCAGTACCAGTTGGACATAATAGGCTGATTGTCTAAGAGAGTGCGTTAGTTCATCGTTTACCCGAAGAGGAAAATGATGATGCCAAAAAAACCAAACTCTCTGCTGAGAAAACGGATCGAGCCACCCGCAAACAATGTTCATCCGAAGAGAAGATCCGCATCGTGTGGGAAGGCCTCTGTCGCGAATATATTATTGCTGAATTTTTCCGTCGAGAAGGTATTACTGCCAATCTGTATTACCGTTGATCAAAAGAGTTTTTGGACGCCGGTAAGAAACGACGAACGGGTAATACTGTCTGACAAGCCACCACTGATGAAATCAAGAATCTCTGCGCCCAAGCCGGGGACTAAATGAATTGTGGTCAACAGACTTTACCTACTTCAAGATGAGGGTCTAGCATCGATCTATGAAGCACCAGATCTTACTGAACAATTATTGTCTGCCCGGTGAGCTACAGCAATATCGTCAGCGATTTGTCAGTCACGACAACCACGAGCGCTATCGCGAATCTTTGAATAACCTGACATTTGATAACCTAATACCGGCAGATGTGTTTTATGGACGAAAAGAAAGCATATTAGAGCAGCGCGAATTGATTAAACAAAATACCTTAGCGATGCGCAAAAAAATGCATTACGCTAATCAAAGAAGACCATTAACCCGATCAGCAAAACCATCTCTTAGAGTAGACGGCCAAACGTTCAGCTTTATCTGACAACTTACAGTAACGTATTATGAGAGCGATTTTTCAGTTTACTTTTTTCCAACTATTCCTCATCTCAACAGCGGTGTGGTCTGTTCATTCGAACGCTTCTCAAGCCGTTGCCAATGTCGTTGTTTATACGGCTAAAAAAATCATCACTATGGAGCCAAGTCTGCCCAGTGCCAGTGCCGTTGCAGTCGCTGATGGCCGTATTGTTGCTGTCGGCTCATTGGATTCACTGGCATATTGGATCGAACAGAAATCTACTACCATCGATACGCGCTTTAAGGATAAGGTAATAATGCCCGGGTTTATCGAGCCCCATGTGCATCCATCTCTTCCAGCTGTACTAACGCAGTTCCCTTTTATTGCGCCTGACGATTGGTCCTTACCCACTGGGGAGTTCCCGGGCGCCAAGACGTCTGAGGCTTATGTCGCGAGACTCAAACAATTAGTGTCTGAACATACTGATAGCACCATTCCATTTATCAGTTGGGGCTATCACCCTTTGTGGCATGGCGATTTATACCGTCAGCAGCTTAATGAATTGTTTCCTGACACAGCTGTGATGCTTTGGCATCGATCTTTTCATGAACTTATTGGCAATGATGCCGCCATGGCATTACTTGATATCAACGAGGCGGATGTTAAAAATAACCCGTCAGCTGACTGGGACAAGGGCCATTTTTTTGAAAACGGTCTCTATGTACTGATCCCCAAAATGCCATTCCTATTTGATCCGGCGCGGTTCGGCCAAGGCATGCAAAACTTTATTGGCATGGTGCATCAGGGTGGCGTGACTACCGCGCTTGATATGGGCATTGGTGTCTTTGGCAATCCTACCGATGAGATCGCAATGATCCGTCATAGCATTGAGTCTACAGAGGCTCCCGCTCGTATTATCCTAACCCCTATCATTACAGACTTTATTAATCGCGGTGTATCGATTAAAGGTGCGCTAAAAGAAATTGAGCAATGGCGTAAACACAACAGCCATCGGGTCAGCATAGATCGTCGTTTTAAATTAATGATAGACGGGGCTATTTTTAGTGGGCTAGCTCAGTTTGGTTATCCCGGTTACATAGATGGTCATCAAGGTGTATGGATGTTACCAGAGCAAACAACTATCGAGTGGGCACAAGCCTTTTGGGATGCTGACTACCAGCTACACGCGCACACTAATGGCGATGGAAGTACCGCAAGACTGATCAAGTTACTAAAGCGATTGCAAAAAAATACGCCAAGGCCAGACCATCGCTTGGTGCTGGAACATTTTGCCTACACCACTGAAGATCAGAATCGTAAACTAAAAGCACTAGGCGCAGTGGTCTCGGCCAACCCTTATTACCATTTTATACTCAGCGATATGTACAGCGAACACTGGTTGGGCGCCGATCGAGGTAATCACATGGTCAAACTTGGTTCGCTCGAGCGTTTGGGCGTGCCTTTTGCTTTGCACTCTGACAGTCCAATGGCACCACTTGAGCCTCTAACGCTTGTTTCCGCGGCCGTTAATCGTGTGACTCTTAACGGTAATTTAACAGGGGAACTTGAAAGAGTCAGCGTCGATAGTGCTTTGCGAGCTATTACCATAAATGCAGCTTGGGTCATTGGTTACGAGGACGAAATCGGTTCCATTCGAGCAGGTAAAAAGGCGGACTTTACTATTCTCGAGGCCAACCCTTACCAAGTTCATCCGAAACGTATCAAAGATATCAAGATTTGGGGCACGGTATTTGAGGGGGTATTAGCGCCGCTCGCGGACAACCGCTAAAACTCTCAAAGGCGGCCAAGTTAGCCAGTTCCTGCCAGTCTGGAGCGTTATTAAAGCGTTGTTTTTTTTATCCTCTTTCGATTTGCAAGATACGAACGCTGACTATAGGATCATTTAACAGCCGCGCTTGGTTATTAGGGTGTATCAGGAAATCATTACTATTATTTGATCCATCTAGTCGACATTAGCTTAGGTAAGCCTTGAAAGAAAAATCCAAAAGAAACGCAACGATAGTAAGTTTGTGGCAACCCCCGCGACATAAGTCAGCGCCGCTGCAAGTAAAACTGAGCGACATGCTTCGTGATAGTCAGAGGGTATTTTTTGCTTGATGATAGGCATTGCACGATTGAAGCTCGCATCCAGCTCAACTCCGATGGTTATGATGTGAATAATTAATCCGATCCCTATCATCGCTGCCAAGAGGGTTGCGGCGGGTTTGAGAACTGACATACCGCCCATAGATAACAAGAACGGCATTGCAATTAACGATATGCCGCTAATCAATTTCGCGCACCAACCGCCTATCTCGATCGTTTTTGTCCGATACTCTAGTGGCTTATAGCTTTCATTGTGCTGAATTGCATGTCCGATTTCGTGGCACACAATTGTCAGTGACGTAAGGCTGCGCCGCGTGAGACGGCTTTCTAGAACATTGACTTTTTTATGTCTGACATCATAGTGATCGAAAGTGGGGGTGCTAACGATTTCGACGTCTCCAATGCCTGCTTCTTTGAGAATTGTCTTGCCAAACTCCAAACCATTAAATGGCATGTTTTGCATAACTTTGTCGTGTTTATGAAAAACATAACGACACCAAAACATTGGTGCGAATGAGATAAGAAACAGTATTAGCAACACTATCATTTTATTTTTTAGACGCTGTTCAGCGACTGCTGCAATGAATGAGTCCTCGTTATACGGTAAAAAGTATGGTTTTGGACACATCTTATTCGTAAATCAATGTCGCGAAACACAATCTAAGGGGGCTGCTTTGGCCTTCGCACGCATACCCATAGGTTTTTCTGGAATCACCAATCTCAGCCTATTCTATTGGCGGCAGACCGTTTTAGCCCAATTTATCTCTAGTATTTTTTACTCATTATTGTATTCTCATTGACAGAGATGTTGGCTATTAAGAAGCGTGAGTGATGAAGGCAGTTTATTACAAATCACATGGTGGCCCAGACGTTCTGGAATTCGGTAAATTACCCGTCCCAGCGCCTGAAGACAATCAAGTTTTGGTTCAGGTAGCTGCTGTCAGTGTAAACCCGATCGACAGACGATTACGTAACGGTGAACTTCAAGAATATATCACACGCACTTTTCCGGTCGTTCCCGGTTGGGATTTCTCTGGGCGCATTGTGAAATTAGGCAAAAATGTCAGCGATTGGCGCATCGGAGATGAGGTCATTGGCTTGGCTTTTACCTGGTCAATTCAACATGGAACTTACGCCGAATATGTACCGGTAGAGACGTCCTGCCTTGCGCTAAAACCGCGTGAGTTCTCTTTTATAACGGGCGCCGCGCTGCCTCTGATCAGCCTAACCGCGTGGCAGTCGCTAGATGAGTACGCCAATTTGAGTGACGGGCAGACCGTGCTGATTCAGGCAGGTGCAGGCGGGGTGGGGAGCGTGGCCATCCCCATGGCAAAATATTTAGGTGCGACTGTTTATACCACTGCCCGAAAAGAAAATTTTGAGTATGTATCCAGCCTCGGCGCAGATCATGTTATTGATCACACTGCGACTGACTATGCCACCGAAATTATTGCGCGAGAACCAGATGGATTAGACATGGTACTTGAATCGCTGTTGGGCGAAGGGGTGGCCGAAACCGCTATTAGGTTAACCAAGACAGGAGGCTGTGTGGCCTTCATGAACAATGAACCACCCCCCATGGCAGACATTATTGATCGAGATATTAAGGCTGAATTTATCCACCATCGTCCTGATGGCGATATGTTAGCGAAGCTGTTACCGCTGTTTGTGCGCGGCGAGTTACAAATACCTAAAATTAACGTGATGCAATTAGCCGAAGCGCAAGAGGCGCATCGGCTGTCAGAAAGTGGTCGAACGCGTGGCAAAATAGTGCTGCATATTCAGGACCTCTGAAAATTAGTGATACCCCCCAGCAACAAGCCCATCTATTGGCGTGGACGCTACTCTCGAAGTGGAGACCGCTCAAGTCAGGCGATTCTGGGTTTTCCTATCGGCAAAAAAGAAAGGGTCATTGCGGTGGGCCCTTTGCATACACGGTAACATCAACGACGTCGATAGTGGTGCGCTGGATGCGCACTGCAAAGGCAATAACCTGCACGATCGAGATTTTAAAGTTGATTTGGATTTACCGGCATAAACACCGCGGTAAAGCGCAGCGTCAGCGCGCCATTTTTGTGAACTAAAACGGGCGATGTTTTACCCTGTTAGCAGGAATTAACCGCTGCACATCTAACAAATATATTTGTTTTATGACGGCATATTTATTTCAATAAAATAAGTAAAGGTACCCAATGACAGCGCATCCAAGGGCAGTTAACTATACATATATACAGTTAATTGCCCTATTGCTTAATTCTGAGCGCACTTTACACTAAACCAATTCGGATTCACGTTCTAGGGATTAGAAAATAGCGCGCTGAGTCAGTCTGTTACAAAAACGCGCATGCGCACTTTGCTCTGAAAGGAATCAGAAAATAATGCCAATACCCCCTTCAAATCATATTCGTAACGCACTTTTACCCAAACAGCAAAAGCGCGTAAACGTGCGTGCGCAATATACAAATGTTAGGTGAATATGCGTTTAACTCAACCTTCTGATGAAAACTTTGTTGAATTGATGTCTTGGTTCTCGAACGAAGATGAATTAAGTATTTGGTCTGGCCCAAATTTTAGATATCCATTTAATTTAAGCACTTTTAAGAGTGACTTAGGCCTTGATACCTTGAAATCATCTTCGTTAACTTCTAACGAAGATGATTTATTGGCATTTGGACAATATCATTTAAGACTTGGGATGTGCCACCTTGGAAGGTTAATTGTTAATCCTAATTTTCGAGGGCAAGGCATTGCTTTCCACTTGATAAACCAATTGAGTACTTTGGGTAAATCGGATTTAAGAACTGACTCGTGCTCACTATTTGTATTAGGGCACAATAAGAGTGCAATCAAAGCTTATACAAAACTTGGCTTTTCTATGGCGGATTATCCGGACGAAATTCCATTGCATAATTGTTTCTATATGGTGCAAGTATAAATTCACCTAACAAGAAAATAAACAAGGACACGTAACAGTTGGCTACGTTTCGCTTTGCTACGCAGTTTTAGCCATCCATTACTTAGCCT
>DDJS01000144.1:8201-9180 GCA_002339165.1 Cellvibrionales bacterium UBA2618 | reverse complement strand
CCCCCCAATCGATCATCAACGGGGATTAACGGCGCGCAGTGGTCCATCGCCTACCAGTGTGCAAAGAGTCTAAATTCATAATCAACGGATTAAAATAACCACATAGCTGATAAAAACACTTTTTTAACCATAATCGCGGTTTTTCCGTGATTATATTGTGACGGTTTATAATGGTTTATATGCGCTCGAGAGCTTGAGTATTACCCACTGAGGCCGCTACAGTGGCGGCACAATGTTATTGTATGGTTCATACTTAGGATGCTATTTATCAACGACTTGATCATTAATTGGCTCGAAGCGCATCGGCATTTCGCCTGGGCGCTGGTGATGGGGCTTGCGTTTATGGAGGCCTGCCCGGGGATCGGACTGTTTGTCTCCGGCGCAGTGCTACTCGCTGTCTGCACCCTACTCTACGCCGAACAGTGGCTGAGTCTTTGGCTGTTGCTGCCACTGGCGTTTACCGGCGCCTGCCTGTCGGATCATCTAGGCTTTTATCTCGGTCGCTGGCTCGGCGCCAAGTTTGAGCACAGCCGCTTTGCGCAAAAACGCGCCGAACAACTTAAGCGCGGCGAGGCGTTTATTCGCAAATACGGTGCCTACTCGGTAGTATTGGGGCGGCTGGTTCCGGCGGTGCGGAGCCTAGTGCCCTTGCTGGTGGGCGCCAGCGGCACGCGCCGAATGACCTTTACCCTACTCGATGTGCTCGCCTGCGCCCTTTGGAGTTGTGGCCTGGGACTGCTAGTGGTTGGCCTGAACCAACTTATTTAGCGCAATCAATAGCACTGTCACCGCCGTCCCTACCTGTCTGTGCGCATTCGACTTAAGACAGAAAATGTGCTTTGAACCGCCCGCTATTTAGACCGCCACATCGGGCCAGCATGCCGCCACTTGGGTCGCATCACGCTGGACCTTGGCATGGCCATAGACCGAGCGGCAAATGACCACAGGTTAACTATTTACCGGCTATTCATCGGCTATT
>DDJS01000144.1:6404-7890 GCA_002339165.1 Cellvibrionales bacterium UBA2618 | reverse complement strand
CGGCTATTCATCGGCTATTTACTGACTTTTTAATGACTACCCATGCACTGTGCAAGAGCGATACGCCATCAGTCCGTTGCCGGCAGAGCCGACCTGAGTAACGCGCCAGGTTAGTCACTGCCCGGCACCCCATACGTTTATGGCGAGTGCGTTTATGGAGAGCAGATTTATCACAAGAGGGTTGATCGCCAAAGGGCCTATAAAAAGTGCGTTTATGGTGAGCCGATTGATAGACCATCCCTCAATCGGCGTGCAGCACTCGGTTAACCTGCTGGATAAAAGCCCCATCCTGACATTTTTCTGTGTGCGCCGGACAGTGGTTGCAACGCAGTAGCGCGGCAATATCGAGCAACGCCGGCTCGATCCAGTCGGTGCTGGATCGGTAGGTCAAAATGCTGGTGGCAAAGGTCATAGTCGCGGTGTCGGTATTGCTGTCGATCATGCCATCGATACCGACATGCAGACCATCGACATAGATAAAATAACCGACATCGCTGACCGCGAAGCCCATACCTCGCAGCACCCAGATATAAACGTCCATCTGCCGCTTGTAAGCGCCCTTCCAGTCGCCGTAGAGATTGGGCGGCTTGGGCTCCTTGGCCTGATTGGAGGTGGATTTAAAATCGACGATGTGCAACTCGCCGGTGTCGGCATTGATCAGTACATCGTCGAGACCGCCGCCAACCAGTATCTGTGTCGGTTGATGCACCCGATGAAAATAACCGGCCGCACCGAAATGCAGCGACGACACCCATTTATTGAGGTCTGGGTGGCTAAAAGGCATCAGGTGGCTCAAGCCGTTATCCGCCAATAGTGGGTGAGTTGCGCGTCCGCGATACTGATCGAAGTCGCGCTTAAGTAACCGGTCGGTGTTGCTGTTGATGTTCCATGGCGGCATCGATGGAAACTTCACGCCCTTGACTTTTTCTAGCCAAAAACACGCCGGACACTTGATGTACTTTTCGATCTTGCTGCGCGATAACTCATACGGCGCCTGCTGATCGGGATTGAACACACCGCGGTGTCTGGGCATCTATCTCTCCAACTAAAGGGTTATTCGCGCTTGGGATGGTTGCGGCTAACGACAGCGGCATAGGCAGGTCGCCCAGCCTAGACCGTTGACGCCGGTTTAAACGTCTTTGGTTTTTCTAACGAGGGTGGTCTCGACGTTGCTGTCTTGCAATTTCGCTTCCAATTCGTCGAGCGATAGGTAATCGAGATCCCAGTGATTACAGATATCGTTTCTGAATCGGGTGTGGTTTTTGTCGGTTGAATCCGACGCTTTTTTATTAAAGTACTTCAACAATCGTTCGCTAAGGCCCATGACACACTCCTGGTTTAACCCCTAAACATTGATAGCGCGGACGTCATTTTACGAAATCCACCGCTCTTATCTAACCGCCCACATGCACTCGGCTAAGCTCTGCCACCAAACGCACAAACACTCGCTACGTTCAGTTTATTTAACCGCAGCCAATAAACCCTG
>DDJS01000144.1:5929-6063 GCA_002339165.1 Cellvibrionales bacterium UBA2618 | reverse complement strand
CAAACCCAGAACCACAAAGCCATAAGACCCATACGCGCGCTATGACGGTATGGGTTCAAGGATAGGTCTAGTAGGCAACCAATCCGCCTTGTCCGCGGCCAACGTTAGCAAGCCCACTGCTAAGCAGTCTACGT
>DDJS01000144.1:1673-5589 GCA_002339165.1 Cellvibrionales bacterium UBA2618 | reverse complement strand
CTGTGCGCCCTGCGACAACCCTTGCCGCTGTTATCCCATTCGCTGCAAACGCTCGCGCTATGATTTTTATGTTTTAGCTGCGTGCTGCCTATCGCGGTTGTTGCTAATATTCTTTTTTACTGCTCGATCTTCCCGTTTCTATACCCCCCTGTGCTGAGGGGTCGTCGTTCGACGGCGCAGTCAGCCAGATCGGTGACGACCAGGCACGTTCAGAGTGAGTGGGCCAGACTATTGCCGGGGGCTCACGTCCCAGGCGCAGAGCATCGTAGGTGCTCCAGCGACAGGTCGGAATCTCAAGCACTCGGACGTAATAAAACGCATCTAGCGCTGGGTTGTAGTCTGAGTCTGTCCATACCGCCGACAGTTCGGCGGCACCGCGATCGCGCGCCGGTTGGCAATTGGACAGGTCAACCGGCGCGATCAATTCTTCACACCGCCCCTCGCCATTGGGCACTCGCCCATCGGAGCAGGCGACATCGACGATCTTTTCATAGCTTTGGCCATCGTCGATCCAGCCCTTGATCACCTGCAAACGATCCAGCGGTACGGTCATTGGATCCATTTCGGCGCGCGCCATAAATGTTGGTTGTGCACCTGCCGACACGCTCAACTGCCCCCCCATGGGCACGCCCTGGGCGTAGCCGCTGGCGATCCCGCGCGGGCTGTCGAGCATCTGCTCGGTATAGCCATCGCCAGCAAAAAACCGCAGCCGAATGCGATTGCCACTGGTGGCGTAGGCCTCGCGCTGCTGCATACTGTCAAACAGCGCATCGCGGGTGTTCTCGACTGCCCATACCCCGGCCAACCCGCCGGGACTTCTCAGCATTGGCATACGCTTGGTGAGCTTCGGCGCTAATCGCTTGGCAGCGGGCGAGGTGAACAGCCCAACGGAGCCCCGATAGTCGTATTCTTCGGTGTCGCCTGGACTGCCGTTGTGATTGTCGGTGGCACCGATAAAACCCTGCTGGAACGGATTGATGCCAATTTCTTTTTGCATTTTAAGACCGCTTTTGAGCCCATCGCGGGCCATCGACGTGGGGTGAATACAGCCCAGCGATTCGCCCTCGGCGCAGACCGGAAAAAATTGTTCGAACGCGCATTCCTCGTCGGTGGTGTTGATGCCGATAGCGCACTCTGAATTGCCCTTGATCTGATAGAGTTCGATCAGCGGCTCATAGCGTGCCCGGCGTTGCCAATCCTCGCGCTGATATGCGTCGCCATCGATGGTCTGACGTCCATAGGCGAGCCCCCAGGTTTTATTTAAGTTGTGCGGAATGGTCAAAAATTCGCAGTCGTCGGCACAATCATCTTCCAGCATCTGCCACAGAATCGGTGCGGTGCGGGCATCGAATGCCGAGTAGGCATAGGTACTGGTGTGCTGATTGCGAAAAATAACGTTGCGGTGATGCTTACCGGTGCCCGCCAGCGGCGGTGAATATTCATAGCCGGCAAAGGCGGTAAATACCCCGGGGCGATTGTATTGCTCGGCTTTGGCTTTGATCAGTTCCCACATCGGCCGACCGTGGTCTATCGCCTGCCGCGCGGTACACTGCCCGTCGATCAATTCACACAAAAAGTCCGGTATCTGCAGCGGCCGGTCGACCCCCAAACTCATGGCGGTCATAAAAAACCCCAGCGAGGGATTGTCAAAACCCGCGCAAAACTCACTCACCGCGCGGGGCAAGTCGGTGCCGTTAAAGCACACATCCATCATCCAAAAGGTCTCGGCGTGATCGGTGATTGCGACAAAGTCGAGCGGTCTGGATAACTGCAGCGCTTCGCCCGCCAGCGTGGTGAGCGGTTCGCCTAGGGCAAAGGCGTACGCTTGATCGAGATCGTTGCGGTTGCCGAACAGGTAACTGTCAAACGACAGCGAACTGTGGACGTGTAAATCGCCAAAATAGAGGTTTTTATCGGCGTTGGGTGCCTGCAACTGTGTGCCGCGCGGTGTCGGCTGAAAAAATGCCGCTTCGTTCTGCGCCGCAGTCTCGGCGCTCAGCGCGGCGAGGTTTTCGTCGGTCAGGGCAATAAAGCCAGAGGTCGCCTGTCGGTATTTATAATAGGCTACGCCGCTAGCGGCCACCACGATCAACAAAATGCCCAAGGTAATTTTTTTCATTGCGCTCCTTCTTATTTTAAATGCCAACGCGCTTATTTTAAACGCTAACGCCAAAAAACGCGCGGGCTCTGGGAGTATTTTTGATCGTGTTATATTGAGTCAATGATCTCGATAAGATACCGTCATAATACTCTTATAAGCCCTCAAAATGGTAGCTGTGAGAGCCGCTGCCTGGCACGCATCAGCGATATTATTAGATGCCAAAGTGCAGCGCAGCATCGCTCGCCAGTGGTTGCTTAAACAGTTTCCGATCGGCGCGAAAGTCCTGCGGATTGACCCAGGGCGCGGTATCGCCCTGCCTTGGGAATAGGTGCATCACACGCTCGATATACCCCGCGGGAAAGCCATCGATCCAATCTCTACTGGGCATATCCAGCAATCCATCGGGTACCCTCGGCACCACGCTCGATGCACCGGTCGCAGACATATGGTTGAGGGTCCGACAGACCCACTCGGCGATCAAATCGGCTCGCAGCGTCCAGGACGCGTTGACATAACCAAAGGTCGATACCATATTCGGCACATCCGACACCATCAAACCCTTATAGGTCCAGCGCTTGGAAAAGTCGATCACGGCACCGTCGACAGAAAATTGTGCGCCGCCAAACACCACTAACTGCAGACCGGTCGCCGTGATCACGATATCGGCGTCGAGGTGATCGCCGGATGCTAGCTGCACCCCTGTGGCGCTAAAACTATCGATTCGATCGGTGACCACGCTAGCTCGATCACCGCGCAGCGCGGCAAACAAATCGCCATCGGGAATCAGGCATAAGCGCTGATCCCACGGATTGTAGGCGGGGGTAAAGTGCCGGTCGACATCGTATCCATCGCCTAATTCACTGCGTACCTTAGCCAATAGCCCGCGTTTGATCCACTGCGGTGCGTACCTTGTGCTTTTATAGAGAACCTCTTGAAACAGGGTATTGCGCAGACGCGTAAAGCGATACGCCCAGTGTGGCGGCAACAACGCGCGTAAACCGTTGGCAAACCAGTCTTCGGAGGGGCGCGATATCACATAACCGGGCGAGCGCTGAAGCATCACCACCTGCGCTGCGCGTTCGGCCATCACTGGCAATAGGGTGACAGCGGTGGCGCCTGAACCAATGATCACTACCTTTTTGTCGCTGTAGTCCAGATCCTCCGGCCAAAACTGCGGGTGCACGACCCGACCGCCGAAGCGCTGGATATTTGGCAATTGCGGATCGTGCGCCTGCTGATAGCTGTAATAGCCCGAGCACATGTACAAAAATTTGCAACTTAGCGTGCTGTCGTCGCCATCTTGCTGGGTAATTTGAAGCGTCCAACGCGAAGTCTGGCTGCACCAATCCGCAGCTACCAGCGTCTGATCAAAGCGCACCTGTCGATGAACGTCATATTGATCGGCGGTGTTTCGCACATACTCGAGTATCGATGCACCATCGGCAATCGCCTTGGCACCCTCCCAGGGTTTAAAACTATAACCCAGAGTGTGCATATCGCTGTCCGAGCGAACCCCCGGATAACGAAACAGATCCCAGGTGCCACCAATGGCTTGCCGACTCTCCAATATCGCGTACTTTTGCTCTGGGCACTTTTCAGTGAGATGGCAAGCTGCCCCGACGCCAGACAGTCCTGCACCCACGATAACAACATCCAAATATTCTGGCTGCATAGACGCCAATGCCCCGAAACCTGGTCCACGCGCCGACGCTGCATGGCGGCGGGCGAGTTGACAAAATTAAAACGCAAGACTACAGGCTGGATCGTGGCAGCGCAAATAACCCCGCACCGCCGCCATCCGCCATCCGCCATCCG
>DDJS01000144.1:0-1360 GCA_002339165.1 Cellvibrionales bacterium UBA2618 | reverse complement strand
CGCCATCCGCCATCCGCCATCCGCAAAGCGGCGCATGGGTGTTTGATCGATGCACAAGTTGTGCGATTTTATTTACCAACATATTAATGATTGTATAAACTGACAGTAGGTATAAAATCACTCAAACCAGGCTGTTTGAGAACAGCATTCTGTTTTGATCGAGCGGTAATTAGTCGTTTATGTATTGCACTATGCGGCTGCAACGCCCGTCTGCCACAGCGTTGAAGGTGGCGAGGCGTATAATTTAACCGATACATCATCTATTATCAGATCGAGATTGAATCGACGTATTATGACGGCTCATACACCATCATCCGGCGCCGCAGAGGTCACCGAACTGCACCTAGACGATCAAGGTCTGGTCGAGCTTGATTTATCGCCCTATCCGAAGCTGCAGTTGCTCTATTGTGGTGGTAATCAACTTACCGAATTGGATCTATCTCACACCCCCAAATTACACAAACTCTGGTGCCCTGACAATCTATTGACCGAACTCGACCTGTCGCATACGCCGAATTTATTTTTACTCGGCTGTGACAGCAACCAGATCTGCCAATTGGATCTGGTACATTTGGAGTATTTGGAATATCTGTTTTGTAAATACAACCAACTGAGCACGCTGAATTTAAGCCACAACCCGTTTATGCTCAACGTCGCCTGCGATCACAACCAACTGACCGAGTTAAATATAACCGGTGCGCTAATGCTGGAAAATCTGTCCTGTAGTAACAACCAATTGACCTCATTGGATCTCACCAACAAACCCAAACTAGAGGGCCTGCTGTGCTGTGAAAACCAACTGCAATCGATCGATCTGGCCAACAAACCCCTTCTCGCGACGCTGTTGTGCCACGAAAACCAGTTGCGCGAGATCAATCTACACAACAAAACTCAGATGCGCCAACTGGCCTGCAGCCACAACACCATAGGTCAGTTAAATTTGTCGAATATGCCGCTACTGCAGCATTTAGCTTGTAATAATAACCGTCTCGAGGGGTTAAATTTAACCAATAAGCCGATGTTGCTATCGCTGTATTGCCACGAGAATATGCTCACCGAATTGGATCTTGCAGACCTATCGAAACTGCAAGAACTCGCGTGCAGTCACAATCAATTGACATCGTTAGATCTGTCGGCAACGCCCGAACTGGTCTCGCTTTACTGCCATAACAACCGCCTTTTGGCGCTCGACCTGTCCTCGACACCGCAGTTAAAAGAGCTTTCGTGCTCGAACAACTTTCTCTCCGAACTCGACCTCTCGAGCGCCAGCGATTTGCAAGACATCGATGTCTCGGGCAACCCCCTGGGCAGTCTCGATCTCTCGCAGACGGCGATTTCTAAACAGCTTCATTGACACGCG
>DDJS01000094.1 GCA_002339165.1 Cellvibrionales bacterium UBA2618 | reverse complement strand
CCACTGGCATAGGCAGCAGCCACCATTGCCTCAGCATGCGGCATCATGTTTTCTGGGCTATCGCTCGACTGAACGACCAATTCGACATCAAAGTTTCCCGCTGTCGGCAGCGACGCTTGCAAGGTCGGTAAGCTTTTCAATGGCGCGACAGATGACAACGATACAAAAGCATCGGGCAACATATCATGCACCGTGCGCTGGCGCTGATCATGATCGAGAAATGTCTGCCCAGCAAAACCACCCGACGGCATAACGACCTGCCACATGTGTCTACCCCCAGGCAACTCCGCCATGGCATCCACCACGTCGCTCATGTGCCGCGTGGTATAATCCAAGGATGCCTCGGGTGGGCCGGAGGTGATCACCATGATCGTGCCGGTATCCTCTGTCGGCGCCAACTCTTGTTTCGAGAAAACATAAAATGGCACTATTAACACGAGGCAAAAAAGACTCACTACTGCGACCTTGTCAGAGTGCGCTAAGGTCGCATTTAAGCACTCGCGATAATATTCTTTGACGCGTTCAAACAGACCGTTGACGCGAAGTGTCAAGGCACCCTCCTCGCCACCTTGTGGGCACACATAAGCGCTCATAATGGGCGATAAGGTGACTGCCACTACTCCGGAGATCAACACCGCCACCGCCAGCGTAAAAGCAAACTCCTGGAACAATACACCGGTCAAACCAGACAAAAAACTAATCGGCGCATAAACCGCAGCCAAAGTAATGGTCATGGCCACAATCGGCGACAATAACTGCCGTGAACTGCGCAGCGCAGCCTCCGAGCGACTCATCCCCTCGCGCATAAAACGCGCAACATTTTCAACTACTACGATAGCGTCGTCGACCACTAATCCAACCGACAGCACAATTGCCAAAACCGTCAGTAAATTGAGTGAAAAACCCATTAATGACATCGCGGCCAATGCCCCAAAAAGCGATATAGGAATAGTCACTAACGGAACCAAGGCAGTTCTAACCGAGCCCATAAACGCAATCACTACCAGCCCCACTAACAGAATGGTTTCCGCCAACGTAATAAAAATTTCCTTTAGAGCACTGCGCATGTATAGAGTAATATCGTAACCTTCATCAATGCTCATGCCGTCGGGAAGCGACTCATTTATATTTTCCAGTTCAATATACAAGCGATCGGCAATATCAATTTCGTTTGCACCAGGCAGCGGCCATACCGAAATAAACAAGCTCATGTCTTGACTAAATCTAGCGTTCGTAGAGCCCTCTTCTTCCCCCAATTCAACCCGCGCTAGATCCCGAAGTCTAATAACACCCGCAGCACTCTCGCGCACGACTAACTCATTAAAATCAGCTATCGTCTTAAGCGAGGTATTGGCCAACAGATCGATGCGTTGACTCGTATTTTCGGTGCGGCCCATAGTCGCTATGACATTGTTGATTCGCAATGCGGACTCGATGTCTGCAGAGCTAAGCTTATACGCTTGCATTGCATCAGGATTCAGCCAGACACGCATCGCGGGATAGCGACCGCCAAGAATACCAACTTTTTGCACCCCCGGGATGGCGCCGAGTAACGATGTTACTCGACGACTCAAATAATCTGTCGCAGTTGCACGACTCATACCGTTATCTAATAATACCGGCAAATAAAACCCGGCATTCGGCCGGTCGGCTCGAGTCACTTCGATCGCTGGATCATAGGCATCACGAGGAAGTTCGAAGCGAATTTGGTCGAGACGCGCAGACAGCTCCGCCAGCGCTTCGGTACTGTCTTCGTTAAGGTTTAACCAGACTGTGACCAGGCTATACCCAGCGGTGGTGGTAGAGTCGATAAAGTCTACACCGGGCACAGAGGATGCGGCCCGCTCTATCGGATCAGTTACAAAACCGCGCACCACGTCCGCCGGAGCACCGACATACTGCGTGCTGATCACCAAAGAGGAACTCTCTATCCGCGGAAACTGCGAAACAGGGATATCTATAGCCGCTCTGATTCCCGCTAACACCAGCAGTAAACAGATCGAAATAGCTAACACCGGCCGTCGAATAAAAATATCACCGAAGCGCGGGCGAGACAGACCATTTTCGGCAGACGAGGATGGCATCACATCGAGCCCTCGAGCGCGGTGTCAACGCTCGGCGCTTGTCTACCATTATTAATGCGGACTAGAACGCCGTCACGCAGTTTAAATGCGCCCAAACCCGCCAACTGCTCGCCGGCATCGAGGCCACTCAATACTACCCATCGCAGTCCCTTTTGCGGGCCCAAAATGACTGCCCGTTTAACCGCACGATAAGTCGCATCAGCACCTTTCTCGGCGTTTTGAAGTACATAGACATTGGCACCTAGAGCGTCATAGCGCACAGCTTCGGAGGGAATCAGTATCACCGATCTCCGGCTACCGACTGGCACCGTCACTTTGACAAAACTGCCAGGCAATAACAAACCGCTAATATTGTTGATTTCAGCACGCAGCCGAATCTGCCGGGATTGACTATCGACCTGCGAATCCCTAGCCACAATCCTGGCGGTAAGCGTTTGGTTAGTGCCGGTAAAACCCTGAGCGACAGTTCCGCTAACAACAACGCTATCGCCCACTCCGAGTATCGCTTGATGCTGGGGTACACTAAAGTCTATCCATATAATGCGATCCAACCCTACCAGGCGGGTGATCGCTCGCCCAGCATGCAGATACTCCCCAACATCTAATTGGTGCAAGCCCGCCGTGGCGGCAAACGGCGCCTTGATGCGTTTTTTTTCAATGATCGCGTCGAGAGCTGAAACTGCCGACGTTGCAGCGGTATAGGCCGCTTGGGCGCGATCTAAGTCCGCTGCAGAGGACATGCCTGTTTGGGTTAATTTGCGATTGCGATCGAGTAGCAACAGGGCCAGCGTCACCTCGGCCGCGGCAGCACTGCGCCGCGCTTGCTCCTCACTGGTGTCTAGGCGCACGAGTAGCTGGCCCACCGCCACTTTGGCGCCGGGCTGAAAGCCAACAAAACTGACACGTCCAGCTATTTCGTTGCTTAACTCCAGTGACTTAACCGCTATCACCTCGCCTATGACACTGCTTTGATCTTGCCACGTTGTGGCCTTAGCGATGGCCAACTCAACCGTTTCACTGCGTTCTGGATAGCCCTCGGCAAATGCGATAGCGGCCTGTATTTGCTGATACTTAAATAAGCCCAAACTAAGCGTTGTAAGACAGCAGCCTGCAATCACTGCGCTCCATCCTCGGTGCATCCTGATACTCCATCAATGTTCAACAATTGGGTTAAAGAGCTGTCGCCTTCAACCCGCGTTCAAACGGTCAGCGGACCGAAATGAAATCTGAATTCGTTATCTGGAGTTTGAATTAACCCCTGCTCGCGCTCAACTATGGCGGGTATACGACTATTCGATACTTGCCGACCGATTAAATGTTCTGCAAGATCGAGATAATCTCGATAGTGTTGCGCCTCAGATTTTA
>DDJS01000087.1 GCA_002339165.1 Cellvibrionales bacterium UBA2618 | reverse complement strand
GCCGACGACTTTATCGCACGCTTTCCCAGCATCGACCGTCAGGAGGCCGATCGCATTTTGCATGGACAACTAGCGGACGGCGAGGTGATTACTGGGCTCGACGTGACCTATCGCGCTTGGTGTCTGGTCGGCAAACGACGCTGGGTAGCGATCTTGCGCTGGCCGATGGTGGCCCCTGTTGCCGATCGGGCCTACCTATTTTTTGCTCGCCACCGGCAGCGTATATCGCGTCTGTTCATGGGCTCTAAGCAGACGCAGAGTTGCGACTGGCAACCACCGCGATGAGCGATTGTGGCGATGCGCTGGTAGCCGGAGCCAGCGGAGGTATCGGGGCAGCGCTGGTGGCGGCGTTTTTGGCAGACCCTTCAATCGAACGGGTCTTCGCCGTCAGTCGCAATCAAATGCCACCGGTTGCGTTGAAGTTGCATCCCGGCTTGGTATGGCTCTGCTGTGATTACAGCGAGGCAAGCATGCAGCAGGTGTGCGATCAGATTCAGGCGCTGCGACCGACGCTGTTGCGGGTGGCACTCTGCCACGGTGTTCTACACGGCGATCATTTCGCGCCAGAAAAGCGACTCGAAGACATTGATGCCGTGGCCCTACAGACAGTATTTACCGCCAATGCTATCGTGCCGGTGCTGTGGCTCAAGGTGTTGCGCAAATTGCTCAGTCATGCACAACACTGCAAGGTGGCCGTGCTGTCGGCGCGGGTCGGAAGTATCGGCGATAACCATCTAGGCGGATGGTATGCCTACAGGGCGTCAAAAGCGGCGCTCAATATGTTACTTAAGACCGCGGCGATCGAATATTCTAGACGCAGCGCAAATGTTAAAATCCTTTCCTTTCACCCGGGTACTACCGACACGCCACTATCAAAACCATTTCAATCGTCGGTGGCAGCCGACAAGCTATTTACTCCAGATTTTGTCGCCGCCCAGTTGATCGCGCTGATGACGGCCGCCGATATCGACGGACAGCTAGCATTTATAGATTGGAATGGACAGTCGATCGATTGGTGATCGAGGCCGATTAGCGCGGGCAAATAAAACCGACGGTTTCATGCGCCACGCCGCCAATGTCTGGGTTCTCAATCGCAAATCAATTGCCAAGTAAGCAGTCAGCTACGGGTTTTGCATGCCGCTAAGTGGCCCTTCGGGCCATTTTATAACCACCGATGATGACTAATATCCACTTGTCAATAGCCTGCCGTCCAGCAAATTTTTCTGTGTTAGACTTGCTACGTATGTAGAGCCTCGGCGATCAATGATTAGCGGGATTTGGTTCCGAACGTGTTTGTCAGGTTGACAGACCTCAGGCACAAACATACCGCACCAGTGGCCGACGACGTTCATTGGTGACCCTCGCGAGCAGCGTTTGCGCTTTGAGGGTAGTATGAACCCGTATTCAGCGCGCTTTTGCGCCGACGCAGTCGGTAGACGCGGGCGTCAATCGCGGTAGTCAGTCAAGGATGAAAATAAACGTTGAAGGAGCAACTGTATGAATTATTTTGGCTATTTTAAAAAATCGGGCAGCAAATTTCGATATGGCTTTTTGTTGGGTGCGGTGCTGATGGCGCTATCTTTTATCGCCCCTGCACAGGCCCAGATCGACGAAATTATTGTCACCGCCAACAAGCGCGAACAGGCGTTGCAAGACACGCCACTGACGGTTGCAGTGGTCGATGCCGAGACCATCAAGCGCGCCCAAATCATCGATATCATCGACCTACAGACTGCGGTGCCGGCGCTGCGTATTAACCAATTACAGTCTTCTGCGAACACCAACTTTTTTATTCGCGGCTTTGGTAATGGCGCTAATAATCCGGGTATTGAACCATCGGTGAGCGTGGTGGTCGATGGCGTGGTTCGCACGCGCTCGGCCTCGTCGATAGCCGATTTACCAAGCCTTGAACGGGTCGAAGTCCTCAGCGGTCCGCAGTCGACGTTGTTTGGTAAAAATGCTTCGGCGGGCGTTATCAGCATTAGCACTCGTGCTCCCGAGCGCGAATTTGGGGGCTCTGCCGAGGTCACCTTTGGGAATTATGGCAGCACCTTGGGCAAGGGCACCCTGACCGGCCCGATTTCGGAAAGCTGGTCGTACCGCTTGTCGGGCAGCAGCAATCGCCGCGACGGCACCGCGACTAATCTGCTGGCTGCCAGTGATACATCCCTCGAAGCTGAACTCAACAATCGCGAACGCTTCGCATTGCGCGGCCAACTGCTCTACGAGTCGGGGGACGCGTTGAGGTTGAGATTAATTGCCGACCACAACGAGATCGATGAAAATTGTTGCGTGGCGCCGGCGCTGTTAAATGGCGGTCCCTTTGCGATGGTCCAGGCTCTAGCTGCGGCCAATGGTTATGGTTCGGTCGATCCGGTCGATCCTTGGGCACGAGCGATGTATGTCAACTTTAATCCGCGTAATCGCGCGATCGGCAAGGGTCTGTCTGCGCAACTTGATTATGATTTCGGATTTGCTACCCTGACCTCGATCAGTGCCTATCGTGAACAGAGTTCCGAAGCCAACACAGACGGTGATTTTAGTGCTGCAAAACTGCTCCGCGAAAACATCGTCGCCTACCGTTTTGACACCCTTACTCAGGAATTGCGTCTCACCTCTAACGGTGATGGTGCCCTGCAGTGGATGTTCGGTGCCTTTTACTTTGAGGAAGATCTCGATAGCAAGCGCACGGTGATCTTTGATGCAGATACCTACGCCTATTTTAATGGATTGATTTCTGGGGCAACCGAGGGCAGCCTCAACCTCGATAGCCTCGCTGCTCTGCTCACTCTTCAAGCCGCAGATCTGCCCATCGTCACTCCCAGTGCGACCCTCGCGGCCTCCGGTCTGTTGCCTGCTTACACTGCGCTTAAAGATTCCTGGTACCGGCAGGGCGATGGCGTTCGGAGCTACTTTGATATGCGTTCCGAGGCGCGCTCGGTCTTCGCGCAGGTCGACTACGCGTTGAGCGATGCGTTGTCGGCGACGCTCGGCGTCAACTACACAGAGGACGAAAAGCAAGTGCGCTCGGACGTCACCATTACCGATGCTTTTGCGACATTACCGTTGGCGGGTTCGCCGTTTGCGGGCTTACAACCGTTTCAATTATTTAGGGCTTTTCGAAACTATCCCAACGCGGATGAATCCGGTGTTTTCGAGTCCGACGAGGTCACCTATACCGCGCGCCTCATTTACGACGTTTCGGATCAGTTGAACGTTTACGTTGGCACCGCCACGGGCTTTAAGGCGGCATCGGTCAATCTCACCATAGATGGTCGGGGTGGCGATATTGGTCGCATCGCAGGCCCCGAGAAGGCAGAGCTGTTTGAGATCGGCCTCAAGGCCCAGTTTGACCGTGGCCACGTTAATGTGGCGCTGTTTGATCAATCGATCAAGGGCTTTCAATCCAACGTATTTAACGGTCTAGGGTTTAATTTAGTCAACGCCGGTCAGCAGACGCATCGTGGCTTAGAGTTCAGCGGTATGCTGCGATTGACGGATCACTGGCGGTTCGATATGTCCGGGATGTGGCTGGATGCCGAGTATGATTCTTTTGCGCTCGGAGCCTGCGACACGTCGCGCACTGGAGCGGCGGCAGACGACTGTCCTCCGGGACAACCGTTTGTCGACCTCAGCGGTCGGACGCCTGCGGGAATTCACGAAATCAGCCTAAACGCCAATACGACCTACGATTTTGCGTTGGCCTCGGGCGTCGATGGTTTTGTCCGTCTCGAATACGTCTACGAGGACGATATACAGGTGGCCGATAACGTCGCCAAGGAGATCGCCAGCCGCGGCACGCAGATGTTAAACGCCAGTGTCGGCATCGGCGGTATTGATGACAGTTGGAGTGTCATGCTCTGGGGGCGCAATCTCACCGATCACGAATCCTTGATCTCGGCGTTTCCGACCACCGCATCGCCCGGCAGCTACAGCGGTTACCCCAATCAGCCGCGGACCTACGGTATTACATTGCGAACCGAGTTTTAACCGCTTTTTTGGGGTTATTCGATTTTTAAAGCGCGGTTCTAAATCTGTCGTTTGTTGAGCTAAAAGGGTACATTGACCGAACTCTAAATATATCCTTAAGCGTGCACGTTTAAGGATATACAAGTATGAATTTGAGTTGTGTATCTGTCGATATAGGCGCATTTAAAACGATTGTCCCCAGACTTGCAGGGATAATGATTAGCAAACATCGGAAGTAACAAAAAACAAACGGATTTTCAT
>DDJS01000052.1:831-7567 GCA_002339165.1 Cellvibrionales bacterium UBA2618 | reverse complement strand
GTAATCATGCGACTATCGTCGGCGGCCAAAAACAAACATAGATTTGCCACATCCGCCGGCAGTAAACGCTGTTTTAGGGCAACGTGGCGCATCCAATCGGCTTCGGCCTCGGGGGTCAACCAACTGTGTAACTGGCGTTCCGTCGCCACCCAACCGGGCAAGACCGCATTCACTCTGATGCCCGACCCGCCATAGTCTGCGGCCAGCGCCTTGGTAAGCCCAATGATACCTGCCTTCGCAGCGACATAACCGGGCATATTGGCCGGTCCAAGCAACGCATTAATCGAGCTAAAATTGACGATTGAACCGCCGCCATTATGCGCCATAATCGCCGCCGCCGTTTGGCAAGCAAAAAACGCAGCGTCCAAATTGACCGCCATACAGTCCCGCCAATCTTGAGCTGTTACCTCACTCGGGTCATGGCGATGATCGTTGGCGGCATTGTTGATCAGGATCCCCAGCGATCCTAGATCGACGGCCGCACGCTGAATGGATCCCTGTAATGCCGACACGTCGGTAACATCAACCGCCTGATAGCATGGCCGAAAATCTGCCAGCGCATCGATGCGCCGGCACAGCGACTCGGCAGAGGTCGAGTCTAAATCGACAAAGGCAACTCTAGCGCCCTGTAACGCAAATGCCTCGACCATCGCAGCACCGATACCGGTGGCGCCGCCGGTGATAAATACCCCCAGTCCAGCGAGGCTTGGGTAGTTTGCATAGTTGTCCATTAAACGCCCTTTGATGATCGCATGGCGGCCTAGTCATTTATATGAAGACCCACATTATGTTCTGTTTAACGGTTTATTTTTGTTTTAATATGCCTCGACGATCGACCTGCCTAGCTCGCTGGCAGATTTTACTTAAAAACAAAAAATTCTAATAGAGCAGCGTAAATCTTACGCACAAAGGAGTAAAGAGTGATCGGCAACTGGTTAGTTATCGGCCTATCCATCGCCGCCATCTGTGTCAGTCATATCGCCAGCGGTGCCGAACAACTGTATACCCAACAGCCGCCGGTAACACCCGAACTCGCCTTCCCCGGTGAGCATGATGTTGGCGTCACCACCGTCGCCGCAATAGACCCCAAGCGCTTAAACACGGAAAATTTTATCACCCACCGGGAACGTCGCTTGGTTCTCGAGGTGTGGTATCCCGCAGCCCTATCCTATGAGTCGGGAAAAACTGTCGCGCCCGCCACCTACAAAAATGTCACCCGTTTACAAAAACCTTTTGAACTGCAAGGTGACGCCCACCGCGATGCAGCGCCGGTCGCGCACGGGCGCTTTCCCCTCGTCGTTTTGTCGCACGGTTTTACCGGCTACCGCACGCAGATGTTTTATCTTGGCGAACACCTCGCCAGCCACGGCTATATCGTCGTCGGCATCGACCACACTGGATCGACCAATGCAGACATACAAAGCGAGGCAGCGCGCGCGCCCGGATTGGTTAACACGCTGTATAATCGAGCGCGAGATCAACAATTCGTACTCGATTATTTCGCCGACCAACGGTCTCCTGTTGCACAGATCGTCGACACCAGCAGAGCGGCCATACTGGGGCACTCCATGGGCGGTTTCGGCGCGATCAACACCGTTGGCGGCTGCTATGCGTTCACCTCCGACTTTCTCCAGTCATATGGCGTACCCGCCCCAATCGCAATGCTCATGCCCTGGGCATTGAACTCTTGCTACGGTGGCCGCGACACCCTCGACCCACGATGGAAAGCAGTGCAACTATTCGCTCCCTGGGGCGGCGAACAAAATATTCACGACGCCGAGGCGATGGCAAAGATCAGCGTGCCGACGTTTTACCTCGGCGGCGATCAAGACAATACCTCGGGCTTTGGGCAGGGCATCGAAAAACTCCACCGGCGTACCGGTTCAAAGCACAACTATTTGCTGGTGTTTGCCAATGCCCGCCATAATATCGGCCCCCACCCGGCACCCCTGGTATCCTTTAAAAGCGATTTTGAACTCGGCCATTATTTCGACCCAAGCTGGGACATCGAGGTGATTAACCGCATTATCGAGCACATGAGTCTGGCCTTTTTGGATTGCCACGTCAAAGACGACCCGACACGCTGCGCCTATCTACCCCGCCAAGAAAATGCGCAGCAGTATCGAGGGGCGGATCAACCCATCGGCGAGCCCTGGAAGGGTTTTAAGCATCTTTGGGGTAGCGGACTGCGCTTTTATCGCAGCCCGCAGAAAATCCCAGAAAAAGATCGATAAAAAGGTAGTTATCGCTATGTTCGGAGTCTGCTATTACCCAGAACACTGGCCACAGTCGCAGTGGCAAGACGACGCCAACGCGATGGCAGAACTTGGTTTGAGCTATGTACGTATCGGCGAATTTGCCTGGTCTAGGCTCGAACCTAAGCCGGGCGAATATGATTTTGATTGGTTCGATAAGGCGCTAGCAACCTTGGCCAGCGCCGGTTTAAAAATTGTTATAGGCACCCCCACTGCAACCCCACCGAAATGGTTGGTCGATCAATACCCTGAGATCTTACCGGTCGATCCGAACACCGGCGCTAAGCGCGGCTTTGGCTCTCGCCGCCACTATGACTTTTCCAGTGCTGACTATCGACGCGAGTCGCTGCGGATCACCGAGGCTCTAACCAGACGTTATGGCCATCGCGACGACGTGGTCGGTTGGCAAACAGACAACGAACTATGCTGCCACGACACCGCGTTGAGTGGTTCCAGTGCCGCCCATCACGCCTTTCAAGCTTGGTGTCGAGACCACTATGCCAACATCGAGGCGCTGAACAATCGCTGGGGCACTGTTTTCTGGTCGATGGAATATCGCGATTTCGACGAAATCGACTTACCGCTGGGTGCGGTCACCGAAACCAATCCAGCCCACCGCCTCGCTTATCGGCGCTTCTCATCGGACCGGGTGGTCGACTACCACAATGCCATGATCGCGATGATTCGCCAGCATGCGCCGGGCAAGTTTATCACCCACAATTTTATACCCATGAATGAAACCGCGGTCGACAACTTCGCGCTGGCGGCGCGATTGGACTTCGCCAGCTACGACAACTACCCACTCGGGCGCACCGACCTACTGCTCGGCGGCGCACCGAGTGAAGAACTGCGCCGCTACATGCGTACCGGCCACCCCGACTTCGCCAGTTACTATCACGACCAGACCCGAGGGTTATCCAAGCAAGGATTTTGGGTGATGGAACAACAGCCCGGCCCGGTCAATTGGGCGAATAACAACCCCCGCCCAGCGCCAGGTATGATTCGACTCTGGACGCTGGAGGCGTTTGCCCACGGCGCCGACTGCCTGTGTTATTTTCGTTGGCGTCAGGCGCCATTTGGCCAAGAACAAATGCATGCTGGACTGCTGCGCCCCGACAACTCGAAAACCGAAGCCTGGACCGAGGCCGCGCAAGCCATCGGTGAGATCGCCCAACTTAATCTCAACAAGCAACCCGCGCGAACCGCCTCGGTGGCAATTATCACCGGAGCTGAAGGACTCTGGGTGAGCGATATAGAAAATCAGGGAGAGGCCTACGACTGCAACGCGGTGCAATTTTCGTACTACAGTGCACTGCGCGAGCTTGGCGTCGATGTGGATTTTATCTCGGTGAATTCCGACTTTTCAGCCTACGCGTTAATTATTGCTCCCAGCCTGCCAATGCTCGACCGCGCATTTGTCGACAGGTGCCAAGCCTGTTGCGCGCAATTTGTCTTTGGCCCGCGCAGCGGCGGCAAAACGTCGGAGTTTGGCTACCCAAAAAATCTACCACCCGGCTTATTGCAGGCGCTCGTCCCGGTCCGCGTGCTGTCGGTGGAGACTTTACGCGCCGATTGCGGCGAGCCATTGCAGTGGAACAATGCAAATTACACCAGCGCTATATGGCGGGAACAATTGGATGTCGGCACAGCAGATATCGTTGCAACCTATCATGATGGCCAAGCTGCTATTGTCCGCAGTGATCGGTTTACCTACATAGGGACTTTGACTAACCAAGTATTTTTACGCGATTTTTTTGACCAGCAATGCCAAAAAATTGATATCCAGACTTACAAACTAGACGGCGACGTTCGCGTTTCGCGGCGAGGAAATTTGCTGTTCGCGTTTAATTATTCAGCCCAGCCATGCGTCCTACCCCTCGAGCCACAAGCGTCGTTTATACTCGGCGGCGCAACATTGGCGCCCTACGGCGTCAGTGTCTGGGAGACTGCAGACGCTTAGTGCATGCTGGTAAAATAACAATAACTAGGAGTTTTTCTTGAGTGAACAAACTATCCAACAAGCGGTGTTCTGCATTGTCCTCGGCACCATCGCGCTGATTACCTACCTAAAGTGCGCCGGAAAAAATCAACGCTCTAGCGATTCCAATAAAGAGTACTTCCTCGCCGGCGGCGGCCTAAGCTGGGTATTTGTCGCCGGTTCAATCACCCTAACCAACCTCAGTACCGATCAGCTAGTGGGTATGAATGGCAACCAAATGCTGCTACTCGCGCTATGGGAACTGGCTGGGTTTGTCGGTCTGTTAGTACTCGCCAAGGTCTTCTTACCGGTGTATTACAAAAATTCTTGCACCACCACCACCGAGTTGTTGGAAAAGCGCTACGACAGTAAACACATCCGCGCGCTGGTCTCGACCCTGTTCCTGTTCATCAACGTGTTTGTATTTCAGCCCGCGGTTATTTATACCGGCGCCCTGTTTATGCTATCCATGACCGGCATCGACGCCGATTTGCTCACCGTTGCCGGTGCCTTTGCCTTGCTGGGCGCGGCCTATGCGGTCCTCGGCGGTCTCAGGGCGGTCGCCGTATCCGATACCTACGGCGGCATTTTGGTCCTATCGATGAGCCTGCTCATCGTTTTCTTGTCGCTGATGGCGATCGATTTTGACTTCAGTGGTATTCCACCCGAACGCTTGACACTGATCGGCGATAGCGCGTCGCCAGTACCCTGGCATACGTTGTTGACCGGCATGCTGTTGATTCAAGTGTTTTACTGGAGCACCAACCAGACGATCACCCAGCGTGCGATGGCGGCTCCCACGGTTCGTGAAGCTCAAAAAGGCGTTTACGCCGCGGCGTTTATTCGCGTCGTTTTAGTGCCCAGCATGGTGGTCATTCCGGGTATCGTGGCTTTTAAATTATACGGTGATATCGGCGATCGAGCCTACGGACGCATCGTCGGTGATCTATTGCCGAGTTGGCTGTCGGGTGTGTTTGCCGCCGCGATCGCCGCCGCCGTGCTAAGTTCTTTTAACAGTATGGTCAATTCGTCGGCCGCCATGTACGTCTGCGACCTCCATCAGCGCTACATCAACGAAACACCCAACGTGCGCATGCTCAGTGGTATGGCCACGGTTGTCTTTGTCATCATTGCGGTGGCTATGGTGCCGGTCTATGCTCAGTCCGAGAGCATTATTAATTTACTGCAAGAGCTCTGGGGCCTCATCAGCATGCCGATCCTCGCGTGCTTTGCGGTGGGCCTATTATTTAGTAACGTCGATTACCGCGCTGCCATCGCCGCGTTGATATTGGGTGTGTTGGTGTATGCCGGCTTTGTATGGGTTTGGATGCCATTGCACTACATTCATATGATGTTTATTACCTTTGTTATTTGCGTCGCTGCCGCGTTGTCGATCAATCGCGTGGTATTCGGCAACCGCGCCGAATTTATCGGCCTCTCCAGCGAAGCGGCCCCGACAGCCAGCGAGCGCGACACTTAGACTGCACTTATATAAAAGATCAACAGACTTTGCGGGTGCATAATGGGCAATTGCAATCCGGCGTTTGCAGCGCATCGCCGATGATGATCGCGCTGTCGATGACGTCTAATATCGACCGCGAGTAACCCCATGGTTGCAGCAGCCCAATGCATTCGATGCTGTACCGAGCGTCAGCGTCAAGACCGCGCATACGCAACCGACCCGGTACGCTAGTGCGCGGACTATCGAGCAGCGCACAGAAAAATAACGCGATTTTTCGGTCCCGTGCAATCACCCCAAAAGCGTTCTCCTGACGCGCCGAGTCGAGATGCACCAAATCACCCTAGTGAATTACCTCGCGGTGCTGTTTATGCTATGCCACAGCGGCGGTTAATTCGGTTTTTCCAGCGACATCCATGGTCAAAAGATTTGTCTCTATTCCCATGTGGCCGAGCAGCGCCACCCCGGCGCGCATCGCCATGCTGAGGCTGCGACCGGTCGCATGGCAATCCCGAGCAGCGACGTGAGCGCCCATTAATCGCGCTGGGGAAAACACCGAAAAACCATTTTGAATCCGCAGTCGGTCGAACGCATCGTTGCTATCCGAGACCCATATGCTGTCGCTGTAGGCTAAAATGCCAAAGTCCGCGCGACCGTCATCTGACGCGCAGCTTTCAATTTCAACCCTCGGATGTGCGCTTCGAATCCGCGCCATCAGTTGGTACAGCGCGAGCGTCTTACGATGGCCCGCGGCGCGACCGAGGCAATCTCCTGGCTGGCTAATGGTGCGATTCATATCCCACTTAAGATAGGTGATGGGATACTCCGCCAATAGCGTATCGACCCGTTCAAACAAATCATCCTGCACCTCCGGACGGCTCAGGTCTAACACCAATTGGTTTCGAGCCAGTAACACGGGTGCGGGGTTTGCGTGCAATACCCAGTCTGGATGAGCGCGATACAGATCGCTGTCGGGATTAACCATTTTCGGCTCCAGCCAAAGACCGAATTCCATGCCTTTGGCCAAAAAATTCTCGGTCAAAG
>DDJS01000052.1:0-501 GCA_002339165.1 Cellvibrionales bacterium UBA2618 | reverse complement strand
CAAAGAGGGTCTTATCGACCCACCAGTCGCCCAGTCCGGCACGCTCCGAGCGACGGTTTTTAAACCAGCCATCATCGAGAATAAAGCGCTCGACGCCAAGCTGCGCAGCGGCATCGACAAGCCTGTGGAGTTTTTCTTTGAAAAGGTCGAAATACGTCGCCTCCCACATATTAAAATGAACCGGGCGCGCCCTGCCAACAACCCGCTCATCGGTCAGATGGGCCGCCACATAGCCATGAAAACACTGCGACAGTACCGACAGGCTATTTTCAGCGCTGGCGGCATATAACACCGGAGAACGGTAAGATTAATTGGTGCCGTGACATAGTGAGCCGGAAAACCATAGGCGGGGCCAGATGCTTCGCTGGTATCGCGGGGGTGAACAATAACCCCCGGAAACGCGTCGTGAGACGTTCGCCCAGAGCGATTTTCTCGCAAGTAGCGACCCATAAAGAGATCCACCGGTTGGCGCTGAAACTCCATCGCCCAGCGACCGGCGAA
>DDJS01000036.1:5601-7770 GCA_002339165.1 Cellvibrionales bacterium UBA2618 | reverse complement strand
AACTAAATAATCGCGCGACCCGATACCGACCTATTAACTTTATTTACCTGCCGGATCGTCGCGCTCACTCCAATGTCTCACCTCTCCACTATTGATGCGATTCTCTACATCTTTTACCTTGTGTAAGAGAACAAACAAACTGGATATGATGGCAATAATTGCTATCATCATGAGCAATAAAAAGCTGTCTAACATAGTGGAGCACCCCTATTGAAGCACTTAAGCGCCGTTTTAACCGGCTTTTAATGACTATTCGAGAATCTCACCACCGACGATTTCGCTCGCCTTCGCCCAAGATTCGCCATTTACCACTTTCGTATATCCCAAGTACACGAGAATATCTCGCGCTGTCTTCGATCGCTGTCCACTGTTGCAATAAATCAAAATCCGCTGCTCCAGCGAAACGCCCAGCGCCTCTACCGCGACCCCTATATGGTGCCAATCAACCCGCTCAGCTCCAGCTATATGGCCCTGATGCCACTCTGATTCAGCGCGCAGATCGAACACCCATAACCGGCGAGCATTAGCGTTCACCACCCCGCCTCCAGTGATTCCCATAACAACCGCCAATATCGCGACTACAATAATTCGGTGCGTTCGCCAGAACCATCAAACTGCAATCGCCGCGCAACTCACTCATCTCGTTACAACTCGCCAAAGATCAAAACCCAAGCCAAGAATAGCCGCTAACCGCCTGCAGGTAAATCCCTTGCCGTGGATAGCCATCAATCGGCACTTAATTCACGCCCTAACCGCGAGTGCTCAACACCCAACACGCCAATCATTTACCGGTTACTATTGCGGATTGGCCTCGGGTGTTATTTCTAATTCTTCCTCGACGAACTCAGCGGCCAGATACAACCGACCCGACGCACTGGCTTTCGCATCATAGAGGCATATGAGTGCTTCTTTGGCATGCTGTAACGAACTGACCGTGCGATTGCTCTGTGCACTGGAAAATTGGGCCCGCGCAACGTTAAATAACGAGCGCGAATCGGCATCGAGTCTCGACATCAAAAAATCGCTGAACCGAATATCCAATGGATCGTCTTCAGCCTGCGCGAAACGTCCCAAAAAATCGCTTGCATCGCGCTGTAAGAGATTTGTCTGACTCACATAGCGCCTTAGATTACTCTCTAATTCGGCTATCTCGGCACCATTGACCACACCGCACAACGGACCGCCATAGCGTTCGTGCTGGCGAAAAAACCGCGCGCCCAAAGTGCGATAATGGGTTTGAGCCTGGGTATAACAACCACATTCAGCGCGATAACCGCCAATACGATTGGCCAATTCAACGTGACTGGGAGCGATCGTTGAGGCCACTAGGTTCTTCATACGCGGAACCAAATTAGTAATCCTTTGAAACCAGTTCGATGGCTCGACGACCTTGTCGACCTTCTCGGGCTTATCGGATGTCCTATCTTCCTGATCAAAAAACTTTGGATAATCCAATCGAACGCCATCGACTAGTTCTGTAATAGCCGTGGTACACAACAGCGGTTTTAATAGTGCTGAACGGTCTGTGGCGGGATCCTCAACCAACATGCGGCCATAATTAACCGCAGTATGCTCGCTCATATCATCCAAAAACTGTATCAATTGCGCGTAGCGATCATCGATATCTCGCCAATCAGATGGCGTAATGGTGTCGTACCAAAGGGTGGCGAAGGGCGACAGGTGTGAATAGGGAACTAACAAATTGTTCTCGTCTGGCGTGGTGTAAGCGACCACCTCTCTAATTCGCTGCCTATCGGCGATCAAGGCCTGTTGTCGATCGCGCAAATTTCTATAATACCAAGGAAAATCATGCAGCTGTATCTCTGCGTCTTCTTCCACTAGGCGTGCTACTGAGCGTTTAGAATTCATAACACAGCGACCCACGGAAAGCATTTCACTGAGCTTTTTATCATAAACCTTTAAGCGCTCCTTGGGATCGAGCGCTCGCTCGGGTTCATCAAAACGGTCCAATACCCAAGGTCGCTGTGCACAGCCATGCACGAGCAACGCGACACAGACAATACCAATAGGAAGGCGAATAGTAGAAACCATATTCAAAATATTCTTTATGCGCATGATGTTGGTGCCTTTTTATATTTAATTGAATGGTGTCAAAATCGTTGGCATTATGCAAATAATCGTTTTAACTAGAATAATACAGACTCAGCG
>DDJS01000036.1:3305-5195 GCA_002339165.1 Cellvibrionales bacterium UBA2618 | reverse complement strand
CCCCTTTGATACCAAAAAATAGCCAGATCGCAAAGATTTTAGGCAGGATATGTAACCGACCTGGGTCGGAAAATCAAACTAGCCGGCGGGACTCCAACATTAGCAAGCAGTACGAGTAAGAAGCAGGAGCAAAAAGCAGGAGCAACTAGCTGTTGTATACTTAGAACTTTTTTTTAGCCGCCAATAATCAAAAACGTGGAGCCTATTCGCCATCGCTGGTGACTCCGACTGAGCCGCCTCGGGGTAAATTATTTGACCGCGCGAAGGCCGGTCATACGTTCGCGATAATCCCAACTGTGAAAGCGCGTTGGAGCGATGGTAATGAGCAGTTCTTCGGCCTTTCGCGACAGTAGCCAATCGGCCAGCGATGACCTGCCATCTCCCAAGTAGCGTTTAATTAAGTGCTCGAGCGAAGTGCCTGCGCCCTCACTCGATAGCGTTGCCACGCCTTGTCCCCGTGCGCCAAAGTAAGGAGGATCATTGGGCGATACTTCAAAGCCCACCGAGTTATTGTTTTTGAGGATTTTTACTAGTACCGAACCACGATGAGAAACGCAGTGAAGCTTGCCGTCGGCGTAAAAGTACCAGAGAGACAAAACCCGCGGGAAACCATCCTTACCTACCGATGCCAACCTAATCGGGAATAGTTGCGTCCGCAAAAATTCCGTTAGTTGCTGGTCTTCCCATGGACCGTTAATCGGTACCGTCATTTGGCTCTCCTTAAGAATCGTATCAAGTCGGCATTATGCACTATCAAAGTATTCTAAAGGAACTTATTGACCACTCACTGATCTCGCTGAGAGCATCCTCCCAGCTCCTCGACTGCGCTTGTCCTAAATTAAAAACGCTTGGATGACTCAACCTGTAAAAGATGGTGCACGGCCTTGGGGCGCTGATTAGCCTGCGACACCATGGCAATCGCCGCTTCACCCATAATTGTCTTACTTGCCAAAATGGTGGTGTCGACCGCATAGTCAGCATCTATAATTCTACCCCGCGCCGCTTGAAAGCTCTGGGTGCTAGTTAACAAACCCTCCATTGCCTGATTGAGAAGAGCCACGTCAACACCAAATTTCGCCTGCGCACCGGTAATCGCTGTAACTGCCGCATCGGTTTTTTGTAAAGCTTCGGCAGGCCGAGCAATGATATCCAGCCCAGTAAGTTGTAATTCCGAGTTAGTCAAAGAGCCAATCGATACGTCGAACGTCTGGCCCGCTAGGGATCCTATCTGGATTTTCAGGCTTGAACTCGATCCATCGAGGAGGTTTTTATTATTAAACTGGGTGTCGAGTGCAATGCTCTCCATCTCGGCTATTAACTCATCCGCCTCGTTTTGCATCATGGCTTTCTGTTGGATGGTCGACGAATCGCTGATTCCCTGCAGTGTTAATTCTCGAACCCTTTGCACCATATTACCCATTTCAGTAGCAGCACCCGCCGCAGTTTCGAGCATTGAAATACCGTCGTAAGTATTCCTGAGAGCCTGCTGCATGCCCATCAGGCTGGAGGTCATTTTTGATGAAATAGTCCATCCTGCCGGATCATCTGTAGCGGAATTAATCCGAATACCTGTCGATAGTCTTTCCATCGCCGCGGTGCTCGCCCTTTCGTTTTGCACCGCTGAACGCGCTGCCAGCTGTGCTGAAAAATTGGTATTAATTTTCATGCCAACAAACCTCTTATAAAGTTAATTCTGCTGCCGTTACTAAGTCAGTCGTCAGGTGCCTTTTAAAGTTTAGCTAGGTGGCAACATCTTGCCGGAAATAATTAAAAAAAAGCCTAAAGTTCTCAAATACGGGATTTTTCGAGGCTTTAGACAAGCTAGCAAGCAGACGTCAATGCCCGTATTTATTGGCTTTCGAGGCCATATTACACACATCGAATACCGCC
>DDJS01000036.1:2564-2905 GCA_002339165.1 Cellvibrionales bacterium UBA2618 | reverse complement strand
TCAGCCACTCGCGCGCCCACCTTATCAAAGCAGAGATGAATTTTAATCGACGCAACAACCGGGTAAAGAATTTGGCATAGACGCATTTAAACCTTCTACAATAGTTAATGTTTTATGGGCATTGGCGTTGGCCGTTGAAACAATTCGCGTAAAACTGTCCATTCAAAATTGAAAAACCATTTATCGGGCATATCGATGTCCACAGCTATAATATCGCCGATGGAGGCATAAAGACTGATTTTAATATACCTACACAGCGCCCTATGCAGGCCTTATGCGAAAAGATACGAGCCTTTGCGGTCAATTGATTGAGCCAAAAAGATCGAGGGCCACGTACAACT
>DDJS01000036.1:0-2217 GCA_002339165.1 Cellvibrionales bacterium UBA2618 | reverse complement strand
TTATTTCGCTAAATTAATGTAAATGAGTAACAATTAGTATGATTTTCATTGGTTTAGCCAACAGTTATCGGACTGTAATAAGATAACAAAGCTATCTGATACTGTATTAAAAAACACTTGGAATGATGTAAACGTTAGCTCATCATGTAAGTGGTAAGAAGCGCATCATATAGACCTTTATGGATCAGTAATCATGACGACAATTAGCGCACTAAGCGAACAGCGGAACATGAATGATCGCTTTGAGAAGATGCTCGTCGAGGCGACTGGGCAAGGTTTTTTTATAGAAAGCATGGTCGCATCAGATTTCTCTGCGTTTCTGCGGCTCAATTTTGAGGCTAATCTATCCCTCAGTCTGCGAGTTTATGTGCGAGAACAGAACAAAGATGCCATCTACCTCACATACTGGGATAACCAACTTCGCGAAACAACCTCCATGGATACCGAAATTGGCTGGTTGAGCGTGCACGTAGACGCTATCAAACACTTTATGCTCAAACAAAAACGCGAACGGGCTTGAACCTATTTTTTGGAGAACGCTTCAAAAAAATCAATTAAAGCCCTCAACGACAACGCACCTGTTACGTAAAAGACACGGTTTACTGTGGTTACCCTTGCAGATTTGTCGCGCGGTGGTTTGCATACAAGCGACTTGTGGGGTCAATCGCGCGGTTGTATACAGATTGATACGCACCGTTCGGCGGCCCCTCTAAGTAGCTAGACCACTCCCTCCATCGATGATGACCTGTTGCAGCGAATACACACCACTTTTGCCGCGGGTGCCGAGGTGTTGTCGGTAGCGCAATAATGACAAACCCAACTAATTTTAGCCTGAGTCACTTGAACTGGCACGTCCTCGTCCTTTGCACGCCTGCCAAGAGTTGCGTCGGTACTATCTCCAGACGATTCTCCAGCAATGCCCAAGGCGCTTCCCTTGAGTCCCCGAATGCGATCGTCACCGACGGACAACTCTTCGCCGTGCCGGGCATCTGCTGCCTCTCCGGCGTTTAGCTCGGCTTCTACTTCGGGCGGTGTAATTTCCTCATAAGCGGTTGCCTGCGGAAACATCTTTTCGGCTTTAGTCGACAGTTCGCGATGATTTCGCGTATATTTTTGCGACGCAAAATGCCAATAAATATAAGGGGGGATAGCCACCAAAAACCACTTAATAGCACTATTATCTCGGAAGTATTCGTCCATTTCAGGAAACAGAATAAACGCCACTAAAGCGAGAAATACTGTGACGTAAAAGCTCGGTTTATCGAGCCAGATACCCTCGTCCTCAATAAATTGTTCGCGGATATTTTTGAGTTTATCGTTGTGTTGTAAAAGAAATTTAGCCTGCTTGCGAACCTGTTGCTCTAACTCAAACTGACTCTCATCTTTAAAATTGATCTCCTCGCTCATAATATGCGCGGATTCTTGAATTGTCAGAATTGCATTCGCGATCGAGCACTCAAAAAAATCTCTCTCGGGATTAATTCTATAATCCTCCAGCGCCGCATGGACTTTTACTTCGACCTCCTCGTAGTCGTCTACGAGGCCCTTGTAGGCGACACGATAGGGCGCAGCAACACCTTTGCCATAAAGATCTTGCATATGCTGTCGCAAGTCATTAGTTCGGCCAATCTTAATTAAACCGGGTTTTAGACCTTCATTCGACATGACATAAAGCCAGCCTTCCATAATGCTCCATCCAAATATTTGAGTTTGAATATCTCCGGCTTAGCACAGCCCACCTCACAATCACTGAAGTGGACGCTAAAACAAACACATACGAGTGTATTCTAAAGCCTATGCGATCTATTGGACAAGGCTATATTGCAGCGATTGAAACCCACTTTGTTTTCACAACGCCCAATCTTCAGGCTATCGATCATAGCATCAACGCCCTTTTCCCCGACGCGGACTCGTATCAATGCTAGATATACATCGATGAAACATCCCCGAGCGCGGGTCGGCGAAAACTAACTACCGGCAGCACACAAACCCATTAGCGTTGTCATCGACGGTGTGTTGGAGAATTTGGTATGGGCTATGAAGCGACTTTTAATCCGCGCCCAGCAGCTAGAGTCAGCACCCATTTAGCGCCCCAAATGGGGGTAATTTCATCGGTTCGCGACTCACGCCTCTGCTATCATGTCGATTCTCTGTGATTGAAATTTTTCCGCGGGTGAACATTACACCATGACAAGTGATCTCTTTAGCCAGCAGTTG
>DDJS01000135.1:2088-9332 GCA_002339165.1 Cellvibrionales bacterium UBA2618 | reverse complement strand
AATCATTTATGACAAAAACGCCAAATTACTGAAAATGTTGTGTGCGCGGTGGCGATTTATTCTTTTATGCATAGTAATCATGCAGTTAAAAATAATCCCGAACCTCGATTAAACTCAAAAACATCGATTAGAAATGGCTAGTTAATCGGACAATATAGCGGTTTGATAAAGACGACAGGGGGCCGGCCCATCTCTCCGGCCGTCTCGAGCTGTTAATGGTGACATAAAGCGCCGTTGGCGCACCCCCAGCGCAGGCTTTGGCAGTAACAGGAATATAAAGGGTGGTGCACGGCGTTTGCGCACTCTGATTAACACCCTAAACCGCGACACGCACTAAAATTGACGGTCACAACCAAGTCAGGGCCATGATCACCAGCGAAAAATACATTGGGCCGAAAAAACACAGCCACGCAACCGCCCTATTGGTGCGAGCATGGCTCAGCGGGGATCACTCTTGCCGATCAAACACCAGCGCCTTTATCATCGATACCGTCATCAACGCCATCACCGCCGAAAATGGCAGGGCACCAATGATCATCGCCGAGCGCAGGGCGTCCATACCCCCCGCCGCCAAGAGCACGCCGACCAAGAGCGCAAAGATCAAACCCCAAATAACCACATGAATCCCACGCTTTTGGCTTTGATCGCCACCCGACGCCAACGTGTTGATAATCAAGATACCCGAATCCGCCGAGGTGATTAAAAACGTCAGCAACAACGTCACTACCACCACCGACAATGCTACCGCCATGTCTGGTGACAACATCAAATTGATCGTGGTGAAGAGTTGCGCCGAGATGTCGGCATTGACGATTGCGCCTTGAGCAACTCCCTTGAGTTCCAGATCGATCGCTGTCGCGCCGATAAAGGTAAACCAAGTTAGGCAGATCAGCGACGGAATAATCATCGCCCCTAAGACGTATTCGCGCACCGTGCGGCCTTTGGAAACACGCGCTAAAAACAAGCCAACAAAGGGCGCAAAGGCGATCCACCAGGCCCAGTAAAAAATATTCCATGCCCCTTGCCAGTCTCGCAGCGCCGCACCAACTTCGGTTTCGGGGCTGTTCCAAACGGTCGTCGACATGCTCGGCAGAGCCATCAGGTAATCCCAAATTGCGTAGCCAAAACTCTTGAGCGCAAAAGCGCTCGCGCCAAACAGTACAAAAAATAGGATTAAAAAAATCGATAGCCCCATGTTGATGTTAGACAGCCATTTGATCCCGCGCTGTAATCCAGACATCGCCGAGACGCAGGAGGCACTGACGATGACCGTTAATCCAACCACCTGTGCCACTAGCGTGGGTTTACCCGCATCATCGACGATCCACTGCAACCCGCTGATGTTAAAGATACCGGAGGCAAATTGAGAAACACCGTAGCCAATGGTGACACCCAACCCGATCAAGGTTGCCAAAATCGCGGCAATATCCACCAGATTACCTGCCCATCCCGACATCGCCGAACCGAATAATGGTTGTAAGCCAGAACGAATGGTCAGTGGTAAGCCGCGCGCATAGCTCAGATAGCCGAGCGAAATACCAATCACGCCGTAGCAGGCCCAGGGGGTCAAACCATAGTGCAAAAGCGCCCATTTATAGGCATTACGAACATTGTCTGCATCCAGAGGAGTGCTGATACCGCGGATCGTATCGGGGTTAGCGGCAAAGTGAAAAATAGGTTCAGCCGTAGAATAGGTGAGCATACCGATTCCGATACCGGCGCCAAACATCATCGACAGCCAAGTAAACATCGAAAATTCGGGTTTATCGCCTGCTCGCCCCAGCACCACAGCGCCCGTGCGTGGCCATATTGCCAGTGCCACGCAGGTGATGGTAAAAAAAGCAGTGACGTAAATGTACCAAGCACCAAAGGATGAGATCGACCAATTTTGCATACTCAAAAGTTGCTCGCCGGCGCGTTCTGGGGACGCACCGACCCAGAGAATCAAGGCGACGATAAAGACCTTGGGGATGACTGCTACCGCAAGGTTAAAACCTCGATAAAAGCCGCTTTTCTCGGTAGTGATCGATACTTTATTATGCTTTGACTGTTGCACTAAAAACTCCCCGTTAATTCTATTATTGCTCGACCCGCAGCGACACAATTCGTCGAGCAGTGTTGGCGGTCGATCCCCAACCCTGCGGCATTCGAAATGCCCCTAAACGCGAAACGTAAAAAGTTGCCGTTCTGTGAATACTTCAACCGAACTAATGATCGGTACCTTAGCGTTTTTAAAGTCCTTTTGCCACTGGCCAAACGACCACTAACTGACCCCCACCTGCCAGTCCGGCGTGTGGCGTTCATGCTATCCGGCGGATGAATAGGACGCATCTTTGTCGATCCATCGCAGTGATCACATGGCGCTTAAAAAGACCAGCGCGCTGCCAACAAGACGTTGATGGTAAGCGATCGATCCGATGGAACCGTCGTCGCAATTGATTATTTAGCCGTACATATTGCATTGATTAATTTATATTTATTAATGCAATCTATTGATAAAAACAGCGATATAACATTCGATTATGAGTATATAATATGACGTTTTAAGCGATTACCTGTGCCACTGGCTATACTAGTGGTATTGCAGCATTGAGCGACGTCGGAACCGACGACTGACCCAAAGTTCAACGCCAAGACAATAATCACCCTTGTGCACAGAGCCGGTGGTCGCCATACCTAATTACAATTGCTTTTTTTATACTCGCCCATACACTGTTATGTTTGCTTAGCAAACAGTTCTCTTATGACTGGCTTCAATGATCAAACACCAACAGTTGAGGCAACCTTAGTGAGCCCACTCCTCAAAAAAATATCTTTGCCCATCGTCATCATTGTCGCTGGACTCGGCAGTTATCAGCTGCTTACCGAGCTAAAACCACAACCGCAAAAGTCCGACGAAGCGCGCCGGGCTATTAGCGTCTTGGTGGAGTCGGTGAAGCGCGCGACAATTGACTCATCGGTGACTACTCAGGGAGAGGTCAGGGCCAAAACCCACGTGGATATCATCGCCCAAGTGGGCGGCAGAGTGGTCGCTGTGTCTAACGAGTTTGTCGAAGGTGGCAGAGTGCAAGCGGACGTGTCGCTGGTATCGATTGAACCCTCCGGTTACCAATCTGCGGTGAGAACCGCCGAAGCGCGGCAAGCGAGCGCGCAAGTGCGAGTCCTGCAGGCCGATGCCGATGCCGATGTTGCTCGGTACCAATTGCGCAACGAACCCAAGGCCTCCGACTTGGCGCTAAAAAAACCGCAAGTTGCAGAGGCGCAAGCCAATGCAAGAGCCGCCGAGGCGGATCTTGCCCACGCCCGATTGAATCTTGCACGGACGCGTATTAGCTTGCCGTTTCGGGGCCGTATTGTCGATACGTCAGTCGCGATCGGACAGTACGTGACGCCAGGCAGTAAGATTGGCCGAGCTTTTGCCGACGATGTCGTAGAAATACGCCTACCATTTAATGATGCACAGATCGCCACGCTCGAACTGCCCATTGGCTTTATCGCCAACGCCGACAATGCACGGTTAGTCACCATCACCACCACGTTGGCGGATCATCAACATCAGTGGCTCGGCAGCTTGCGAAGACTAGATGCCGCCATAGATCCGTCGACACGGATGCTGTTTGGTACCGCTCAGGTGGAAGATCCCTACGGGCAAGGCGCATCCAAAACCGGTATGCCGCTGGCTGTCGGATTATTTGTCCGCGCAGAAATTGCCGGGCCCAAGCTCGAAAATGTGCTGACAATCTCGCCCTCTGCTCTGCGCGCGGGCAATTTAGTGTACGTGCTCAATGAGGATCAACAGCTTGAAATAAGAGCCGTCGATGTCGCTTTCAGCAACGATACCGAGGTCGTTGTCAGTTCAGGATTAGAGGTCGGCGAGTGGGTAATACACTCGTCCATCCGCAATGCTATCGAGGGCATGCCACTCGAAATAATCGCACGAGACAAACCAGTAATACTGGATCAAAGCAACGCCGATACTGCAGGGGCTTAAGCTATGCGTTCAGTCATTAGCTGGTGGGCTCATAATCCGGTGGCTTCCAATTTACTGATGGTCGGAATAATACTGTCTGGCGCACTCGGTTTTTTTACCATGGAGCGCGAGGCTTTTCCCACCTTTAGAGATAATGTGGTGACTATTTCCGTGGCCTGGCCTGGCGCCGCACCTCAAGAGGTCGAGGAACAGATTATTTTTCGGATTGAGGAGTCGTTGAATAATATCGATTCGATCAAACGCATGTATGCAACCGCCTCAGAAGGCTTCGCCGATATTGAAGTAAGAAGTAAATCCGGTGTCGACATAGATACCTTTCTCAGCGACGTTAAAAACGCGGTTGACGGCGTCAATTCACTGCCCAGAGATATCGAGCGGCCTTTCATCCGCCGCAACGTCTACCGATCCGAAGTTATGCTTATTGCGGTGCATGGCGACGCGAACGAGCGGGGACTGGCAAGGCTGACCCACAAGCTGCGCAATGAAATTGCCGCGCTCCCCTACGTATCCATTGTGAATTTGATGTTCGACCGCCGCGAGCAAGTGACGATCGAATTATCCGAAAACGCCATGCAGCGTTATGCGGTAAGTTTTTCGCAGGTGGCTAGCGCGATTCGCAATAACTCGATCAACCTCTCGTCTGGCCGAGTGCGAACAGAAACCGGTGATGTGCGACTCAGAGCGCGTAACCTAGCCGATACAGAGATTGATTTCGAACAGATTATCATCGTCCAAAACCCAGACGGCAGCAGTATCCGCGTCGGCGATGTGGCGCGCGTGATCGACGGTTTTGAAAATGACGACATGATCGCCAGAATAGCTGGCGAGCGCGCCGGTCTTATTCAAGTTATGGCCACCGACAATATGCAAGTCGTCAAACTATCGGATACTGTGCGCGGATGGATGGAGGAGCGCGAAAAAACCCTCCCAAAAGATATCAGTTTGACCCTGTGGCAAGATGACGCAGACATCTACAAAGCGCGAATGACGACCATTGGAAAATCGGCTTATCTCGGTCTAGCGTTGGTTTTTTTGGTGCTTATTTTAACTCTAAGGCCCGCAGTAGCGCTCTGGGTTACAGTGGGTATTGGCGTCGCATTTATGGGTACATTTGCGCTGCTGCCACCCAATGATGTCTCCCTTAACATCATATCGACCTTTGGCTTTTTGCTGGTATTGGGCATCGTGGTTGATGATGCCATCGTGGTTGGCGAAAGCATTCACGAGCAGACGGAACGATTGGGCGGCGGCTTAAAAGGCGCGGTTGAAGGGGCGGTACTGGTATCTAAACCGGTTTTTTTCGCGGTTCTCACTACCATGATCGCCTTTGCTCCCTGGTTCTTTTTATCCGGCAGCGATGCGCAAATAACCCGTCAACTATCGATTGTGATCACCGCGGCTCTGGCCATCTCTCTGATCGAGGCGTTTTTTATCTTACCGGCGCACCTAAACAACCTTCGCCCCCGAGAGCAACTCGGACGCCTCGCCACGTTACAAAATAATATTGCCAATTCCATCTCTCTCTTCGCCGGCAACCACTACCGCCAGTGGGTCGGTAAGGCTGTGGCGAATCGCTACACAACCTCGGCAGTCTTTATAACTGGCTTTCTCATCTGTCTCGGACTCATCAACAACGGCTGGGTAAGATCGAGCTTTTTCCCCGAGGTCGAGAGTGAACAAATATGGATCGATGTCGACTTACCGACCGGAACCCCCTATGCACGCTCGCTGGAAGTGCTGCAAAAGCTCGAGGCTGCAGAACTGCAACTGATCGAAGAGGTCGAATCGACCGCTCGGGCGAATGGCAGGTCCGGCAAACTGATCGAGGGTTGGTTTAGTTTGGCCGAGCGCGGCGGCGTTTTTGCAGGGGTTAAACTGGTACCGCCCGAGACGCGCGACCTATCGACCTCAGACGTCGCTAAACGCTTTCGCGAGTTGGTCGGCGATATGCCCGAAGCCGACCGCATCCAGTTTTTTTACACCTTGAGCGATAACAGTCCGCAGCTCAGTTATTTACTGCGCCACCAAGATATGAACGTACTCCGCGCAGCCAGCAGTGAACTGCAGGCCCATCTATCCGGCTACGATGGTACCTTTTTCACCCGCGATAATCTTCGCGGAGAGGTCGATGAATTACATCTGGCGCTGTTGCCGGGAGCTGAAATGCTTGGCATCACACTGGCAGACATATCCTATCAGGTTCGCCAGGCGTACTACGGCGAAGAGGTTCAGAGACTGCCGCGAGAGTATGGCGATGCCAAAGTGATGATCAGGTACCCCAAAGAGCTGCGCAGCAACCTTAACAGCCTCAGCAACTTTAGAGTCCGAACCAACGATGGTCGAGAACTCCCACTGATGTCGGTCGTCGATATTACCCTCGCCAGCGGCGTGCAACGCATTCAGCGACGCGATGGCATGCGCATGGCGCGCGTCTCTGCCAGAGTCGACGACGACCGCGCCAGCGATATCGACAGCGATGTTAACGACAACTTTATCGACGATTTTGCGGCGCGCCATCCCGGTCTATTGGTCGAAAAAAGTGGTCGTCTAGAAGCCGAAGAAGAATTTTTTAGTGAAATCGGAGCGCTCTATGTTATCGCACTTTTTTCAATGTATGCGCTGATCGCGATCGCCTTTAGCTCTTATTTCTTGCCACTGCTGGTCATGACCGCCATCCCCTTTTCGTTTATGGGGGCCATTTACGGGCACTTACTATTCGATATGTCGATGTCGATGTACTCATACTTTGGCATCGGCGCTGCCGCCGGCGTGGTGGTCAATGACAATCTAGTCTTGGTAGACCGCATAGGCAAGCTACGAGATCAGGGGCGGTCTGCGCTAGACGCGGTGGTCGAATCGACGGTGCAACGCTTTCGCCCGATATTACTGACCTCGGTGACTACCTTTGTCGGGCTAATGCCACTCATGGCCGAGCGATCTATCGATGCAGAATTTTTAAAGCCCGCCGGGTTGGCGCTGGCGTTTGGCGTGCTGTTCGCGCTGTTCGTCACCTTGCTACTGGTGCCCGCGCTGTATTGCATCGGTGAGGACCTAAAACGCGGTTCGGCCAGCGCAAAAGCGCGTATCAAAGCGTTAATCGGATAATTAAAAGGCGCATTCAAACGTCTATTCGACTGCCCGTTTCGATTAGGGGGATGGCTCTGCCGTCGGTGAGATGCAGCGGGAGTAAAACCGCGCACCTGTCGATGACTTTTTATTGACTGTCGTCTCAGATCTACCCGACACCCATCTA
>DDJS01000135.1:0-1724 GCA_002339165.1 Cellvibrionales bacterium UBA2618 | reverse complement strand
TCGTTATTTATTGATATGTCATGTCACAATAGCGGAGACCTTTACGGCATCGCTAATGGTCCTATAATTGGGGGAAGACTGCTGCACACCAGCGATTATTTCGTCGTACTGAGCCTGGCTGCCGTCGCCTTTCACGGCAAAATTAAATTGCACTTCGGCGAAACCTACGGGCGCATCGGCATCGACGTTTAAAAATCCGCGTAAATTGAGCGCCCCTTTAATGGTTAATTTCACTTCGTCTAACTTGATGTTTCGAGCACTCGCTGAAGCGACAAATCCGACCATCATGCAACCCGCCATACCACCCAATAAATAATCTTGTGGTGTTGGATAGGCATTATTACCCAGCAATTCTTTAGGTTCACCGACATGAAAACTAACGTCTTTGACAACCTCTTTTCCGCCAATGTATTGATTTAATGTACGGATTTCACTGTGCACGCCGCCTCGCCATTCAGCCACAATGCCATACTCCGATATAGCCTGTTCAGGGTGGTCGGTGATCACTTGTGTGTAAGCTGCCAGATCATCCAGTTTTATGCCATTTAACGGTAATGAACTCATAATATGCTCCTTGTAAAGTGTTGTTTGTTGTGACGAAGCCCCACCATGTGTTCAAATAAAGCGTCAATCATCGGAAAATTATAAATTGCATTGCAAATAGTAAGAGATGTGCCTCGAGCAACACATACATCTAAAGCAGTAATTCCTGAGAGTTAGGTAGGCAGCGCTGTGGATTTAGGTTAATCTTTATATGATCAAAGATCGCGTGGAAGTCAATGCGTGCTTGTTTGAAACGCGCAATCGCCGAACCAAGCGCAAGGCGGGAATAACAAGGCAGGCATTGAGAACCGCAATGAGACCACTCGCAAGTAGAAAAGAATGTTTCGTTTGACGATTGGTTGGCACTTTCTGTTTTAAGAAAATCGACGCGCAAGAGCCACGTGACGGATGCGCTGGGATTGCGATCCGATGGTAGAGTGTGGATTAATCGACGAGTGCGCAGCCGCCGACTGGTGCATAGATACTGAATTCGCCCAAGCGTGTGAGACACGCGGTAGATTTCAACCAACGATGCTGTAACAACGCCGTATAACCTTAGGGAGAGGACCCATGAAACATTACCTAAACCTGGTGCTTTGGCTCGCGATGGCATTGTTCGTCGGCACCTGTCAGGCTCAAGAATTGGGCTACGAGGTCAGCGGCTATAGCGGCAATATATATGTCTATGGTGAGTTAGTGGGCCATTTAGACGACACCGAAGTCGAGGGCTATCTGTTTGACCCGGACGGCAAGGCGGCCTATTTTACCGGCGACTGGATTGGCAATGGCCAGTTTGAAGGGTATGACGAAGACGACAATTTTTACCAGTTAGAACTGCAACTCGATGACGAATCCGAGGACAGCTAAACCACTGAGCCTCGCGTTCGCCAGTGTCCATTATGCGTAACATCTGCCCCTGTAATTATTCATTTTCCCGATTGTTTACCACCAAAATATTTTTTTATATGCCACATGAGCCGTTAGGTTTTCCGTTTAAAATACCGATTGCTCTGAGCGGCCTGACCACCTTTGGGGCATTGACCGGAGTCGCTGTTTACAAGCGGGCAATCGCCGGTCAAGGCGACTTGGCGGCTAGATTTTCAACAACGGATATTCATACCGTGTCCTTAAAGCTAGCAATGCTGAAGACTGCGCCAGATCGACGCAATCCTCTTGGGCTA
>DDJS01000088.1:504-4486 GCA_002339165.1 Cellvibrionales bacterium UBA2618 | reverse complement strand
AATTGGCTCCGCCTGCTGGGCTCGAACCAGCGACCCAATGATTAACAGTCATTTGCTCTACCAACTGAGCTAAGGCGGAACGGCGTCTCTTTAAGGTTGGCCATTTTAGGGCTGAGCGTGTGTCGAGTCAACCTATTCTGCTTCGTGTTTGAGGTTTGTTGTGGATACTTGATGGCTGGGTAAAACACCATGCCTTCAGACCCTTAGAGGCCTACCCCAAAGGGCTATAGTGCGGGCATTGGGTTTTCGATGGACGCTGGCCATCGAGGGTATCTCGGCCCCTGCGCATTGCAGTGCGAGGGCGGTGATATCTCGCCTGACTGACGTCGAGGAAAAATATCTTGATAGCAATCCGATTGCCGCTGTTAAGCGTTATACTAACATTCAGATCTTTGCGTGGCTGTACCTTTCGTGGCTTTACCTTTTTTGTTTTTATGTTTCGTTATAGCGGTGCGTTTTGCATGCGTGTTGGGGGTGTTGTTGCGGCTTCGTCGAGCGGCTTTGGTGCTCTCGCTAATGTCTTTATTTTGCTCGGCAGCGCCGGCGTTCGCCGAGCAAAATAAAGCAGTGCAGCCGCAGTGGGCGGCTGAACTCAGCAGCGAGTACCATGCGAGGGTTTCGGCGGCAAGCGCCGAGCTGGTTAAAAATGCTGATCGTTATCGAATGGATCCCGTCGCGTATGATCGTTATCTAAATACCCATATGGCACCGTTGTGGGATGCTGCCTCGACGACCCGCGCACTGATTGGAAAAACGATGTACGCACAATTAAATGAGCCGCGTGCGCGGACGCTTTCTGCAGCGGTCGAAAGCACGTTGCGCCGTTATGCGTTCGAGGGTCTCAAATATTATGATGGTCAGACGTTTTCAGTCCACGATGTGTTGGTCAATCAGCGCGGTTCCCGAGGTTGGGTGCAGTTAGTGCTGAACTCTAAATTACTCCCCGACCTGTATCTCGACCTAATGGTCAAGCGCGCGTCGGATGATCGTTGGGTTACTGTCGATGTGCGCTTTAAAGGCATTACCTATGTTGGCGTTAAAAAGCACAGTTTTCGCGAGTTGATCGAGGATCGGTCGGTGGAGGGACTCATTACGAGCTTAGAGAACAAAAATTCAGCCTACTTTTCCAGTCTTTGCGCCGCCGCAAAGGTGTCGGGGCTAGCGCCATGTTGAATGCCGAAAAAGACGAGGCCATGCGACGCTTTGACGTGGTCAGTGACTACGTCCCGGCGGGCGATCAACCTGAGGCCATCGCCGGGTTGGTTAAAGGACTGAATAACGGCTTAGCATCGCAGACGTTGCTGGGCGTTACCGGGTCAGGCAAAACCTTTACCGTCGCCAAGGTGATCGAGGAGGTGCAGCGGCCGACCATTGTGCTGGCACACAACAAAACGCTGGCAGCCCAGTTATATGGCGAGTTCAAAGGATTTTTCCCGAACAATGCGGTTGAATATTTCGTCTCTTATTACGATTATTACCAGCCCGAGGCCTACGTGCCATCGTCGGACACCTTTATCGAAAAGGATGCATCGATCAACTCCCACATTGAACAGATGCGCCTATCGGCGACCAAGGCGCTGATGGAGCGCTCCGATGTTATCGTTGTGGCCACGGTCTCTTCGATTTATGGTTTGGGAGATCCTAAGTCCTATTTAAAAATGGTTTTGCACCTGTCTCGCGGAGAGCAGATCGATCAACGAGCAGTCCTTCGCCGCTTAGCAGAGCTGCAATATCGGCGTAACGATGTCGACTTTGATCGCGCCTCTTACCGGGTGCGCGGTGACGTTATCGATGTCTACCCCGCCGACTCTGACTTCGAGGCTATTCGTATCGAGTTGTTCGACGATGAGGTCGAGAATCTCACTTTGTTTGACCCCTTAACCGGGGAGGTATTGCGTCGGATACCGAGGGTGACTATCTACCCAAAATCGCACTACGTCACCCCGAGGGATCGTGTCATTGACGCTGCAGATCGGATTCAGGAGGAGTTGGCGGTACGCCTCGAGCAGTTGCGTTCGCTCGATAAATTGGTCGAGGCGCAGCGGCTCGCGGAGCGCGTGCGCTACGATTCTGAGATGATGCGCGAATTGGGTTACTGCAACGGGATCGAAAATTATTCGCGCTATCTGTCCGGTCGAGCGCCCGGCGAACCGCCGCCGACGCTATTTGATTATTTACCCGCCAACGCGCTCATGATCATTGATGAATCTCACGTTTCAGTGCCGCAACTGGGGGCCATGTACAAGGGCGATCGGTCGCGTAAAGAGACGCTTGTCGAGTACGGATTTCGGTTGCCATCAGCACTCGATAATCGACCGTTGCGGTTTGATGAGTGGGAAGCGCTGGCGCCGCAGATGATTTTTGTTTCGGCGACGCCGAGCCGCTATGAGGCGGCCAACCAAGGGCAGGTGGTGCAGCAGTTGGTGAGACCGACTGGGTTGCTAGACCCAGAGATCGAAGTTCGCCCAGCCCTGAATCAGGTTGACGATGCGCTCTCTGAGATTCGTCAAAAAGCCCGCGATAACGAACGAGTCTTGATCACCGTACTGACCAAACGCATGGCTGAAGATTTGACTGACTACCTATCTGAGCATCAAGTTAGGGTGCGTTATTTACACTCTGACGTAGACACCGTAGAGCGAGTTGAAATTATACGCGATCTACGGCTGGGAGAATTTGACGTCTTGGTGGGAATTAATTTACTCCGCGAGGGATTGGATATGCCAGAGGTTTCATTGGTAGCCATTTTTGATGCTGACAAAGAGGGTTTTTTACGCTCGGAACAGTCGTTGATCCAGACCATTGGCCGCGCTGCGCGGCATTTGCGCGGCAAAGCGATCTTATACGCGGACAAAATCACCGGTTCGATGCGCAGAGCGATGGATGAAACCGAGCGTCGGCGCAAGATGCAAATGGAGCACAACCTCGCGCAGGGGATTATCCCTAGGAGCATTGTTAAAAGCGTGGCGGATATTATGGAGGGAGCCTATGCTGGCACTAACAAGAATCGCCGGGGCAACAAGGTTGCCGAAGACTCAGCAGATTACGGCAATGGCGCGACCATGCCGATCAAAGACGTTGCCCGCGAAATTGCTCGTTTGGAAGAAAAAATGTATACACATGCGCGTAATTTAGAATTTGAAGAGGCCGCGCAAACGCGAGATCAGGTCGAAAAGCTACGTCAAAAAATTCTGCTTGCGCCGGCTTAGAGCGCTCAAAAAAACACCCCAACGTTTCGCTTCAATTGATAGCTAAAAAGTACTAGCGCGCCAGAGGTATATGCATAAATATACTATATAGATAATATGGTCGTGTTCTTCAGGAAGAAGGATGTGTGAAAAGCGATCGCGATGGACCGCGCAGTTAAATGGATTTTAACCGGATGGAAACCAAAGCTTTTCATCGGCGTACCTCGGCAGCGAGGTGCCGTTAGTGAGAGTTTGAGTGGTGGGTAACTGCCAAGAGGAAGTGTGATAAGGGATTATTTGTCGATGAATATTTCGACCTTCAGCGGAGTCTGAACCTTCCTCTTATATCGCTCGGACCGGATAGCGTCCGAAAACGCTTGTAAAAACGATTCGACGGACGTTGGCAGGTAGTTAGCTTTTATTAATTAGCATTTGCATGGTATTTTTAAAACCGTCTGTGTTGGGTATGATCGGACGATGCTTAAGGAAATAAGCTATTAAAGGGGTCTATTTCATGGATGATACGCCTAAATGGATTTAGGTGATTAGCTACAGCTAGCCCTTTCATTGATGTTGCGCCGGCGTGCCGGTGCTGACGGCTACGGATCATACATCTGCGCGATAGCAGACGAACGGCTAAGGTTAAAGGAAGAGTTTGAAGGATCAAGGGCTAACCGGATTGTTAGCCATCAGCGGAGTCTGATCTTCCTTATTTTAATCTAAATCACCAGTTTTTCTTTTGTTATCTTGGTCGGTAGTTTATTTAGTCCCCTCATCATTTCCTATTTCCTATT
>DDJS01000088.1:0-180 GCA_002339165.1 Cellvibrionales bacterium UBA2618 | reverse complement strand
ATTTCCTATTTCCTATTGCTGCATTCAGTTAAAGGCTCTTTGGCTTCCGACAAGCGCTGGACTTGCGCTTAGCTGATAAGATTTCCCATCTAAGCATAGCTTGTGATACTAGATCCTCAGTCCCACCCCCACCCACCGTTGCTTACTTTGCTCTTATGCGTTGTCTCAGCGGCGCTATTT
>DDJS01000095.1:8895-14008 GCA_002339165.1 Cellvibrionales bacterium UBA2618 | reverse complement strand
CATTACTTAGCCTGTTATTTTGGTAGTGGTGCTAAAGTTTTCACTCCTACTCTAGATAGATGGAAAGAGCATGCAGGACCTGCTCAGTCTGATCCTCGTTCTGGTAGTGAATTTTGGGAAAGTGTACCGAAGCCAGTAGTGAAAATACTTAAAGTTACACGTGGTTCAACTAGCGCTGATCGCTCTTGCTAACCTAACGGCACCATAACACTTGAATTAACTTTACCCAAAGAATCAACATATTCAATAGAAGAGTTTGGCGTTTACTTCAGAGTATTAAGTGGTAAAGAACCTGACTTAATCTTTTCCGATATTCCTTTAATGGGGCAAATTAAAGATGGTAAATCTATCTTCTTTTTTGCTTGGCTTGACGGACATCCGTCTAAATAATGCCCGCTAAATTTAGACGTAGATGCGTTATTTGTAACGAACACACTAAATATTGGGAAATCAACTAGCTTCAATGTTAGTCATAGCAAAGGCTAACAAAAACTTAAAGAGGGCCAAAATAAAGTTGGCTATTTTTCCACTCCGTTCACCTATTTTAGCCAACTCGATTTTGCCTCTTAAGTGGGCGTTAACCTTTCACTCATTCCTGCATAAAGGAAATATTATGGACTTTTTAGAAGTAATTGTTGGAGCAATAGCTCTCATAGTAGCTGCACGAGCTTTTACTCTGCAAAAGTATGAAATCATCAAAAATGGAAGAATAAGCGCGTTAGTTCACTCTTCAAATTTGATTCAGCAAAAAATTGAATATCACAACAAAATAATAGATGACATGAAGTCACAAGGTAAATCTTATCAAGAATGGGGGGGGCATGCCGGCAGAATTAATGACGATTTTAGGCCGTTAAAGAAAAAAATTGATTGCGAACTTCTCACATTAATGTCAAAGCATGACGGTATAGATCTAGCAGACGAAATCAAATTAACATTACAAAAAGTCCTAGCAAAAATAGAGGGTTTGGAGGAGCGTAATTCGGAATAAATCTTACTCTAATTGTTATCTAGGCTCTGAAACCTATAAAACGCGCTCTCTTTACGCCGGGCCAGCGCTTGAACCGTTGATATACTCGTTAATTAACCGCGAGCGCAGGGGCAGCCAGTAATAAGCCAGTACCGACATGGCGACAAGCCCAATAGGCACGTCACCGGCGAGGTGTAACATGGCGTTGTCATGGGTAAACGACATAATCAACATACAGATCAAATGCGAAAAATTAATCACCAAGCATAAATCAATGGCTGAAGCATGCCGTCCAGGGTTGGCTGCCGACAAATACAGCGCCAGACCCAGAGGTATATTGATGGCACAGATCATAGAGACATAGGCGACACCGCCATGCCCCCATACAAAAAATAAGCCCATTAAACTATCGGGGTCGATAGGAAAAAACTGCTGACTGACTGCAGCAATCACATAAAAACTAGCCCATGCTAAACCGACTATTTTTAGGGCAAGCTGTAATTTGTTAGGGTCTGTAGTGGTATTTTTTGTCGCCATCTTTACCCAGTTTAAACCGTTAATATCGGTATTTAGTCAATACAAGGATAGACGACGTTTGGCTTAAACTCGGAGTTTAATGACGTTTTTTCATCGATCGAGAATTTTAACGCGCGCTAAAACTTAAATTAATCAGGCTTGCATCACTGTTTGGTCGCCCGGCGCGCTAGATTGTTCGCGCTGATCCGCAGCGCCTTGCCTTTTGTAGGTAAGGTGGATAGATTTTTATGGCGCTGCTGGCATTTTGCCGTCACGGCGACCAACGCACCCTAAACAGTTTGGCAGTTAATGGGTTTCTATTATTATTAGCCCTTCCACTTCCATTGTCCCTTTCTCCTTCTTTTTCTTGTTCTCTTTTAGAAAAAGATGCGGCCAAATTTTACTTAAAACCCTCATAAACTGCTTGATGTAATGCGTTATGGCGTTATAAAAACAGACTTCGATAATTTCGACTACACTGTAATAATAACGCGCCGAAAAGGATTTTGGTTTCTTTGATGTTGCACTTTTTTATTTCAAATTTCCTTTCACAGCCTACTCTTGGTTGCGTGGTCTTACCTATTGGATCTGCTGGTTCGTCAGTCGCATCCACTAGTAGTAGCACGTTTTCTAACCAGTTGGGCCGCTTCACTTCGATACCCAATTCCGTGTGTTGGTCATTAGCATGCGGTTAAGTGTTCAAGTTAACGCGATCGAACAACCTAGTTTGTCATTCGTCAAGTGTAAAAACTGGAGACCAGCTCCCCGTGTATTCAGTTTTAAATCAATGTGAGGGGAAGGAGTACAGCGATGAAAAATAAATGTGTTTTAAGCGGTTTATTGGTTGCAGCAATAGTGGTCATATCTGGTTGCAAAGCTACTTTGCCAACTTTAGGAGGCGGACAAGGCGGTGGTACGGTAACCGGATCAGCAGGCGGCGCGTCGACACAAAATGCAAACAATCAACTTGAAAAGTGTAGCGAACCTTTGGGGACACTTTCTGTCTTCGAAGACACATCACTACCATGGTGGCAGGTGTATTTTAATCGGATGCCGAACTTGGGCAGCACAACGCCCGTTATTCGTCTAATGGTTCAACAATCCGGATGTTTTGTCGTGGTGGAACGGGGCGCCGTTATGGCCGCAATAAAGGCGGAAAGAGAGTTGATGGGAGCGGGTGAAACCCGTGCCGGGAGTAATTTTGGCAAAGGCCAAATGGTAGCGGCTGACTATACCATCAGTCCGTCAGTTCAATTTGCAGAAAAAGGCACTGGTGGTATAGGGGCTATTGCCGGCGCATTATTTGGTGGCATCGGTGCTGCTATAGCTGGCGGCATGCAAAAAAACGAAGCCGCAACAACGTTACTGTTAATTGATAATCGTTCCGGCGTACAAATTTCTGCAGCGGTGGGCAATGCGGCTAATTACGATTTTGCTCTGGGCGGGGCACTTTTCGGCGGCAGTGCTGGTGGGGCAGGGGGGGCTTTTAGTAACACTCCAGAAGGAAAAATTGTCACTGCAGCGTTTGCTGATTCCTTTAATCAAATGGTTAAGGCTTTGACAAATTATAAGGTTCAGCAGGTAAAAGGCGGTCTTGGTAAAACCGGCAGCCTAAAAGTAGGGCAATAGTTCAACAAAGCCGTTTGAGCGACGTCAAAAATGCACTGAATTTATCCTGTATTAAAGGCTGGGTGGTGTATTTTTGGCACCGTTGCAACGGTTGTGAGTAGCGTATCTCGCACTGTTGCGTGTTGCGGGCCATTCTAAAAGCCTCGCTCAAAAAATCGGCGCGGTATGAATAAACCAACAATTGCGCTCATGCTCATCGCTTTACAATCTGCAAGGCTCTCCATCTGGATCAGGTCGCAGCGAACCTTGGTTTCGTTGATATTTTTTAAATGGCCTTCTAGAGATAAAGCCTTTGGCTGGCACAGCAGCTTGAAAACTCTTCATAGGCGAGCACAACTTCTTATTCCAAAGCGTCTCAAAGTTGATGGCTCTTTAAAGGAAAGACTTTGAATACAATAATTAGCCAGCAAGAGCGGGATGATTTCTACAAGGTTTTGTATGGGCGCACGCGATGTGCGCAGTGAGTTCTTGCCAGACCCTGTGGCTGATGATGTTCTAGAGCGTATATTGCGGGCCGCCCATCATGCTCCCTCGGTAGGGTTTTCTCAGCCGTGGAATTTTATTGTGCTGCACGATCAGCTGATCAAACAATCCATCCATGACCTCCATCAGCAAGCCAATGCTGACGCCGCGGAGATGTTTACCGATAAGCGACAGAATGATTATCGGCAGTTTAAATTGGCTGGGATTTTGGATGCGCCGATCAATATCTGTATTACCTGTGATCGCGAACGTGGAGGATCTGTGGTGCTGGGTAAGACCCACCAGCCGGAGATGGATATCTACAGCACCGTCTGTGCAGTACAAAACCTCCAACTGGCGGCGCGGGCAGAAAATATTGGTGTGGGTTGGGTATCGATTATGGATAAGCAGAAGTTAAAGACTCTGCTCAAGATACCGGAAAGAATTGAGGTGGCGGCCTATCTCTGCATTGGGCATGTCTCGCATTTCTACGATGAGCCGGAGTTGCAGGTTAAGGGGTGGCAGAGCAGGATAGATTTAGTAGATTTGGTGGCTAATAATCAGTGGGATTTTTAGCCAAAAAGTCCAACAAAGCAATAATATGCAGCCTCCGTGAACCGACGGATATCCAACCGCTCCAGTGTTTGTCACACTGACAAGCTGGGTTGTTCCGCTAATTTAATGACCTCAGTTTATATGAAACTAAATATTTCCTAAGCCGTCCTCCCCACCTCCGAGAACGCTTTTTTTGAGCAATCAGTTTTCTAAAATCAATTCAGCCAGCGTTTCTTTTGACTCGCTAGCTTGGCCGCGGAGATTCTTGATTTCATCAGTGGTGGCGTCTCAGACAGTATCACCGGCTAATCGTTTCTTGCCTGCTTTTAGAAACTCTTTTGAGCAACGATAAGATCCATCGGCATCAATACCTTCTCGTCGGCAGAGTTCAGCAATGCTGTTTTCACCATGAAGGCCTCCGGGCACAATGCGAATCTTCTCTTTGGATGAACAATATTTGCGGGTGGCTCGACGTATATCTCGAACCGTTTTCTCAGCCGATGGTGTGGTTGTTCTAAGCATTATCATTATCCCCTTAGGGTGAACGATGAGCTAAAATACGCTCTCAGACAATTATGTCCAACTGGTGCTGACTGGATACACAAAATCGTTGGGCACAAAAAATGAGCGCAGTATGATTACACCAAAAATTGGACTCACGCTTATCATCAGTTCTATCTGTGTTTGGGTGATTGATAGATCGACACGCGTGATGTCGGATCTTTTTGGTGAATTATTTTGTGGGGCAGCTTATCTGCAACCGGTGAATGGGGTGGTTGGCGATGTCTCATGTGGGTTTAATACCGATATGTAGCTTGCGGCCTGCCTTTTTATACTGCTGCTAGTCGGCCGCGCGTTGTTGGTTGGGCCTAAAATCATAGGCTCCAAGAGACCATAAAAGCAACGTATCTCATCGCATCTCGTCGCATAGCAATGCCGCGCCCTTTTACCGGCTTCAGTCAAAGCCACCGTGCGGCCGAT
>DDJS01000095.1:7902-8570 GCA_002339165.1 Cellvibrionales bacterium UBA2618 | reverse complement strand
CCGATGGTTTAGTTAAATTCATCCGACCAAATAGGTGGGTCGCCCGGGCCGGCATCTGGAGCAAAGATGCGGATGTAGTCTATTTCCATTTCGGCGCTCTTAAAGGTGCTATCGATAGTTGGTTTTATCGCCAGATTGAGCACCACATATTGCTCCCGGTCAAACGGCCATGTTCGCGCATTTTTAGCGCTCGGCTGATAGCGATAATGTACCTTGTCGTCGACGCTAAAGGCGATGCTGTCGGCGCTCCAGTGCGTGGCATAGACATGAAAATCTGTTGTCGCCGTGGCGATGGTTTGGCCGCCTTTGTTGACGGTATCGCCAGAGCTGGAAGGTGTGTGCATGGCGCTTTGTACAAAATTCGGTTGGCTACCCCAGTGTTCCATAATGTCTATTTCGCCGCACTCCGGCCATAACATGGTGCCATAACCCTGAGTTTGCCAGTAGGCACCAGCCTCTTTGATATTTTTGCCCAATGTCCAGATCGCCGGCCAGGTACCAGACCCCGTTGGCAGTTTTGCGCGCACTTCAATCCGACCATATTTAAAGGCAAATTTCGAATTTAATCTCGCCGAGGTGTATTGTTTGGTTTTACCCTGATCGGCGAAGGGTTCTTTTTTGGCGACGATTTTTAATGTGCCATCACTGACAAAGGCGTTGGTGATGCG
>DDJS01000095.1:1442-7511 GCA_002339165.1 Cellvibrionales bacterium UBA2618 | reverse complement strand
AACCATTTAGTGGTATTGACGGGATGGATTGGCGCATCGTTAGCGATCGATACCCAACTCAAGCACAGTGCGCCTAAGGCTGCGGTGCCGTGGATTGCCGATACTAGATTATAAATTTTGATAACCACAGTTGCCTCAGATATCCCCTATTAAGCATTATTCTCCCCGAAAGGCCCAATAAAACCCTAATGAAATAGGTTTAGAGGGTTGTTTAATGCGATTAAAATCGTGGTCTCAGTCGTACATCAGACGTTGAATCATACCTTGGCTGAAAATCAGCCCCTGATAGGCTCTAAGCTTTAATTAATCAGCCATTTGACGGGCTGTTCAGATAAATTCATCGCGGCGAATGGCGAGCACTATATCGCCAGCATCTGCCAGTTTACGCGCCGTGCGGGTGATATTTTTTTGCGCCATTTCGATATCCGTGGCCTTGATCGATGTCAGGTCATGCATATCGTCGAGCAATCGTTCTTTGGCGCGACGCGACATGTTGATGAGAAATTTTTGCTGGGTTTTATCATCAACGCCCTTCAGGGCTTTGGCTAATTGGTCTTGACTGACCTTGCGCAAGATCGCCTGTATGGCGCGATTATCCATGGCCACCAAGGTATCAAATTTGAACATGTTGTCCTGAATTTCGGTGGCTAAATCTTCATCCTGAACAGAAATTCCGGCCAATATGGTATTTGCCATGTCTGCTTTGACGAGGTTCATTATTTTTGCCGCGGCTTCAACACCGCCGATGCTGGTTCCCTTGGTCGGCGAACCTGAAGCAAACTTATTTTTCATACTCTTTGTTAACCTCGCTGGATTTTGCGCTATTCACTGAATTTCGTAACCACCCGAGCCATTGATGGCTGGTGTAGTCGGGGTTTTTTTGCCATGTCAGCATAAAATACCTCGATAACAGCAACGGAAATCGACAGCCCAAAGGTTTGTATTTAATCGGCCTCGGTAAAATCATGCGATCCTACTCTTTACATCAGGGCAACAAGGCGCCTCAGCCAACCGGCTGGTAGCGCACCATGGCCAAAATGTTGGATCTTTCTATCGGTATCGATGGTTGCGAACACCAGGTCGAGTATTACGCCTATCTAAAAGGCTAAATTCATGGTGGGTGCCTTTACAATAGCCATAATTAATTAATGCTAGCCTAGCATTTCACTTTAGTGTTTCAAACATAAAAAGCATTCTGGAGTATGATTATGCCGGCTCCGAGATTTACTGAAAAAGAGGATTTTAAATGATGAAAGGCTGTGTAGTAAAATGTGAGCGATACCGCATCGGTTTTATGCGCTCGGGGGTTGTAATGATGACGGTCGTCGGCCTGATATCTCTCGGCGGTTGTATGTCCGATCCCTACGATCAATGTATGAAAGAAGAAAAGCGTAAGAATGCCTACTTAGGCGAAGAGGATTACTTAAAACAGAGCTCTAAAGTCTGCGCCAGAAAGGCACGGCAGGCGCAGTAAGAGCGGTCAGACGAGCGGGCTTTGCGCCAGGGATGGAATACATTATGGCATTTTTAGGCGAGAGGCTTTTCACCGCATTGCCTCAACAGCGATACCTTTTACCGAGACAGAATCAAAGCCCGATTGCCTAAGGCGCGGATTGAACCCATTGACGCATCGTCGAGCACCTGGGGCGATCCTTCGCCGGGCCATCGTGGATAAACGTAACGCGGTTGTGCGGTGCTAATTTGGACTGAAGTGCTTGAAGTCGCCGTTGAATTGGGATAAATGCCGTTCAACTCAAAAATATAGGCTAAGCTATCAGAGCTTTTCACCAGAAAAGGATTTTTTTTGGTTGCGTAGATGGTGTGATTTCTCATATCCAATTGTCTTTTTATTCCGTTGATTGTTGCGTGGTACACCCTGTGCCGCCCGCTGTTTGATTTAGCGTGTACGGTGCCGAATTCAACAAAGGATCGGAGACTTGTGACTATGAATTGACGGTTCGCTGCGTGGCTCGTCGGTTAACGTGGTATCGGATCTGATGTCCGGCATCTAATTTACCTTCTTTTAAGGATGATTGAGGAAAAAATATGAAAAAGCTAATAATTCCGCTCGCTCTATCGGTGCTTGCTGCGACGGGTTGAGCCACTATAGTCAACGATTCGCATATTCCACTAATGGTTAATTTTTCAGACGGTTCGTCGGGAAACTGCACCTTCAAAAATAAGCGCGGTGTGTGGGAGTCCGCTATCCCATCATCAGATTTGCTGATTCGACGTTCGGATGACGCATTGCAATACGATTGTAAAACTCAGGATGGACGAGAGGCCAATGGCTCTATTCGCAGTGAAGTGGAAGGAGAAAAGATGATTGCGAGCGTTATCTTCTGGGACTTGGGGATTACCGATACGATTACCGATAAACATAGAACATATCAGGGTAATATCGTGATCACCGTACCAAAAGTAAATAAAATGCAATGAGCCGTAATTTTGGTATGTGAGTATTTCGGACAGCCGGTGTGGCCCAGAGTCACGACGGCTGCCGTCATTATAAAAATGTCTATTGATTGCGATTTTTCTATGGCGTAATGCTCTGTCTATCGGATCATAATCGATGAGCGGAGTCACGTTCGTTGATCTTTGAGACGTCCATTCAAAACCTACTGAAAATGGCGTACAAAAAATAATTGTCAGGCGATGGGTTAACTACCCCAATACCATTTTCGCTGCGAGCGCTTTTTAATCACCGCGGTGTTTTTTGAGTCGATGATTTGGCCTCAGTCTAGGTGACTAGTTTAAATAACTAGCGTTAAAATAATTATATTTCTCGGGACTATTGCCGTTGCCGCTCGCGACACCCTAAACTCTCATCTCGATCAACTGAATAGAGAGGTATAAGCGCCATGGTGCTTTTAATTGCGAGTGTTTTTTTTGTTATTCATGCCATTCTTCTGGTGGTGCTGGTGTCAAAGGTGACGAATGCCGTAAAAACACTCAACCGGATGGAAATTTTGATGCAGGATCAAAAAGATGCGCTGGGGGTGATGGCGTATAAATCGGACGAGTTTGTATAGTGATCGATTACTGCGGTCAATTCTGTCGGGTCGTGCGGTTTGATGCCTGCCGCTTGCGTAGAAGCCAGCAGGTTTGGCTATGACGACCGTTATGCCGAGCAGCGATAAAATTTATGCGATCTACGATGTTCGCGGTACCCTCGGAGCCGAGATCGCCTATATTGCGGGTAAATTAGTCGGCCAGCGCGGCTGTGAACTTTGCGACATCAGTCACGGTTGGAACCCACTCGGCAAGGCGGCATGGCGCAATGCTGAGGGCAACTTGGCGCGGGTTGAATGGTTGCACGCCGATCACCAGCCAACCGCACTGTCCAGCTACACCTCGGGCCAGTTGCCCTGCGTTGTGCTGGCTGGCGCAGAGCATTATAAGACGCTGCTCAATCGTCCCGATTTAGAGCGTTGCCAAGGCGACATCAACGCCTTTGATGTGGCGCTTCAAGCGGCACTCGATGGCCTTTCCATCGATTAATGTCGCTTGATCGTGTCGGACGGGTTACCCGACGCAAGAATTTGACAGAGGCGTGTAACTTGGTTAAATTATTTGCTATTGAATAATTAAAGGCCGCTGTTGTTGTATGCGAAAGATGCTCAGGGCGTTGCGATTTCGCAAGCTAATTACAGGGGTTTATACCAAGCGATTCAATAAATATGGCCGACAACCGTCGGGCATTTACTGGTCTGATGAACAGCGCCAGTGCAGTCGTTTCAAAGTTATTCTCGATCAGGTGGCGGCGATTATTCCTCAAGGGAGCGTGAGCATAGCCGATGTTGGCTGTGGTTATGGGGCGCTTGCCGATTACCTGCGCAACAGCGGCGATTCGGACCATGTGCGCTATCACTATGCCGGTTACGACATCAATCCTGCGCTGATCAACGCCTGCAGGGGTACCCATGGCATTCCTGTGACGCAGTTCAGACTCGGCGATTGTCCGACTGAAACGGTCGATTTTTCGGTGATGTCCGGCACCTACAACATGGCAGTGACCCGCGATGTGGCCCATTGGGAAAGCTACATTCTCAGCTGCCTTTCGTCCTGCTGGCGCTACTCGAATCGCGGCATGGTGTTTAATTTGCTGGCGTCTGATAACTCGTACATCAGCGAAGGGATGCTGTACCACAGTAATCTGTTCAATATTCGGCGCTATTGCCGAGCAAATTTTGGTCCCACACGGATTATTCGCGAGCCGCGATTGCCCAGTGATGCAACGTTAGTGGTATCGCGCTGATGCCAGTAAGTAGCGAGACTTTTACCGGTCTTGATTCGGCGTGATCGGCTAAAACGTCTTCGCGCGACCGCGTATGTGCAAAGATTAGCTATTGGGGCAATTCAACCATCTCGCGGTAAAAAGTCGAGTACCGTGGCATTGATGCAATAGCGTGGCATGCCGTTGGGGCCATCGTCGAAAACGTGGCCGAGATGAATGTCTGAACTCACCGATCTAATTTCTGTGCGCCGCATACCATAGCGATTGTCGAGTTTGTCATAAACGGCACCATCTATTGGCTTGGTAAATGACAGCCAACCGCTTTTTGAGTTAAATCGATCACGGGTGTCAAACAGCGGTACACCACTAAGTTTGTCGACAAATACGCCGTCTGGCGTGTTTTTAAAAATCTCATATTCGCGGCAGTAACGGGCATCGGTTCCCTCCTCAAAAGCAACATTAAAGGCCTCACTATCGCCAAGTTTAAAAATTCCGAGGGCGCGATAAAAGTCTTTGGCCGACAGGTAGCCCTGAAAGCCAAACGCCTCTTTGCCGTCGCGCAAGAATACTATGGTTGGTGTCGCCCAAGTGGGCGTATCGATGGTCAACCCGTTCAATTGTCCAGCCGTTCGCGTGGTAATTGGAATTGATCCGGCGTAGTCATCGATCACGTCGGCTTTAAATTTGTCGCAGTAAGGGCAGTATCCCTGAGCTTCTATCACCAGTATCTGTAGGCCGCTGGCGAGTGCTGTATTATCAGTGGCGGGTACCGCGTTGGCCGCAAAGCGCACGCCGGTCGAATGGTCTGGGCAGTAACCATTGGGATTTTTAGCCAGGTAATCCTGATGGTAGTCTTCGGCGGGGTAGAAGCGCTCGAGAGGTTTGATTTGCGTGGCTATAGCGCCGTAATCGGCTGCTTTTAGCAAGACTTGATAGTCGTTGAGTACCCTCATCACGGTGGCTGTTTGAGCATCGTGGGTGGTTAAAATAATCGACCGATACTGGCTGCCAATGTCGTTGCCCTGGCGATTTTTCTGGGTTGGGTCGTGGTGCTCAAAATAATACTGTAACACCGCGGTCAACGAGGTTTGGTTACTGTTGTAGGTAACCTCGACAACCTCTGCATGATTGTCTGGGTTCATACGGTTGGCCTTGGCCGTGATCGCTCGATAGGTCGGGTCTACGCCACGGCCGTCGGCATAACCCGAGACCGCGTCGACGACGCCCGGCAACTTCGAATAGGCTTTTTCAACGCCCCAAAAACAGCCGGCACCAAGAACAATCTTGTCCAGGTGTTGGGTTGCCTGTGGTTCTTTGGATATGTCGTCGGTTGCATTTGTGCTGGTGACACCCACTACCAGCCAGGCGAGGAGCGCGACTAGAGTTACTTTAGCTATGATGATCCTTCTCACTTTACCCCCAATGATGACGCGCTGGGTCGGGCTTGTCTGGCCGCGCGTCTGTTGGTCTATTCCGCGTTTAGTTTACACCTTGGTGAGACTTTTAGTTCAACTCTCGGTTTAGCTCTGTATTTAAATAAGGGCGCGACTCTCATCAAGCACATTGCTTGCATTTTTTGCCGTCACCTTATGTACGTCGAGAATGCCGCTAGTTGATGACAATAAGGGTCAATTTGAGATGGCCTGATCATCTTTTACGCATTAATACATGTTTACCCATTGCGACGCCTTGTGTGCCAACCAATCCGCGGCTATCGCACCGCTGCCTTTATCGGTCTATTTAAACCGGGCGAGTCAGGCATCGATTCGGATCTCTCGCGGCTAACTTTTTACGTCTCACTTTTCGCGGATTACTTTTGTCGCTCGCTCGCT
>DDJS01000095.1:0-1140 GCA_002339165.1 Cellvibrionales bacterium UBA2618 | reverse complement strand
TCGCTCGCTCGCTAGCAGGGCTGCTGTTTACGTTGATTATTGTCCCTGCTGAAGATGTTTTGCATTACCATGTGCGCCACCGAAGTTTTAACTTATCCTATTGCGGAGAATCTATGCTGGCGAAAATTATTGCGGGGCTGATTGGTTGGCAGATTTTTGGCCTTCCGGGGGCTCTCATCGCGGTGTTTGTCGCGCATCAATTTGGTCGCGGTTTGGGTGGTTTTTTAAATCCCCTGTCGTCGGCCGAGCGTCAGCGGATTAAAGAAACATTTTTTACCACGTTGTTTTCGTTGGTGGGACATCTGGCTAAGTCGGATGGTCATATCTCGCCGGCTGAAATTGCCCATGCCGAAGATATGATGACTCGAATGGGTCTGGTTAGCGAGCGTCGTCGTGAGGCGATTGCCCTATTTCAAGACGGTGCGGCTGCGGATTTTTCTCTCGATCAATGTCTCGAACGGTTTGTTGACATCTGCGGCAGGCAGCAAAATCTCAAGCGCCAATTGATCAGTTATCTAATTTCACTGGCGTTGGTGGACGGCGAATTCCACGCTGCGGAAGAGCGCATTTTACGCCGCATCGCCGAGCGCCTTGGCTTTCCCCAAGCGCTGTTCGATCAACTGATCGCCATGATTGGCGCGCAAACGCAGTTTGGTAGCGATCCTGCATCCGGCGTCGACCGCATGGCGGCCGCCTATGTTGCGCTTGGTGTTGGCGAGCAGGTCTCGGATGCGGCATTAAAAAAGGCTTATCGAAAATTGATTAGCCAGAATCATCCGGACAAACTGATTGGTCAGGGGATGCCCGATGACATGGTTAAGATAGCGACCGAGCGAACCCAGGAAATTCAAACCGCTTACGATCTGCTGGTTAAATCGCGCACCGGCCGGTGATTCTCGACGCTTGCTTTGCTGACGGTGTAAATGTTTCGACTACCGCAATGGTTTGTTGACCTTGGGTCGCGCTCTTCCTATAATGCGCGTCCCTTCTAGGGGAGCGATGCTTGGTAGAGGTCGTCATTTGTTGCGGGATGGAGCAGTCTGGTAGCTCGTCGGGCTCATAACCCGAAGGTCGATGGTTCAAATCCGTTTCCCGCTATTAAATTTTAGAAAAGAGAAAACCACTCCATAATTACTTATA
>DDJS01000015.1:2243-2698 GCA_002339165.1 Cellvibrionales bacterium UBA2618 | reverse complement strand
GATTCCACTGATGATGTCGATCATTTATCAGGAATCCAGTTACCGGCCCAAAGTTCGCCCTGAACGCCCTAAGTTTTTGTTTATTCCGCTGCCTCGACGTTCTTCAGCCTATGGTTATGCTCAGGCTCAGGATCCGGCGTGGAATGACTACCGCAGGGATACCGGTAACTGGGGGCATGACCGTGATGATTTTGATGACGCGATCAACTTTGTTGGTTGGTACACCGACAAAACTCACAGCGTGACTGGCGTATCAAAATGGGATGCCTATTCTCAGTACCTTGCATACCACGAGGGCTGGGGCGGTTACAAACGCGGCAGTTTTAAAGGAAAGTCGCAATTGCTCGGGGCAGCGACCAAGGTTAAGCGCCGGAGTGCCCGCTATGACGAGCAGTTGAAAACCTGTTCGGCGGCTCTCGACAGGAGCGTTGACAGTTGGTTTTGACGGATCCTCT
>DDJS01000015.1:0-1850 GCA_002339165.1 Cellvibrionales bacterium UBA2618 | reverse complement strand
CCAGCGGCACTTATGTCTACTCTGGCCAATAAGCACCGTGTCGGTTGCCACTGCTTGTCTTTGTGGTGACAGCGGCGAGCGTTGCCACTGGGTATTATCTTTTTAAAAATTTTGGAGTTTGTAAAGGCTATGGTAGATGTCGATGTAGTGATCATTGGTGCGGGCCTTTCCGGCATCGGTGCCGCCTGCCATTTAGAGCGCAACAACCCCGGTAAACGCTACCTTGTCCTCGAATCTCGAGCGGCAATGGGTGGCACTTGGGATCTGTTTCGCTACCCGGGTATTCGTTCTGATTCCGATATGCATACGCTGGGGTATGCGTTCAAACCCTGGGGCGATAAAAAAGCCATCGCCGATGGTGACGATATTCTGAGCTATATTCGCGAAACGGCTCATCAGTATGGGGTTGATTCCAAGGTGCGTTATGGTCAAAAAGTGATCGCTGCGGCTTGGGATAGCGCGCGCGCATACTGGACTCTGACCATCGATTGTGTCGATGGTGGCACGACGTCCCTGGTGTGTCGCTTTGTCTACAGTTGCACCGGATATTACAATTATGATGCGGGGCACATGCCAGACTTTGCAGGGGTTGAGCATTTTGAGGGGCGTCTGGTACACCCGCAACACTGGCCACAGGAACTCGATTATCGCGACCGTCAGGTGGTTGTGATCGGCAGCGGTGCGACGGCGATCACGCTGGTGCCAGCGATGGCAAAAAGTGCCGCCAAGGTCACCATGCTGCAGCGTTCGCCGACCTATGTAGTGTCGCTACCAGCGGTCGATACCAGCGCTGAACGATTGCGGCGCTGGCTTCCCGCAGTTCCGGCCTATTGGCTAACGCGGTGGAAAAATGTGACATTACAGGCTATCACCTTCCATTTTAGCCGGCGTTATCCCGAGTTGGTAAAACGCCTATTGCGCAAGTGGGTGGGTCTTCAGTTGGGTGATAAATTTGACCTCGATCGGCATTTTTCTCCGCGTTACAATCCTTGGGATCAACGTTTGTGCGTAGCGCCCAACGGAGATTTTTTTCGTGCATTGCGCCGCGGCGACGCGGCCATCGTTACCGACCGGATCAAGGGCTTTACCGCGAATGGTATTCAACTCGAATCGGGCGAGCATCTCGATGCCGATATCGTGGTCAGTGCGACCGGTCTTGAAATGCTGCCGTTTGGCGGTATAGAGTTTAGCGTGGACGGTCGAGCGATGCCGATTCCTGAGACCTTAGCTTACAAAGGGATGATGCTCAGCGGCCTGCCCAATTTGGCGGTAGCGGTGGGTTATACCAATGCTTCGTGGACGCTAAAATGTGACTTAACCAGCGACTATGTCTGTCGTTTACTCAATTATATGGATCGCCATGGTTACAGCCACTGCGTTGCTATGCATCGCGATGGGGATGTTGCAACGACGCCATTTTTGGACTTTTCATCGGGTTATATTACCCGTGCAATCGATCGATTCCCGCGTCAGGGTGTCCGATCGCCATGGAAATTGCGGCAAAATTATTTGTTGGATCTGTTGGGTTTACGCTTTGCCTCCCTCAAAGATTCGGCGATAGAATTTCATCGCGCTCCGAGTTCTGATGGCTAGGAGGGGTTAAGACATCATAGCGGTCTGTGTCAATCGACACTGTTCTGAGAGCGTTGTATCGGGTAATATTTGAATTTTATTTAAAGGATGCGTTCAATGGATACACAACCGACCGATAGTCGTTACCAAATTACCCATTTAATCAACCAGTACGGCTACACTATAGACACCGGAGATCTGCAGAGCTTTGCCGCGCTCTTTGCCGATGGGATTTGGCAGGTCGAGGGTAGCGAACCCTGTGTTGGTTCGCAGCAAGT
>DDJS01000026.1 GCA_002339165.1 Cellvibrionales bacterium UBA2618 | reverse complement strand
GCGACCAAAATGGTATTTATAGGCACCTCATTTAGCGTAGGAATCACCGATATAGCGCTGCAGTATGCGTTCCAAAACAACGCAACTGTGCACATTGTCGACCCCGATCCAGTGGATTTGGGCGTCGACGGTATTCACTACCACCGCATGAGCGCAGCAGAATTTATCGCTACACAATAGCAGCGCAAAATCTATTTGGATTTTGCGCTGACGCGGGCCATAAACTCGGCGTAATTGGCCGCTTTGTCGGCATCTATGCGCTTTGCGATGTCGGTATTTGCCATCATTTTTTGCCATTCGTCCAGTCCGGGAATGGTCAGCAGCGGATCCGAATCCGGCAGCAAAGGCTTTACCATGGTTGGAATCGATAGGGCGTAGCGCATAAAAATATCTGCCATCGATAATTGGTTGCCCAGCGCATAGGGCACCATAGATGTCAATTGTGCGACCATCTCACAGCCTTTGGTGAGACTGTCTTGGGTTTGCTTGGCGACCGCTGGATCTGGCGCTTGCCGAGCCAAGACCGCGGGCAATAACTTGCGCGCAGGAATGTCCAGATAAAGCTCGAGTACTTTTATTAATTGGCGCGTTTGCGCGCGTGCATCGGCCGTTTCAGGGTATAGCCTCGGCTGCGGGTGGAGGTCTTCGAGATAGTCGAGGATCACCGAGGTTTCCGCTAAGTGTTGGCCGCTAGCGGTGGTAATCGCCGGCACTTTTCCGGTTGCCGAAATGGCGCGCAAACCGGACGTTTGCGGATATATGGTGTTCTCTTCAAAGTCACAGCCCTTAAACATGAGGGCATGTTTGACCATGTTAAAGTAGTTTGATGTGGCAAAGCCGTGCAAAATAATCAACGGTTGACTCCTAATATATCGGCTAAAAGGCAATGGTACCTAAATCTTTTCTTTGATCCTAGGGGCGCAGCAGCAGAGTATTTCAAGGGTCTGCTGAAAGGCGCTACCGACAATTCATAAAATAGAGGCGATCGGCGCAGTAATGTACGGTCGATTTTATTGCGGTATGGGCTATCTCAAGCACCGGAGCGACTGACGCAGTGGCACAAAAAGACATCGGCAATAAGCGACCTCTTAACACGCTTGAGAACAGCGAGGAGGTGAGAGATTTTTACGATGACTGGAATTTAGATAATAAACACAACAAAGATATGCTCGGTTGGAACTATACCGGCCCAAAAGAAACCGTCGATAGCCTAAAGCGTTTTGCCCCCGACACGAATATGCTGATCTTTGATGCCGCTTGTGGCAGTGGTCTAGTGGGCGCTGAACTAACAGCCGCTGGCTATCGCAGTTTGCACGGTGCGGACCTTTCAGAAAAACTCTTAGACCGCGTTCCTGCCGGGTTGTACTAGCAACTACAGCAGCTCGATCTGAATCGGCCTCTGGGGATTGCCAACCGTACTTACGACGCACTGATGTGCGTCGGCACCTTCACCTATGGGCATGTTGCCGCCCGCGCCCGCGCCCTCGATGAGTTTGTGAGGATTACCAAACCCGCTGGACTGATCTGTTTTACTATTAACGAGGGCATTTACGAGAGTTACGGACTCGATACAAAAATCCGCCAGTTGGAGGCGCGCGACGCGTGGCAAAAAGAGGCATTTTTTAAATCCGAGTACCTCGCTAGTAAAGAGGTTAACGCCTGGCTGGGCCTATATCGGGTGATCGATCACCCGCGTTCATTGGATTGAGCGGGCCATTCCCAAGCCCGCGCTATTAGCGCCATGGCTCCGGCATCGGTGAGTGGTCGCAGCGTGGACTTGGAGGAAGGTCGTGTCCTACACCTTAGAGGTCCTATTGAACCTGTTTGCCGTGAACCAAGGCATAGAAGACTGGGATTGACAGAAGTGAGAGTAGCGACGACATGGCCAATCCGCCCATGATAGTGACCGCCATCGATTGAAAAAATATATCCGACAATAGCGGCGCCATGCCGGCAATCGTGGTCATCGCCGCCAGCGTAATGGGTCTAAAGCGCGACACACAGGCGGCTGCGATGGTCGGTCGGTCGAGGCGGCCCTCTGCGGTGCGCCGGTCGATCTCGCCGATCATAACGATGGCATTTTTTAGCAGCATGCCAATCAGTCCAATCAGTCCAAGTAGCGCCGGAAAGTTAAATGGTAGTTGGGTCGCTAATAACGCGCCGAGCACGCCCACCGGCAGTAGCGGCAGGCAACTCCAGGCAACTAGGGTTTGCTTGACGCGACCAAAAATCAGCAGCGTGGTAATGACCATGATCAGCAGCGCTACCGGGAATTTGACACCCAGAGACTCGTTGGCAAATTGATTGGCTTCGTATTCGCCACCCCATTCCAGTTGGTAGCCTATGGGTCTTGGAATGTTTTCGATGTCAGTGCGCACGCGGTTCAGTGCCTCGGCAGCGCTACTGTTCCACGGTGGATTTGCCTGCGCGGTGATGGTGCGGATTTGATTGCGGCGCAAAATCGTGGCGTCTTCGGCGATCAATTGCGGTTCAGATAACACCTGACGTAGCGGCACATATTGGTGTTGGCCGCGACTCCAGACGTGCCCGTCGAGCAGCGAAGACTGGTCGCTGCGCTGGCTGCTCCGGGCGATTATCGGTACCCGTTTGTTGGCATCGCGCAGCGTGGCAATCGGTAATCCATCGGTCAAAGACGCCAGTGCGCCGGCTAGATCGCGTCTATCGATGCCGGTGGCCTGAGCCCGCGCCTCATCGACAACCGGCGCCAGTGCCAGCGTTGCCTGCCGCCAATCGGAGCGCGTATCGATAAGGCCGTGGTCGCGGTAAACCGCGACGGCTTCGCGTGCCAGTGCTCGCAGTACACCCACGTCGTCACCGGAGAAGCGCGCCTCGATTTTCCAGGCACCTCCGGGCGTCATTTCGGCTCTGCGAACCATAAAATCTAGATCCGGCTGACTGCCTAGCAACTGCTGGCAAAAAGCCACCAGCGCGTCGATTTCAGTCGGACTGTTGGCGCGGATGGCAAGTTGCGCGTAGGCGCTATTGGGCCGCTCCGGGATGGTGACTACGGTGAAGCGAGAGGCACCACGCCCTACCCAGGCACTGATGTCGGTGATGTTCGGGTTTTTTGCGAGTTGTGATTCAATCGCGTGGGTATTTTTTTGGGTGGCTAAAATATCGGTACCCTCAGGGTAGTACAGATCGACATAAAAGACCGGAGTCGGCAGGTTGGGGAAAAAGCCTTGTTTGAGGTACCCGAAACCCATTGCACCGACCAGGGCAATCGCCGCCAGCACCGCACAACTCAGACGAACGTGGGTCAGACTGCGCTCGAGACAGACGGCATACACTCGGTAGAGCACGCCTGAATACATGGTAGCGTCTGTTTTTGGCGCAGCGGCAGGCGGCAATAGATGAACCCCAAGCGCGGGAATGACGGTCACCGACAGCACCCAACTCAGCAACAGCGAACCGCCGGCGACATAGAATAACGAACCCATAAACTGGCCGGTCGAATCGGAGGATAGGCCAATGGGCGAAAACGCCGCCATGCCGACGATGGTGGCACCGAGCAGCGGCATGCGTGTGTTGCCGACGGTTTGTATAGCCGCGTCTCGACCGGTTTGTCCGCGCTGTATACCGGTGACCATACCCTCGGCGATGACAATGGCATTGTCGACCAACATACCCATAGCGATCATCAGTGCTGCCAGAGAAATCCGGTGTAATTGAATGCCAGTAGCGGCCATAAAGCCAATGGTACCCATCACAGTGAGTAGCAACACAGTCCCCACAAGTAGACCGGCGCGCCAGCCAGTGAATAGGCACAATACCAAGATCACGGTGATGATCGACAGCGATAAATTATCCAAAAAGCGACCTATGGTGCGGTCGACCACTCGATGCTGTTCATAGATCGGGTGGATCTGCATGCCGACCGGCAAGAGTGTTTCGAGGCTGCGGATTTTTTCTTCGATGACGCGACCCACTTCTACCACGTTCTCCGAGGTCACCACCGACACGCCCACGGTGAAAACGCGCTGGCCGTTGTGGCGGATGATAATAGGTGGTTGCTCGGTTTCGGACCGGGATATAGTTGCCAGACTGCCCAGCGGCAACATCTGCGATGAACCGCCCTCGCCAATTAGAATCTGCTCTAGCTGCGCTATTGTGGTGTGTTGCTCTAGGGGTGCTATGCGCATGCGGCGATCGCCACTGCGCACCGACGAGGCGCCATTCAGGTCTGTTTGTGCGCGAATTTTTCCGACCACCTGCTCCTGGGGAATACCCAGTTGAACCAGTTGGGCATTGTCGAGATCGATAAAAACCCGTTCTTCGGGAACCCCATCGAGCTGAACCTTGGCGACGTGCTTGACGTTTTGCAAGCGATTTTGCAATAGCCGCGCGGCATCCTGTAACTCGGCGATGGCATAGCCTGAGGGTATGTCAACGGCGTATAAAATGCCGTAGACGTCGGAAAAATCGTCTTCGACGTGCGGTGTTTTTGCGCCGCTGGGCAGGCGCTGTGCGGCCTCTGATACGCGGCGCCGCAATTCGTCCCAAATCTGCGGCGCTTGCTCCACCGTCACCCAGCGATGCAATTCAATCTCGACCTCGGAGCGCCCGGGTACGGAACGCGATTCCATGCGATGAATCCACGGCAATTCGCGCAGTGATAGTTCGATTTTTTCGGTGACCTGTTGCTCCACTTGGATCGCCGAAGCGCCTGGGTACTCAGTAAAAACGATCGCTTGTTTGAGCGGAAAGGGCGGGTCCTCTAGGCGACCAATATTGTCTAGGCCATACCAGCCTCCGACGACACAAAAAGCGGCTATCAGCCAAATATAGAGTGGGTTTTTAAGGGCAAATTCAGTCATTGTTGTACGTCGGTGACTCGTTGACTGGACGAATCTGCTGGCCAGCGCGCAGCGCCGATCCGCCGGCAGCGACAACCGTCTCGCCGACCGCTAAACCGAGCGTGATCGGCAGCATGCCAGAGCTTGGTGTCCCCACTTTAACCAGTCTTTTGGCGACCCTGTAATCGGGGGGCGAGGTCACCCACACGAAAAAACTGCCGTTGACATCGGTTTGCAGCGCGGCGGTTGGCGCCAGTAGTTGTTGTGCGATCGAGGGCAGCGCCAGCAATAGTTGTGCGGTCATGCCCTGTAGTGGACTCCACTGGGGTATACGATCGAGGGCAAAGCGCGTTTCGTAGGTCAGGGTTGTTGGGTTGACCTGAGCATTTTGCTCGATCAGCGTGACCGGCCAGGCGCTGTCTGGATTGGCAGAAAATCGCGCATAGGCTCGACTAATACCATTTTTTTGGATTTTTGTAACGAGCTTTTCGGGCACGTCCGCGAGCAATTCAATGGTATCTGCGCGGGTCAGTCTGACGACAGCATCACCGGCGATCACAGCGCTGTGAACCGGTTTAAAACGGCGCACAATCAAGGCGTCAAATGGCGCTAAAATAACGCAATCTTTGAGCACTTCACGAGCCTCGGCCACGCCGATACGCAGCAGTTGGTGTCGCGTTTTAGCCTCGTCGAGCGCGGCTGTAGAGAGTATTCCTTTGGCGTGTAGTTTTTCGAGTCGCTCAAGTTCTTGACGAGCCAACATCAGCGAGGCGTTGGCGCGATCGAGCGCTAACTTGTGCTCGCTAGCATCCAGTTCGGCGATTAAGTCGCCGCGTTTAATTTTTTCGCCTTCGCGAATCGGTAGCGCCACCAGTTGGCCTGCAACTTCGAATTTCAAGTCGATGGTTTCGCGGTTGGCGATCCGCGCAAACAGCCGATACTCGCGCGCTTGATCAAATGCCTGCACTGTATAAAGTTTGGCGGGCCGGACGGCGGTGGCGATGTCTCGTTCGGCGGGTGCTTCGCTGCAACTGGCGAGCCATATTAGCGGCGCGATCACAAAGACCACTTTTTTCATGCTATCAACCTCAAAAGAGACGCTTTCAAACGGCTTTTCTCCGCCGTTGTTAATTGGTGCAGGCCGATGGTTTCGAGCAGTTGCATACCCTGCAAAGCGAGTATCACGGTCATAGCCGATGCAGCATCATCTGACGCAGTGTCAATGTGAGCGAACAATAGCTTAAAGTAATCGCGAGCCGGATTGAGGAGTTGCGGGTCTTCGGCACCGGCGGCAAGAATCGCGTTGGCGGTGGCTCGTTCAGCGGCGGTTAGGGAAAATTCAGCCTCTATCATCGATTGCAGTTGATCGCGACTGTTGTGATTGGTCACGTTGGATAAAAATAGGGCTTCTCTCTTTGCCAGTAAATCCTCTAGCATTCCTTCGAGCAACGCCTGTTTGTTGGCATAGTGGTAGAGTAGTCCACCCTTCGAGATTCCGGCGCCTTTAGCCACGGCCTCAAGGGTTAGGTTTGCCGAACCCTGCTCGGCAACCAGCGCTTGCGCTGCGGCGCGAATACGCTCGCGGGTTTTTTCGCTATTTGTCACTGTGGGCCTCGAATTAAGTATTAGACTACACCGTCCAGACGGTACAGTATAATACACTGTGGCATAGCCTGAAAAGTCCCCTAGAATTGGGCGTTAGTGCCGCATGAATCAAATCGCTGTTGAAATAAAAGCACCATTTAAATAGCCCTATTTAAAGAAAAGCGCTATTTAAAGCAAAACACCGCGCAAATCACAGCACCGTGCAAACACCGGCTAAAGACGATATCGCGGGGTTGGAGCATGGTGCAGCAAGCGGTGCGCGCCGGACAGGCGATCTAATCCGTCCGCTAAAAGATATTAGCTATGGGTTATAAAATTTAAACTATGATTTATGAACTAAAACTGGACAGCACGACGCCAGACAGCGTTTAGCGTGCATTTATGTAAGGGATATAATCGATTGAGAATAAATAGCATCAACTACTTCGCTAACGCCACCGCAACGAGCCAAACAGGCAAAACGCCTAAGAAGCGTTCTGGAACAATAATGGCAGGACTCGCGCGCCAGCGTAGGGTTTTGTGGTCAGTAAGGGGTTGATGAGGTAACCGACTTCAACCAGGATCGCTAGCTGTTCTTTCGAAAATACTTCCCACAGCGTAGCCAGTTGTTCCTTGGTGAATACGTCATATTCAACGGGAAGCTGCAAACCAAGATGGCCAAAGTTCTCATCAAATATTAGACACGCTTCTGGTTTTTGTTGTGATTTACCCATCTATGACCCGCGCAGTTAAAAACGTCTGATGCTTCCCAGTAAGTATAAACTCTCTTGAGACGATTATGTTTAAAAAATGCGCCCGATTTACTATTTTTTTTGCCGTCGCCAATTTGCGGGTCATCTACCGGTGTATATGTATGTCTTGAGCTTTGACTAGGGTTTGACAATCCCATGATACCGCACTCGTCGGGGCTGGCTTCCGACAGACAGACGCAACCAATGCATCGCGGGTTCAAGCGGCCGTCGGCAAACCACCCGGCCAGCGCATGATTGCCAGAGTCATTAACCTGAGTTCATCATCGAAGCATAATTGTGCGCCAATACCAACGCCCAAACCGCACCCGCCAGTACCAGAGATATCAACACCGCTGCAGAGCCAACGTCCTTGGCGCGCCCCGACAGATCATGAAAATCTAAGCTGATACGATCAACGACAATCTCGATGCAGGTGTTGAGCAGTTCGACGATCAGCACCAGCGTGATGGAGCCGAGCAGTAGAATCAGTTGAACATAGTCGTTGGCGACGAGCAGGGCGATGGGGGTGAGTAACAGCAACCCAATCAACTCGATCCGAAAGGCCTCCTCGGTTTTCCAAACGGCCGACAGGCCACGACACGAGTTCAGCAAGGTTTGCAGTATTCGGCGATTGAGTAATGCCCAAAGCGACCCCATGTTCATCCCGTGTTGATCGTTTTAGCGCGCGCGCATGCCGGCCCCACGACTTTTTGATTGGCGGTGGCTAGAGCGCGCATTGACGGTCGACACCGAGCACGTGAAACAGGCGACCCATCGCCATCCATCCGGCGATACAGTAGGTTAAATCGGTAATTTCAGCGTCGCTGTACGCGGCTTTGAACGAGCGCCAAAATAACTCGTTGGACGCAAGATCTCTGGGCGCAGTGCCCATATCCTTCGCATAGTTTACGGCCAGCAGTTCGCGCGCGCTCAAAGGTCTGTGATCACCTGCCAGTAGCGCGGTGTAAAAGCCTTTGTCGGGCGCTTCGCCGTTGTCGAGAACGCCGCGTTCGATTCCCAATTGATGAAGGTCGCGCTCAAGACGCCAATTTTTGCAAAGGATGCAGCCATTGATAACCGCAGTGGTCATTCTCGCCGCCTCGAAAATTCTTGGGGCTAATTGGCTGTGCCGGTAGATATTGTGCAAAAATGCATTGGCGGATCGGGCAATTTCTGGAACATATACATCGCCGGGGCCGGCCAATAGATCGCGTTCCAACACCTCTTTTGTCATCGATATACGCACTGCGATTGTCTCCTGCGGTAAAGCCTTAGCATACCCAACAAGTCGCTGACTGACAATCTACTGGCGAACCAGCGGTATCGGGTAAGACGCGCATCGCGTTAATAGAGGCGCTTTTCAGCGCTCGCTCACGGTACCGCTTTTGGGTTGCCCAATCTACCCCTAGCGGTGCAGTCGTGGCATACTTTTAAACTGGCAGGGTGGGGCGTGACTGTCGCTCGGACCACCCTCGACTACCGCGATTATTTGGCGACAGACAAGAGGATATTACAATGCCCTACGTGACTATTAGAGATGCCATCGCTACCGACGGCCTGCGCATTGTCATCGTTGCATCAATGCCCAGTGCTTGGGGTATTGCCGCCAAGGCGATGATCGAATTTAAGGGCCTCGATTTTGTCGTGGCGCATCAAACACCCATGGCAGAAAACCTCGATTTACAGGCCTGGGCCGGGGTCGACAACGCACCAGTGGTGGCTTGGAATGACGAGCCACCCATCAACCGCTGGAACGACATTTTGTTTCTTATCGAGCGGTTGGTGCCAGATACGCCACTGATTCCAAAGGCGCCGGCGGATCGTGTACGGGTGCTGGGTTTAAGCCACGAAATATGTGGTGAGCTGGGTTTTGGTTGGAATAGACGACTCGATATGATGCGCCCCCGCGATGGCGACGACGTGTCTGCGTTCGGCAAAAAATATGGCTATCGCGCTGCCGATGCCGATCAAGCCAACGCGCGGGTTATTGCCTTTATGCGCGAGCTGGAACGCATCCTCAAGTCACAGCGGGCGTTGGGCAGTCGTTTTTTGGTCGGGCAATCGGTCACCGCCGCGGATTTTTATTGGGCAGCATTCAGTAATTTTGTAGCTATTCAGCCGGCTGAAATCTGCCCGATTAATCCTGCCGCACGGCCGATGTTTGAGAGCGTTCCGGCGGATGTCGCAGCCGCCGTGGCGCCAATCTTGATCGACCATCGCGATTTTATTATGGACACTTACTACAAATTGCCGCTCGAACTGTAACCGAGTGCTCGGGCGGAGTAGCTAAAAATTACTAATCTCGATATGGTAAGAGCTCAAGCTGGCGGGGCGGTTAAAGGCTAATTCGATACCTCTGGGCAACCCGATCAGGGCATTCTTTTGGGGTACCAAGACGGCTGGGGTAATGTATGTTCAACAATAATAAGATAGTTAGAGCCATTTTGGTCCTTTTGATGCTTTCGGCCGTTGCATGGACGATAGAGTTTATGTTTTATGGCGATAAGCAGCCCCCACAGGTCATCGACATGTTGGGCGCGCTAGAGGAGGATTTTGTCAGCTTGGATTGCGTTGTGACTAGCGATGTAGGTTCGAGTGCCGAATTAAAATTTGATATTGATCTCGGTCGTTTGACCGCACAGCAGCAAGGTTTCCCCTCCGAAAGTGTGCGGGTAACGCCCACAGAGGTCGAGTTGGTGACTAATGTGGGTTTTAAAAAGATCATACGTATCGCCAGATCTGATCTAACGCTGACCACTTCGACTCAAATCGGCGATCGCCCGGTTAAAGAGACCGGTGCTTGTGAAATTGTTGAGCGAGACGCAAATCGAGTTGCGTTAAAGCGCCCTAGTGCTCTAGAACTTGCGGATCGGCGGTTTTTTAGCTCACCGCTGACGCTAAAACAGAACTACCCTTTTTCAGACTTGGTGGTGGTCGGCAAGACGGTGTATTTCTCTGGGCTTGTCGGCACCGATGGGCAGGAGAGTTTGGTTGGGGGTGGTATCGAGGCCGAAACTGACGCGATTTTTAAGCAGCTAAAAGCCCACTTAGCGAGCCAGCAACTGGATCTGACGCACGTCGTCAAATGTCTTGTCATGCTGGATGACATCCGCGAGTGGTCGCAGTTCAATCGCGTTTACACCGGTTACTTCAAACCGCCCTATCCAGTCCGCAGCGCGCTGGGTGCCAATGGTTTGGCACTTGGCGCAGCCATCGAAATGGAGTGCATGGCGGTCACCCCATAAGCCGCCAAACAGTCAACTAAAATACGACTGAATCGCGATTAAAAGTCGATAAAAAAAGGCGCTTATTGGCCACAGGACGGCATGTAGACCTCTACATCGTCTTGGTAGCAAAGCCGAAACATTAGCGTGTTTTCGTGATATGTCTCAAAAATTCCGTGCTTTTTTCCGCGCAAGTAGTGGGTAGTCAACCACAGGTCGCCGTTGCCGAAATAGTTTTTAAAAATCCCGTGCTTCAGACCATCTTTATACACGCCGCTCTCTTGGAGTTGGCCGTTATCGTGGTAGCGCTCGACCGAACCGTCGACGATCATGCCTCGGTGATACTTGATACGAGCGTTTAGTTGACCGTTGTCGTGGAAGTCCACCGAGATTCCGTTAAAGGGCGTCTGCGAATTTATTTGATAGACGCGTTGCTGTCTTTCCTCGAGCTGGCTGGCTGGTTGCTCTGGTGAGCAGCTAGCCAGCAGTGCGAGACCGATCATGGCAATCAGATTTTTCATATTCAATAAGAGATCCCGAATGACCGCACAGTGATTATTGTAAGCTAAACCGCCGATCTAACCATTAAACGCATCGGCTTTTAAATACCGCAGCTTTTAAACACCACAGCTTTAAAATAACCATGCCTCTAAGTCGCCAATAGTACCTTAATAGGCAATCTATCATCGAGTATCATCGGCGCTGTATGCGCAATTATTGGTATCTAGGGCATCGCCTGATAGGTTGCACGGGTTAACCGATACACCACCATAGGCCGCAACGGGTGCCCCTCCGCGAGGGTGGGATAATCAAAATCATCGGCATGGTGCATACCAATGCGTTGCATTACCCGTTGTGAGGCAATGTTTTGTTTTGGCGTATAGCTGAGTGTCTCTGCCAGATCCAGCGCAGCGAAACCATAGTCAAGCCAGGCGCGCGCCGCCTTGGTG
>DDJS01000032.1 GCA_002339165.1 Cellvibrionales bacterium UBA2618 | reverse complement strand
TTTACAACTGAAGTCGACGCTCGCTCGCTCGCTGTACCAGCTGATTTCGGCATCTTGGATGGTCACCTGAATGCCCATGTTGCGCGCGGCTGACGCGGCCATGGCGATACTGGCATGATCCGGTATCTGCCAAATACTCAGGTGTTTAAAGCGCTGAACCTGACGGCGCGCCTGCTGCCACCAAGGCTCGACGGCACTATCGCCATAGGCATAAAGACAGACCGCTTGGGACTGCGCACAGGCTTTGCGAATACGCTTTTCACTCGGTGTTCCTATATCGATCCACAATGCGACATTGCCGTGTAGGTTTTTTGCCCACAGGTCGGGCTCATCGTCGGTACTGAGACCGCCACCAAACTGCAGTTCGGGACTGGCATGTAGCGCATAAGCGAGCAAGCGTAGCATCAGTCTTTGATCGGTTTCTGAGGGGTGTTGGGCGACGGTAAGGTGGTGTTGCAGGTAGTAATTGCGATCCATATCGGTAATGTTGAGATCCGCCTTGCAAACGCGCGAGTTGGCCGCCATGTGCACTGTCCTTTTACTGGTCTGAATCGCCGGTTGCGCAGCTCAAGCGCGCAAACAGTTGTCGGCCTTGATTTGGTCGAGCTGACTACCGGACTTACTGCTCGATCAAAACGGTCGCGGCACTATAACAAGCAAACCCTAACGGTTGCGAGTATGGGTTCTCAATAGCCGGCTTTTTTCCATTTGTACCTCGGGGTGTTGGCGATGCGCCCAAAGCTTGGCGCGCGCGCGCGCGCCGCTCGACGCGATATCAATCAGCGGTTCCGGGTAGTCGACGCCGAGCGAAAAATTGTTGAAGACCTGCTCAAACGGGGGCATCAGCCAAGGTTGATGGAGATAAGCGCTCGGCAGATTGTTTAGTTCTGGCAGCCATTTTTTTATGAACAGCCCTTCGGCATCTTGATCTTGCGATTGCTTTACTGGATTGTAGATACGTATTGTGTTGATGCCGGTGGTACCGGCCTGCATCTGTACCTGGGGGAAGTGGATTCCGGGCTCGTAATCGAGGAATTGTCTGGCTAAAAAAGCCGCGGCGATGCGCCAATCTTGATCGAGATGATGACACAAAAAGGACACCAGCATGGCCCGCATGCGGAAATTTAGCCAGCCGCTATGGATCAAACAGCGCATACAGGCGTCCACCAGTGGATAACCGGTTTCGCCACTCTGCCAGCGCCGGATAAAGTCATCATTGGGCTGACGTTGGAGTAACTCAAAGCCGCGATTGATGCATTCATCTTCGTAGCGGCACTCGACTTCAAATTTTTGTATAAAGTGACAGCGCCACTTTAAACGAGTGGTAAAGGCGGAAAAATTCTTTTTGTGTCGCGCATAATTGGGATGCTGAACGATGTATCGATAGACCTGTCGCGACGACAGATTGCCCCAGGCCAAGTAGGGCGATACTCGACCTCCAGAGGTTCGACTGGCGCCCGGTTTAGAAATGTTTTGCATATAGCTGTGGCCGCGCTCCGCGGAAAATGACGACAGGTAGGCCCAGGCTTTTGACTCTCCCGGCGGTTGCATCTGAGGGGGGTAGTCGAGCAGCGCGTCGGATAGCTCGGTTGGCAACAAAAAAGGGTGTTGTACCTGGATCGCCGGGCGTCGCCGATAGTGATTATCGATCGGTGCCGTGTCGACGCTAGAAAACCATTGCCGGTCCCAGCCGTGTCGATTGCGACTGCCACGGACTACACCGCCGGTTTGAAACTGTTGCCAGTCTGTGCCCGAACGCTTTAGCTGCGCAGCCACGCCGCGATCACGCTCCCACGTCTGCAGTGTTCCCGACTCTTGATAGCTGTAGACAGAGTCGACTGGGTAGTGCTCACAGAGCCAAGAAAATACCTTTATCGGGTGACCAAAAAAAACCTCAACGTCCAATCCAAAGGGCTTTAAACGCTGGTTGATGTCGGCGATAGAGCCCCCTACAAACTGCCAGTGACGCAATCCAAAATCACTCCGTTCCAGCCAATCAGGCTCGACCACATAGATAATTAAATACCGCATGTGGCGCGCTTCGGCGGCTGCCAGTGCCGCGTGATCGCGCGTGCGGAGGTCGCGTTTTAGCCAAACAATGTTTAAGGGTGAGCTGTTCATAAGGGCATAGGCCAATTGCGCGGATCACTTCTCGATGCGTAGAGAGGCGATCAAAGCGATGTCAAAACCCCAAATCTTCTTGGGCTACATCGACGCTCAGACTCTCGCCGTCGACCTCAGTGCGGATTAGGATGGGACGGCAGCATACCGCGCAGTCCTCGGTGTAGATCTGCGATTCCGACGGGTCGATCAAGAGATCGATCGACTCCCAGCAATGTGGGCAGGTAACGCGCTCTTCGCGCATGGCTAAATACATGGGGCGCACCTTTCAGATAGATTGATACCAGTGTTTGCACCTTTGGTATATCGGTCTTGCGTTAGAGGCTCGCTTACAGCCTAACGACAACGGTTAATGTACGCGGATAGCGCACGTCTGGCTCAAGCGTCGATACAGATTCACCGCGCACAATTAAGCTCTAAGATCAGCGAGCGGATGTTCTGCTGGCGACCAGGGGCTATTAAAAAAAGGCGCGACCATCTGTGGTGTGACCTGCGCGATGGTCGGTGGATTCCAAGTGGGGCTGTGGTCTTTGTCAATCGCCAGCGCTCGAATACCTTCCACAGTTTCGCTGCTGATGCCGGATCTCGCTAGATGGCGGGTGTAAAAACAATGTTGCACCAAGTCGCGCTCCATGCGCAGGTCATCCTCTAAGTTCATGTGCCGGCCGCGACGGATCTGTTCCAGCGTGACGTGCAACATTAGCGGCGATCGCTGCCGCAGAATTTCCAGCGTCTCGGCGGGCCAACCCGCGCCCATTTCAGCTAGACGATCGGTGATGTCTGTCACGCTATCGAGCGCAAAAACAGCGTCTATTGGCTGCTGGAGCCACACGGGCTCGGTTATTGTTGCACGTTTTGTCAGCTGCTTTTGCAGATATTCAAGGCGTTGCGGAATATCGCCTAGCGCTGGGTCTGCAAGGCATCGCCAGTGATCGTCTAAATCTTCACTATTGGCAATATGATCGGCCAAACCGACCGCCAAGGCATCGCCACCGATCAGTAATTGACCGGTCAGAGCCAAGTACTCGCCGCTGGCCCCTGGGCAACGGCTGAGAAAAATGCCAGCGCCGACATCGGGAAACAGCCCAATGTTGGTCTCCGGCATCGCCATTTTGGTGCGCTCGGTGACAATGCGCAGAGACGCGCCTTGAGAGAGCCCCATGCCACCGCCCATAACGATACCGTCCATAAAGGCGATGTAGGGTTTTGGGTAGGTGCAGATGATATGATTGAGTCGATACTCGGCGGTGAAAAAGTCGTCCAATGCGGTATCTCCCGCGCAACTGGCGCGGTGAAAAAAACGGATATCGCCGCCCGCACAAAAAGCGCCAAAAGGGCCCTTTTTATTACTGCCTCTAATCGCCACAGCGTCGACACTGGGGTCGCTGCGCCATTTTTCGAGTACCTCTGTGAGCCCCTCGATCATTTCCGGAGAGAGCGCGTTTAGTGCTTCTGGGCGGTCGAGTGTAATGCTGCCGAGGCCGTCGGTAACGGTGCTAATAATGTTGATCAAAAAAATGTCTCCTGGTGATTCCATGGTCGCAAGCAACGCGCCTCTGGCGATGTCATGCGGGGGCTTTATTAGTCGCTGTCAATGATAGCGTTCAGGTATGTTTCCCGTTGAATTGGCTCTGCGTCGAGTCGATTGCAGCGCAGGCGAGGGCAGCTAAGTCGGCGCTGCCGGTCAACAGCATGGTGCGGCGCAACTGTTCTTTGAGTATGTCAATTTTTTCGACCACAGCGCGACTCGATTGCATGGCCGGCGCTAAAAAGGGTTGTGCTAGAGCGGCCATTTGCGCACCCAACCGCAGGCAGCGAGCTACGTCCAAGCCATGGCGAACCCCGCCCGAACCAATCAGGTTAAGATCGGCATCCAACGCGCGCAGTTGCGGCAAAAGATCGATGCTGTAGACGCCCCAATCTGCGAACGGTTGCATGATCTGCGCATCCCGAGTCGATGGGTTGCGCGCCATTTCAATGCTCGCCCAATTGGTGCCGCCGCGGCCCGCCACTTCGATCCATTGCACCCCGATGTCGATTAGCCGCTGCGCCGATGTCGGACCAATGCCTGCGCCGACCTCTTTGACGATCAACGGAACGTCTAGTCGCTGACAACAGGTCTCAATGGTGCGGAGTATGCCGCGCCAATCGCGATCACCGTTGGGTTGCGCAAGTTCTTGCAGGGGATTGAGATGGATGACCAGAGCATTCGCATCGATGCTATCGACGGCAGCCTGAGCTAGGTCGACACCACCTTGAGCGAGTTGTGTTCCACCTAGGTTGCCGAGCAACACCGCGTTTGGTGCCGACTGTCTGATGCGCTGTGGCAGTGCCAATTCTAGGGCCGCTCGCTGTGAACCCACAGCCATTGGAATTTGACATTCCTCGGCCGCTTCGGCGAGATGGCGATTGATGATTTCGCCGTTATCACAGCCGCCGGTCATAGCGCCAATAATGATCGGTGCGCTGCAGATGCGTCCGAGAAATTCAACGCTGAGATCGATTTGGTCGTGGTGTAATTCCGGCACTGCGATAGGCTCAAAACGCAGTCGGTCAAACTGATCGCCGAGTTGCCCTTGGTGGGCCTCTTGCAGAGCCAGATCGATGTGATCCTGTTTGCGTTGGCGAATATCAGCCATGCTTGCGATCGATGACGTCGACGAGAATCATATGCGGTACCGTGAGTGCAGCCAATCCGATAAAGGTTAATTGTAACAGAGCTGAATCGAGATCGAAGCTGTGGTTATTCTGGTACCAAAGGAGCAGAGATAGGCCGGTGATCCAGGCCGCAAGAGTATAGCAAACCGCTTCGATAACGCAGCGTCGGCGATGCTCCGGCAGCAGGCTGCGCCAAATTCTAAGGCTGTGGGAGGGGCTGTGAACAAAACAAAAATACAGCGAAAAGCTGACCAGCGGCGGCAGCCAATAAGCCGCAGCCACGAGCGCCATCAAGACGCTGGCAGGAGTGCGCCAGCGCACTTCAAACACAGCGTAAGCAGCATAGGCGATAACAGCGAGCAGCCATACTGGCAGCAACAGAGTAATAGACTCTAATAACCATAGGGAGGCATCTGCGCCGACTAAAACGGCAAACAATGGCTCGACTAGGTGCGGTTGCAATCCTGGGATACCGATGCATACCAGACCGCAGTGGGCCGCCAAAGGCAGCGCGCAAGATGCTTGCCACGGTGGTGCGATCGCGCGGACGTCACTGCTGCCAAAATGGATTGCGGAAATAGCTAAAAAGACCGCCAGACTGGCCGCCGGCTGGTACCACCAGACGGTCGTCACCAGCGCCGCTAGAACAACATAACCGGCGTGAAAGACCAACCAGTCAAAAGGCCGCTGGGACCATCCGGCACGCCGCGCCACGGCACCATCGAAGCCGCCATGGGGAACACCAGCCAAGAGTATCGCCGCAAGCGCCCAGTAGTCCCAGCTAGACATGCAGTAGCTGCCTTAAAAACGGGCCCTTCGGCATCGCCGAAATAACCCGTGCCCAGTCCATCAGCGACGCGTGGCCCAACATAAAGCGCGCGAATTGCTCGCCAGATAGCGCCGCTGCCATATCCATAAATAGACTGACTCCAAGTTCGGGATATTCGATCAACACCCGGTTAAAGATGCCATCCATGTAAAGGAGTTGCTGTGATATGGGCTGGGGAACTTCGTAATTTCCACTCGCGATGCGCTCGGCTAACTGTCTCGTTTGCTGCTGAATATAGCTAAATGCATAACCCGATGAGCGGCGCAGCGCTCCCCCCGCGGCACCAATTGCAGCATGCCTTGGATCCTGCGGGTAGACGCTATCCATGGGAATACAACCGACTTCTAACGCGAGTTGTTCGGCCATGCAAATACTGCGATCGTCGAGCCAAGCGTCTATCGCATCGGTATACCAGCTCTGGGGTTGTGCCGAGTGCGAGATCATGGTCGATTCGACTAACAGGTGGTGCTCGGAAAACGGCAGCGCATAGATAAAGTGTAAACCTCGGGATTGGTCGACGCGAAAATCCATCAGCGTCGCTATACCGACATTCGGCAGTGGTTGTTGGGTGCGTATTTCGCGTCCGACGAAATGTTGTATCAGGCCGCCCGCCGCAGCGCGAGGGGGCCGACTGTCGAATATATGCGCGGTTTGAAACGTCTCGCCAGCAGCGGTTAGCAAGGCGCTATCGGCTTGGTGTTCGACGTCGTCGACCGCCGCGCGAATTAACTGAACTGAGCCATGCAACAGATTCTCGCAATGGTTCAGGTAGCGACTCGAGCTAAGACAGGTATAGGCAAAGTTATCGCTCTGTTTGACTAGCCGATGCCGGTGGTCGACGAGTTGCCAGCCTTGCCAATGCCCCTTGATCGCCGGTCGCAGTTTCTCGTGCTGGGTGGCATTCGCCCAGAGGCCAAAGTGGCACTCACGCGACGCCGTAGTGTTTGGTTCGAAGACGCGCACCCGTTGCCCGGTATCGAGGGTCGCGAGGTTGGCGGCCAAACTCATGCCAGCACTACCACCGCCAATAATGGCTACATCAATCGCAGTCGACACCGGCAAGCCCTCTCAGTGGATAGTGAAGTTCTGAGCGGTGAATCGGCACCCTGCGTGGCAATAATGCGCCAACACTTAGAATTGATAAACCCGCTTTACGCAGTGTAGAGACCATCACCCGACCGCGCCACCAAGCATAGTCGCGGACTTTTAAGCGGTTGCCAATATGTCGATAGACCCGCAGCGCAATGGCAATCGATAGGCGCGTCCTAAACGGTAATAAATGTATGCCGATCATAGCGCTAGCATAGTAGGTTTCTGCCAGATCTAGCAACTTGCCGGTCGCACAGGCAATTTTGCGGCGCATTTCGTCGGATGCTTCGCCCCAGTTTTCGGGGGCACTCTGTGCAGCGTTCAAGTCGAGCCAGTTGGCGGGTATATAGCGGCGCCCCATCTGTGCGTCTTCGAGTACGTCGCGGGCGATATTGGTCAACTGCATAGCGACCCCCAGATCAATGGCGAAGCTGTCGGCGCGCGGCTGTCGACAGTCTAGCAGGCGACACATCATGAGTCCTACGGTACCGGCGACTGCGTGACAATAGCGCAGTAATTGTCTATCGGTTTCGAATCGTGCTGGGTTTTGATCGGCGAGCATACCGCCGAGTAATTCATTGGCCGCAACGATTGGAATATGATTTTTCTCGGCGAGTTGCAGAAATGCCTCGACCTCTTTTTCGCCACGCGCCTGCGTGCCGCTTAAACAGTCTCTAACGCGCCCAAGGCGTTGTGCCTTGTCGGCGGCATCGCCATCGGCCAAGTCGTCGACGAAACGACAAAATTGATAGAGTTGAGCGGCTTTGTCGGCGCGCACACGGCCAAGGAAAAAACTCGCCCAATAGAAAGATTTACCGTGGCGAGCGAGAACTTTGCGCGCAGCATGATCGGTCATGGTTTAGCCGCCAGAGCCAACCTCGATGCCGGTAAGGAGTTCCTCCACCACCTTTGCCGAGCTTACCACGCCAGGTAGTCCAGCCCCTGGGTGGGTGCCGGCGCCCACGAAGTAGAGATTTTTCAGCGAGCTATCGCGATTGTGGTAACGGAAATAGGCCGATTGGGTGAGGCGTGGCGCAATCGAAAAGCCGGCTCCATGCATCGAACGGTAGTCACTGGCAAAATCTTCCGGCGTCATCCAAAAAACCTCTTCAATAACCTCGCGAAGGTCGGGAAGAATAGTCGACTCGAGTGCTTCGAGGATTTTGTCGCGAAGTTGTTCTCCCTGCACCGACCAGTCGACGTTGCCCTGCAGATTGGGTACTGGGCAGAGCACATAAAATGACTCGCATCCCTCGGGCGCGAAACTTGTATCGGTCGCAGTTGGGCGATGCAGATAGAGCGAAAAATCATCGGCTAAATGCTTTCGATCAAATATATCAGCCAGGTGCTCGCGGAAGCGGGGACCCATCCAAATACTGTGGTGGGCGATGTCTGGATAGAGCTTTTTAGTGCCGAAATAGAGTACGTACAAGCCCATAGAGTAGTGTTTAGGTAATCCGGGAATACTCGCCATCGATGGTTTTTTAGGACGCTTTAATAGCTCTTTATAGCAGGTGGCGGGGTCGCCGGCAAAGATCACTAAATCGGCATCGATGATGTCGCCATTGGCTAAGCGAACGCCGTTGGCGCGACCATCGCACTGGGTAATTTCGTTGATATCAGCTCCGGTGATAATGTTAATGTTCTGACGGAGCATGAGTTGACGCAGTTCTTCGACTAATTTACCGGTTCCGCCCATGCAAAAAAATACGCCCCAGCGGCGCTCGAGATAGTGAATCAGCGAGTATATGGCGGTAGTATTAAACGGATTGCCGCCCACCAGTAGAGGGTGAATAGAGAATGCCTGACGCATCAGCGGGTGCTTTAAATTACCGTTGACCATCTGCGATACGGTTTTATAACAGCGCAGTGCAATCAGCGCTGGGACCTGCTTGAGCATGTCCCAGACTCGCGTAAAGGGCCGGTGAACGAGTTGCTTGAAGCCGATATCATAGACTTCTTTAGACTGCGCAAGCAATTTAAGATAGCCGTCGGCGTCGTCGACGCTAAAGCGTCGAATTTCGGTCAGGGTATCTTCTATCGACGCACGATAATCGAATTGACTGCCGTCGGCAAAGTGAAATCGGTAGAACGGATCTAGTGGCACGAAGTCGAGGTGATCCGACAGCTTCTCGCCGAATAGCTCGAACAACTCATCGAATAGAAAGGGTGCGGTGATAACCGTCGGTCCAGCATCATGGCGGTATCCACCGCGCTCAAAAACCTGCGCCCGTCCGCCAATACTGTCGAGACGCTCGGCCAGCGTGACGCGATAACCTAGCGCGCGCAGTCTCAAGGCGGTGGCTATTCCAGCAAACCCCGCGCCTACGATAACTGCGTGTTGGCCCTCCCCGAATGCTGCCTCTGCGGTCAAGCTATCTGCCCTTGATGTTTTACGCCGGCATTTTGTTGCACTGAAATCAACAGTGCTCGCGCTACGTCTTGAAGTGGATGGGGAATTGCCGGTATCAAGTGGGTGGCTTTTTCGAGCCAGTAGTCAATCGAATGGCTGGCCTGAACGATCGCATCACTAGCAGCAATTCGCCGTTGCCAATGCCCTACTTTAGAGGTGTCGTTAGAGGCATACCAAGCAAGGAAGTCGTCGTTTCCGGAACCATTGTCACCGAACAAACTGATCACAAGGTTGGGTTTACGCCCATCTAGGTCACTTGATCGGTGGCTTGAGGGGACGATATCATCGATGTCGTTGCGGCCTTGATAAACTAGCCCGCAAAGGCTTACCAATTGCTCTAAACTCGTCAGTTGTTGGTCTAGCCCGGCGGCGATTGCGGCGCCCTTGATCGGCGCAATCAGCAATGGCGCGGTTTTTCCACGGGCGATGAACTTCCATTCATCGATGGTTGCGCACTGTCTTTGAGATATGTCGGACATTTGTCCACCACAGGTTTCTTGCATGGCACTGGCAAGCAGTGCCACTAGAATACCGGCATGAGTCGGGTTGCGAGCAGCCAGTTCAAATGATTTAGCGACCATCCAATCGCCGAGGCACAGCGCCATGTCGACGCCGAAGTAGTGGTTGATACTCTGTTGTCCACGTCGGTGGGTGCTGGCATCGCTAATATCATCATGTATTAGTGATGCGTTGTGCAGTAACTCGCAAGCTGCTGCCCAATTGAGGTTGTCTTGTGTTTCGATGCCCAGCGCAGCGCCGCTAGAATAGGCTAGATGCGCTCTAAACGCCTTGCCTGGATTTCTGAAGTGGTAGCTGGCAGCAGGGTGTAAGCTACTCTGGAAATGCGGCAACTCATACTGATAGAGCTTATCAAGCTGCGTGAGGAAATCCGAATCTTGCACTGTCATTTTTATTATTGGGGACATTGATTAGTACCCTTTAGGAAAATCGTAACATCATGTTGTTTTTAGTTGTGCCGCGGGAATACCCGGCATTTTCTCAGTATCGATCGAAGAAGCCAGCAGAACTGGCTCCTTCGACCAAGCGTACTATTTAATCTTATTCAGACGAGTCAGCTACTGCAGCGACCCAAATGAACAGACCGAAGCCGATCTTGTTGACTAAATCAGCGAGGTTGTAGATCAGATTAACGGAGTTTGCATCTGTTCCACCTGCAAGGTATCCCATGAAATATCCGATTGGATAGATCGCCCACCCAATTGTTACGATCCACTTCATGCCATTAAACGCTTTTTGGCAGTTTTCATTACCGCTGGCCGCGTTGATCTGGCTAGCTTCACCTGCAAATATTTCATACAAGATAAATATCCAACCTGCCATCCCAATAATGAATCCAACGGTTGGGTCCATCATGCCGGCTTCGCCCATGAAACCGCCAACCAGCATAACCAATGTACCGATCAACAAGCGCCAGAACACACCAGAAGCTACGACCGCTATGGCTGCGAGAATCAAGTAGAACTCAATCATTTGTAATGGGACTGTTAATAACCAATCGATGTATCTAAATACTGTGGGCGTGTCTTGTGTAGTGACCCAAACGTCGCGCATATAAAAGTAATGCACAGCAGCTATCAGTTGAATTAGACCAGCGATTGTCAGCGAGGTTTTCCATTTGCCACTTACGCGATCGCGCTCGATAAAAAAGAATACTGCGGCAGCAACCATTGCCATTGAAATTAACCAAAATGAGACGCCAACCGGATCGGAGGCTGTTAAATTATTTGACATCGTGTTCATCCTATTTCCAGAAATTATTATTTGAAAGCAACCATAATGATGCACCATTAACGTTGCCCCGGACTTAAGCCAGTTTCCAATAAACTGCTTGAAAACTAATAGCAGATTCTAATTTAGCCTTTCTCAGAAAAAAGTGCAAACAACTTTATTGCATTACTACACACTTTTTTAGTGCGGCGAAATTTATAAATGCGCTTTTTACATAGCATAATATCTTGATCATTTTAACTGACTGCGATGAAGGGCAGCCAAAGTCGAGGTCTAAGCTGGGCTTTGGCTGATGTTGCCACTATATTAAGAGTGGTTTGTCCGTTGGCGCGACTGGCAGGGATTCTTCGCCTTTGCCACGACCTTGGCCCGCGACGATGACTCAGGGTTAGCGGCAGCGTTTTAATGACGCGGTGATCTCGGCGCACTATACTTGGTCGACAAAAAAGGAGTCTATTTTGAAACTGTTTTTTTTCATCGTTGCGAGTCTGCTGTCCTATGCGGGTGCAGCTTTTGCGTCCGAGCCTGAATCGCCGAAAGGCAATCGACCGATACCGGCAACAGAATGGCAGATCGTCAGGCCATCGGATGCTAATGTGCAATCTCAGAGCGTCACCCGATTGTTGGATTTGGCGTTTAATGATCGTGCCACCCAAGCTGCGGTGCTTATCGTCGGCGGGCGATTGGTTGGTGAACGCTATGCAGAGGGTTACGATGCGCGGAGTTTCGGCACCAGTTGGTCAGTGGCAAAGAGTTTTTATGCGGCTTTGATTGGGATAGCGATCGATCGTGGCGAGATCGGCAGCCTCGACGATAAGGTGTCAACATATATAGATGTCTTTAATGATCGGCGTGCCAATATCAGTCTTCGCCATCTGCTCGATATGACCAGCGGACTTGCGTTCCCGGAGCACGAACACGAAACCATGTTTTTTCGCGACGACCACCTCGCCTATGCCTTAGAGGTCGGAGTAGAAAAGCCTGCCGGCGAAGTTTTTGAATACAATAACGTTAACTCCATGCTGTTAAGCGAGGTGTTGCATCGCGCCACTGGTATGCCCGCCGACCAATTGTTGGCAGAGAGGATTTTTACCAAGATTGGCATACAGCGGTACACACTGTGGCGCGATGCAGCCGGCAATCCGATGACCTATTGCTGCATTGATATGTCGGCGCGAGATTATGCCCGCTTTGGATTGCTGTTTGCGCGGAGTGGTCGCTGGGGCGACCAGCAAATTATCTCACAGGAATTTGTCGATACTACCTTTAGCGAGGTCTGGAGCGATATCCCAAGCAGCACGATTGAGCACACGCGGGGTTATGGTATGCACTGGTGGGTATCGAAAAATGACCAGCAGGCGTCGATTTTCAATGCCAGTGGTAAATTTGGACAGTATGTCTTTGTCGATCGTGCCAACGACGTCGTATTCACGCGCATAACGCGCTACGCATCCACCGGTGCTTCAGTACAGAAGTGGGGTGGACTGCAAGCGTTGACATGGATTAGCAACGTCACGCTATTGCGCAAAGTAGGAGAATTTTTAACTCTGATCGGCCTGCTCGATCCAGTCGCTGACATCGCTACGCCGATCACCTATGAGTCGGGGGTCTCGGATGAGTTCTTTAGCGATTATTCGACTATTATTGACGCGTTGGTCAATGTCAGTCAGCCGGCCATTATGGGCGGTCTAAACACTGCCAGCGACGCGGCGGCGGCAAGATAACCGATTGGTGACTCTGTTAAAAATTTAATTGGTGATGGGCCAGTCGACGATGTCGACGTGATCCAAGCGCGCTTCGCATTCAGCGCCCTTCCACAGGGCAATAAAATGGCCCTCGGGATCATAGGTCTGGCTTTGTTTCTGCAAGTTGAAGCGCCTGTGCCCTCGCGGATCGGCGCCCACTCCGGCGAGGTACTGCCAATTACCCCAGTTGCTGGCAAAATCATAATCGAGCAGATTCTGCGCCATGTAGGCCGCCCCATAGCGCCAGTCTAGGGCCAGTTCATGAACCAAACAGCTAGCGACCAACTGGCGGCCGCGATTAGACATATAGCCGCTGTCGTTAAGCTGCTTCATACACGCATTGACGATCGGGTAAGGGGTGTTGCCAAGGCACCACTTACGGAATCTCTGGGGATAAAAGCTGGTGTTTGGTGTGCTCGTGGCAATGCCTTGAAATGCGCTAATACGATCGCCGTGGCGGTGCGAATACCACTGAAAATACTCGCGCCACAGGAGTTCAAAATAGATCCAGTAGGTGGATTCGTTGGCGCCCTGTTGCGCTTCGTGAAGCCTTAGCTGACGAATGACCTCGCGGGCTGAGATTGCACCACAGGCAAGCCAAAGCGAAAATTTAGTTGAATTCCCCCAGCCATCCAGCGCGTTGCGGGTTTTTTTATAGCTTTGCGCTGCGTTGCTGGCGAAATATGCCTGCGTATGGCGAAACGCCGCCGCCTCGCCCCCCGCGATAGGCGGGCTGGGTCTCTGCTCGGCGCTGGAAAAGCGCTGGCGCCAATCATCTGGCGTTGTTATTGGCGGCGGCAGATTTAACGGGGCCGCTATGGCCTCGGGAATCTGCAACGACTCTACTTGGTGTCGGAATTTAGAAAAACTACTCGGTAAATTAGCGATTGTAAACGGTAGCGCTGACGATTCGAACAGCGTGTGGCTGGTTATCTCACAGAAAACCATATTTGGGAACCGCTGGACGACAGTGTCCCAGCGCGTTTGCATACGCCAATTTGCTTGCTCACTGCGGTACACCGCGCACGGGTCGAAGCGCTCCAGTAATGCCGCCAGCCCTTCTGTCGAGCCGTCGGCGATTACCTGAATATGCTGGCTCAAAGCGCCGAGGCTCCGATCCAATGCGTCCAGCGACTGATACAATTGCTGGCGTCGGAGTGTGGTCGGCGCTATTGCGAAGCCTTCGAGAAGATCGTCTGGCGGCTGAATGTACACGCAGATCAATTTTTCGCAGCCACTTGCCGCTTGCATCAACGCCGGGTTGTCCGCGACGCGCAAGTCGTTAAAAAAGCATATCAGGCCGAGTTTGTGCATTTTTTTAAGCGTGTGCAATTGTTATCAAACATCATTACGGAAACCACCCACAGTTGGTTTCATCGCGCGCTCGGTCCTCGCTATGCCGCGATCCGACGGCGGACTTGCCGCGTACTACTTATCGTAAGATGTTGCTTTTTTGGCGGTTGTCGCACACATCGATAAACGCCCCTAGTAGCGCACTGCAATGGAAGTTATATGAGCTCTGACAAACCGCAATCAAATCAACAGGACGCCACAGTGGAACAGATAAAACGCACGCAACGGCCGATTTATATCGCGCTCGGCTACCTCGGCTTGTTGCCGTTTGCTATTTCACTCGGGGTTATTCTTGCTGCGACGGTGTCGGGTCCCGGCGTGCATAGCGCTGCGCTGTTTGGGCTCTACGCCCCCTATGTGTTTATTGCTTATAGCGCCTGTATCTTGAGTTTTTTGTCTGGGGCAGTGTGGCGCGATCATGCCGCCGAGCAAGGCGTGGCTAGCCTATTAATTATCAGCAACGTCCTAGCCATCCTAGCATGGCTGTGCCTGTTGGCGATTCAGGTATCACAAATGTTAATGTTATTGGCGATTGCGGTATTGATGTCGGGGTATTTGATGTTACTTTGGGCCGAAATGATGGCGCCAGGGGTCGACGATCGCTACACCGCTATGCGCGTCAAACTCACCGCATGGGTCGTGGCGATGCATCTGGTGTTACTGGTTTGCCTTTTGGGAGACGTTTGAGAATGACTGAGTTGACCATATTTTATGATGCCACCTGCCCACTGTGTGCCACCGAGATGGA
>DDJS01000090.1:8791-9279 GCA_002339165.1 Cellvibrionales bacterium UBA2618 | reverse complement strand
TTGGTTGTTTCTCTTGGTTGTTTTTATGGCATTGCAACTATGGGCTATGTCCCCGACATTGACCGGCACCTCGACGAGGTGGAGTGGCAGACTGCGAGCCATTTTTTGTTGGATAAAATTACTGTTCCCTAAAGCTTAGCGATACTGCCAGAGGCGGCCAAAGTCAGTTTTTTCGCTACCTAGCAGGGTCTGTGTATAGGTGTTGTCGACGACCAATCTCGAGCCAACTATCCCCGCGCCCCGCGATGCCATGCCATGACACAGAGCGACATGTGGATGAAATAATAAACTTTGATCATAGCCAGAACATTGCCTACGGTTTTCGACTCGGTAACGGCGGATTCATGCGCGAGGGTATCTGGCAAAATGGAAATCAGTTTTTAACCAACTGGGACGGCACCTAGTATGGGCAAACCCACTAAGAGGATGACCGTTGGGTTGCCGGATATCTAATTCCCTGAACGGTCGCGCCGATGCCGATGCCGATG
>DDJS01000090.1:0-8394 GCA_002339165.1 Cellvibrionales bacterium UBA2618 | reverse complement strand
TCGGCGAGTCAGAGGCAGGATTCAGTCGATCGGGGACGGCATGTCAATGTGTGTCTCAAAGTATTTTGGCGGCTAATTGCCAGTCAGTAATTAAGTCTTGCTGTGAACCCCGATTTTGGTCAGGTAGAGAGCAAAAATTGATGGTTAATTTTTCGTCATTTGAAACATTCTAGGCTAAAAAGCCGCCCTTTTTTACGGAGAATCAAGCGCTCTTTGACGTCTCGGGCGCCGCCGGATTACGCATGCTGCACACTCGCCGGATGGGCACTGCTGGCGATATTCGCGCGGCGGCCAAGTACACCCGCAAGGCAGAGCAAGTCGATTTTGGCTGTCTAATCGTGCTAGAAGTCGATCTTGACCGTATACATAGCGACGGCCACCAGTTTTTGTCGGTCGCTCGCAAGATCGCACCGATGATAGTCTGTTTAGCCATATGTTTAGGTTTATGAAAAGCCCTGATCAGGCTAAAAAGGCCGCGGTGCATAGCCTCCATTTTCGCGCCGATATTAGCGGTGTGCCGAGCCTCAATGGGCAGCTAATCAGAACGCGTGTAGACCGTCACAGATTGTCTGATGACGGGCAATCTGCCGACAGTGGGGGCGGTGGCTGGCTGTCATTGGAGCAGGAATTTAATCAAAATTGGCTTCACTCGCTGTCGCAGATTCATTACGACAAAGATGTCAACATCAATGATCTAGGTTATTTGGCGCGCGCTGACTTGCAGGTGTATCAGCTAAGAAAACGAATATCGAATTGCCGATTTTGACGCAGCGTGATCTGTCCGTCGTCGTGATGCGCACTGTAACCAGTCATGGCGATCGTCTGGGGAGTTTGCTGGCGTATCAAATCGACAAAGACACCCAGCACGCGCGCTGGTGGATTTTTACGGTGCCAGTATCGATGAACGCATTAGGCGAGGGCACGGCAGCGTAAACTTCGATGAAGGGGTATCCGTTGGTGCTTTTTATGATTCGGAGTAGCGCGGAGAATTCCGCCAACCTACACGATTGTATCTGTAAGATAGCCAGAAATTTGGCAGTGGATACAGTCTCCATTACCACCCTATCTATCATTTTATGGATAATTATCATGTCAGTTATAGTATGTTTTTTGACGCCGATCGGGAGCGCATTTTGCGGCGGGGGGACGCCTTAATCGCTATAATTATTAGAGTTTTACCAATGGTATAGACTTCGATACGAGCATGGTCAACAACCAAGAATTACGGTTGCGCTTCCATTGTATCTCTGTCATCGCCGACAAGGGTCAAGCGTTGATTTTGGGCTCCGATGGCGAATTGTGCTCGTCGGCTATTACCGCCAAGAACTTTGCTCTTTCAATCACCCGTTTTCAGATACGTGATCGCCCCAAAATTTGGGGCCGTTGTCGAATATTTACTGGGTGTATAGTCGCGGTGGTTTTCATCCGCTAGCCAAGATGACGACAGTTGATGGTTGTTTTCTCAAGGTTGGCGCAATCGCACCGCCTAGAGCCTCGTGCCTAAATTCTTCGACAGATTTTAGTTTTAGCGCAAAGCGCCTGCCTAGCCTTGGGTAACCATTGTTTTACCGCGATAGCGAAGAGCTTAAAACATAACCATCGTGCGCAGCGCTTGATCAACTGACGCTTATCAGATCGTGAGAACAGCGCGCCGTTGTGAGAGTGATAGCGGCTTGTTCCGATTGCATAGTAGGGTGCGTCTGCGACTCGAGGACAACTCAGGTCAAATTCATCTGTATAATAGTTGACTCGATGGCGCAGCATTGCAACACTCTGCAGGGAAGATAGGTAATGGCACTTATGACTCGAATAATTGGTATCGACCCCGGCTCTCGGCGCACTGGATACGGCATCATTGATAGCCGCGACGGGAAAATAGCCTATGTGACCAGTGGTATTGTGCGGTTGCCCGAAGGGCCGTTACCACCTCGATTAAAGATCATCTTTGATGGAATCAGCCAAATAATTGAGCAGTATCAACCCCAGCATATGGGTGTTGAAGATGTTTTTTTTGCTCGCGATCCACGCGCTGCCTTAAAACTGGGTCAGGCGAGAGGCGCCGCGATCGTGGCGGGTGTTAATGCCGGACTGGAGGTCGGTGAGTACGCCGCGCGCAGCGTCAAACAGGCGGTGGTGGGTAGTGGTTCGGCAGACAAGGTTCAGGTGCAAATGATGGTGACGCAACTCTTGAAGCTGGCTACAGCGCCGTCAGAGGATGCCGCAGATGCTTTGGCGGTGGCTATTTGTCATTGCCACAGCATGCGTTCACAGATGGCATTGAGCGGGTCGGGAACGGGTGGGTATGCGCGCGGCCGGCACAGTTGATTGGTCGGAACGCCCGATTGGTCCGGCGTTAAGCGCCTGGTCTTTGCCCTCAGGGCATTGTTTGTTACTGCCGAGCGATTATGTCTCGCGGTTGCTCTATTGTTCAGAGCGCCCATTCAAACACAACTAATATTGTAATAAGGACCAATTAAAATGGGTGAAAAAGCGTGATCGCGCGATTGACCGGTACCATTGTCGATAAGCAGACGTCGAGTTTGTTGATTGATGTTCAGGGTGTCGGCTATGAAGTTTCGGTGTCACTCAATAGTTTTTTTGATACGCCCGAAGCAGGTGCCGAGGTGACCTTGCACACCCACTTTGTGGTTCGCGAAGACGCTCAGCAGTTATTTGGTTTTAGTAAGTTGACCGAACGCACGTTATTTCGCCACCTGATTAAGGTAAATGGAGTTGGCCCAAAGATGGGGCTGGCAATATTGTCGGGCATGTCGGCAGAGGAATTTGCCGGTTGCGTCGATCGCGACGACATCGCCAGTCTGGTTAAATTGCCGGGGGTTGGTAAAAAGACTGCGGAGCGATTATTGATAGAGATGCGAGACAAAGTCAGTCATCTTTTGGGGTCGGAACAGTCGAATCGTGAGTCGGCTAAACAGGGCGTCGCCGCTCTCACCGAGGAAGCTGAAAGCGCGCTGATTGCGCTGGGTTATCGGCCGCAGGACGCGACAAAAATGATAGGTCGGGTGGCTGGTGTTGAGCACACGAGTTCTGAACAATTGATTCGTGCGGCCCTGAAGAGCATGGTCACCCGCTAGTATTAGCGCTAAGGCTGGGCCGCTATGCGTGAATATTTGTCCCAAGGGGTGCGCGCAGATGTTAATATTCAAATATATTTTTTAGCGCTGAGAGTCATTGCACTATGATTGAGCCCGACCGACTGATCTCCGCAGAAAATGCGGGTGCCGAAGCGCATTTTGATCGAGCCCTGCGGCCTGTGACGTTGGCTGATTACGTCGGTCAAGCGGTGGTCAAGGAGCAACTGGATATTTTTATTCAGGCGGCGAGGCAGCGTTCAGAGCCGCTCGATCATTGTTTAGTGTTTGGCCCGCCGGGGCTAGGTAAGACCACGCTGGCGCATATTATTGCCAATGAAATGCAGGTCGACCTTAAAACAACCTCTGGGCCAGTGCTCGAAAAAGCTGGAGATATCGCCGCCTTAATGACAAATTTGGAACCTGGCGACGTGTTGTTTATCGATGAAATACATCGCTTGAGTCCGGTGGTTGAGGAGGTTCTCTATCCGGCGATGGAGGACTACCAATTGGATATTATGATTGGCGAGGGTCCGGCAGCGCGCTCGATCAAGTTAGATTTGCCGCCCTTTACGCTGGTAGGCGCGACTACCCGGGCTGGGTTGTTGACGTCGCCGTTGCGTGATCGGTTCGGTATTGTACAGCGATTGGAGTTTTATTCGGTCGACGATCTGGCGTCTATCGTGCGCCGCGCGGGTGACATTCTCAAGGTGCCCATCGAAGGCGAGGGTGCCCACGAAATAGCCCGACGATCCCGAGGTACACCGCGGATAGCCAATCGACTGCTAAGGCGCGTGCGCGACTACGCCGAAGTCAAGGGCGATGGGATAGTCACCGCAGCCATCGCCGATGCCGCACTGAACATGCTAAACGTCGATCACCATGGCTTCGATCATCTCGATCGCCGCTTACTGCTCACCCTAATGGAAAAGTTCGATGGCGGACCGGTCGGTGTCGACAGCCTCGCGGCAGCACTGAGCGAGGAGCGCGGCACTATCGAAGACGTATTGGAGCCATACCTGATTCAGCAGGGCTATTTAATGCGCACTTCGCGCGGGCGCATGGCCACTCGGTTGGCCTATGAACACTTTGGTTTACCCCACCCGCAGGGCGAGAAGAGCGCGGTTCAGCCGACTTTGGAGTTGGATGATGAATGATTTTCGTCATGGTCTCCGGGTCTATATCGAGGATACTGATGCCGGTGGCATTGTCTATTATGCAAATTATTTGAAGTACATGGAGCGCGCGCGCACCGAGTATTGGCGGAGCTTAGGGTATACTAAACCGGCACTATTTGACGGCTTGCAGTTGGTTGTGCGCGATGTGTCAGTGCGCTATTTGAAACCGGCTGAACTGGACGATCACTTGCAGGTGTCGGCGGAGCTTACGGCGGTTTCGCGAGTGAGTTTTGAGATGAAGCAGGCGGTGTATCGGGGTGACCAACTGTTGGCCCGTGGAACGATTAAGGGTGCCTGTATCGGCGAATTAAGCAAGCGTCCTGAACGATTGCCGATGGCGATGTTCGAAACACTAAAGAGTCATATGGGTTAACGGTGGAGCGGTTGTAGTGTCAGAAGAAAATTTATCGATATTGTCGTTGATAATAAACGCCAGCATGTTGGTGCAGGCGGTCATGGCGATTTTATTTTTAGCCTCGGCCATATCATGGGTCATGATTGTTCAACGGGGCATGTATTTAAGCGCTGCGCAGCGTGATTTTCGTCAGTTTGAAGAGACTTTTTGGTCGGGGATAGACCTTAACAGCCTTTACCGCGAAATCTCAGAGCAGCAGGATGAGAACGTCCCTCCCACAGGGATCGAAAATATTTTTCGCGCTGGATTTGGTGAATTTAATCGTTTGGTAAGACTTGAAAAGCCCGATCCCGATGCGGTCATAGAGAGCACTGATCGAGCGATGCGCATTGCGCTGTCGCGCGAAGAGGAGAGTCTCGGTACGCACCTGCCATTTTTAGCCAGCGTTGCATCGGTCAGCCCCTATATAGGTCTGTTCGGAACCGTGTGGGGAATCATGAATTCATTTCGCGGTTTGGCGATGGTTCAGCAGGCGACGCTTGCGACCGTCGCGCCGGGAATTTCCGAAGCGCTGATTGCCACGGCGATGGGGCTGTTTGCGGCTATTCCAGCAGTGATCGCCTACAACCGTTACGCGGCGCTTGCCGAGCGCATGAATACCAGTTACGAAACCTTTGCCGACGAATTCTCGAGTATTTTGTATCGCCAATTTCATGCCCGTTAGTGGCGGCGCGACTGAGGGTATGCAGTGAAATCCAAGCGTTCGAAAAAGAAACTCGTAGCTGAAATCAACGTCGTCCCCTATATCGACGTGACGCTGGTGCTGTTGGTGGTTTTTATGATCACGGCGCCACTGCTTATGCAAGGCGTCAAAGTGGAGTTGCCGGCGGCTGATTCGGCGCCGATGGATAACGCTGATGAGGAGCCGTTCATCGTATCGATAACGGCCGACGGTAGCTATTGGTTGGACCTTGGCGGTAATAATCAGACCCAAAGCTTGGAGCAGGTAAAGGAGCGCGTAGCCAAAATTTTACGGCAGTCGCCAAAAACGCCGGTTTTGGTCTGGGGCGATGGACGCGTCGAATACCGTCTAGTGGTGGCGTTGATGAGCGAGTTGCAGCGCGCTGGGGCGCCAAGTGTCGGCCTGGTGACGGAGCCACTCGGCAACTGATATGAGTCGTATTTTAAGTTACGTCATCGGCGCGATGGTCAGTGCAGTACTTCATGTCGGCGTTATTGTTGCATTGTGGGCGAACTGGCAACCATCCTCTGAGACTGTGTACTTGCAACCCAAATACGTGGTTGCGGAATTGGTTCAGTTGGCGCCGAGGGCGCCTGCCGTTTCGAAAGAAAAGAAAACCTCAGCTACCAGCGATCAATTGGCCCGGAAAAAAAAACGCCAATTAGAGGAGCGTAAACGTAAAAGTAGGGCTGATGAGCTGCGCAAAAATGCTAAAAAGGCGGCGCTAGCAGCACGTAAAAAACGCGAAGACGAAGAGCGCCTCGCACTCGAAAAACGGCGATTAGAGGAGAGCCGGCGCGTCGAACGGGAGCAGCAACAGGCGGAATGGGAGGATATGCTGACCCAGAAGGAGGCGCAGATGGATGCCCAAGAGGATCAACGCGCAGCCAATAGTTATCGACAAATTATACAGCAGCGATTGTCTGAAAACTGGAGTCGCCCGCCAAGTGCGCGTCGCAATATGGAAGCTCAAGTGCGCATTCAACTGGTGCCGACAGGGCGTGTGGTGGGTGTGAATATCATTAAATCTAGTGGTGATGCGGCGTTTGATCGCTCGGTTGAGCAAGCGGTGCGCAAAGCGCATCAGTTTATTGAATTACAGGCTATGGATAGTCGTTTATTTGAGTTAAAGTTTCGCTCTGTGGACGTGGCATTCAGCCCAGAAGACCTAAGGTTATAGCGATGAATAGTGCGATATTGGACAGATTGCAACTCGGCCTAGTGTTGCTCGCCCTCAGCGGTATGGCCTGGGGCGATCTCGTGATTCGGGTCACCCAAGGGAACGACTCACCGACTAAAATAGCCATTGCACCGATCGCCAATGCCGGTGCCGCTTTAACCGAGGATATGGCGAGGATTATTGAGGCCGACCTGCAGCGCAGTGGGTTGTTTGCATTGACTCCGCGCGAGGATATGCTGTCCTATCCGACCATGGTCAAGGACGTCTACTATCGCGATTGGCGTCTAGTGGGAAGTGAATATCTAGTTGTCGGCAATATGACTCTAATGGAAGATGGTCGCTATGCCATAGACTTTAGTTTGTTGAGTGTGACGGCGCAGAAACCCGTATTTAGACATCGGGTGACCGGTAGCGCTGAGCAAATACGCGATCTAAGTCATTTGATTAGCGATAAAGTCTACCGAGAAATCACGGGTATCCCCGGCATTTTCTCGACGCGTATCGCTTACGTCACCGCCACCCAAGTTGCCGAGCGCATGATATACCGTTTGCACGTAGCGGATGCCGATGGTGCACGGGAAAAGCTTATGCTCGAATCGGCCGAACCGATTATGTCGCCGGCTTGGTCGCCAGATGCGAAAGAACTCGCCTATGTCTCTTTTGAGACCGGTCGTCCAGCAATATTTCAGCAAAATTTGCAGACTGCTGAGCGTCGACAACTGACCAATTTTTTTGGCTTAAACGGCGCGCCGGCCTGGTCACCAGATGGCACTCAACTGGCGTTGGTACTCTCTAAAGATGGCAATCCAGAGATTTATATTTTGAATTTGCCAACTATGCAATTTACCCGAATGACGCGGCATTTTTCGATTGACACCGAACCGACGTGGATGCCTGACGGGGAAAACCTATTATTTACCTCTGATCGAGGAGGTACGCCGCAAATATATAAATTAAATATTGCAACCAAGGGTACCGAACGCCTAACATTCATAGGTAATTACAATGCGCGCGCAAGTTTGGCGCCAGATGGGCGTACGCTGGCCATGGTTCACCGCGAAGCGAGGCTCTTTCACATTGCTTCGTTTGATCTGTTGACCGGTAGGTTGACGCAGTTGACGCAGACGCGTCTCGATGAATCGCCCACTGTAGCGCCCAATGGGGCCATGCTGATGTACGCTACCAAACAGGGTGGGAGAGGTGTTTTGGCAGCGGTTTCGCTCGATGCTGGCGTAAAGTATATGCTTCCGGCGCGCAGTGGCGATGTCAGGGAGCCAGCATGGTCGCCCTATGTTCGCTAGGTTAGTGTTCGTCAGGGGTTTTTCGCTCGATGGGTATTTGATCAAGGGTAATGGCGGCTATGCAAACCACCAATCGCACGAGTTGTATAAAATTTTCACTGTTTCTAAATTGGAGTAAAAAATGAAAAATAAGCTGAACACATTATCTCTGGCAACATTAGCGATTGCGCTTTCGTTGGCTGGCTGTAGCTCGACGCCGGTCGATGAAAATGAAAGTACCACTAGCATCGATAATACCGAGGTATCCACCGCGGTTTTCACGGCGCCGGTAGAGCAAAAACCGTTGGCATTGGAATCGCTGGCCGAGACAGTATTTTACTTTGATTTTGACAAGGCGACTCTGCGCCCAGAATCGCGAGCAGCGCTTATGCAGCACGCTGAATCGCTGCAAAATTCACCGCGCAATGTACGTCTTGAGGGCCATGCCGATGAACTCGGTACTCGCGAGTACAATATGGCATTGGGCGAGCGTCGCGCCAAAGCGGTAAAGGAATTTTTGACCATGCAGGGCGTTTCTGCCGGATTGATTGAGGTCATAAGTTATGG
>DDJS01000105.1 GCA_002339165.1 Cellvibrionales bacterium UBA2618 | reverse complement strand
TATTGGCCAAAAAGCCGCCTCGGTAGCTGCAGTGGTGCGAAAGTTAGAAGAACATGGCGCAATGGAGCACACAGTGGTCGTTGCGGCGACCGCGTCTGACCCTGCTGCAATGCAGTATCTGGCCCCATTTGCTGGTTGTACCATGGGCGAGTACTACCGCGATCGTGGTCAAGATGCGCTGATTATTTACGATGATCTGACCAAGCAAGCCTGGGCTTACCGTCAAATTTCGTTGCTCCTGAAGCGGCCGCCGGGACGCGAGGCCTATCCTGGCGATGTATTTTATCTCCACTCGCGATTGCTCGAACGCGCTGCGCGAGTTAATGCCGATTATGTCGAAAAATTTACCGGTGGCGAAGTTAAAGGTCAGACTGGTTCACTCACTGCACTGCCGGTAATTGAAACGCAGGCTGGTGATGTATCGGCTTTTGTGCCAACCAACGTAATTTCTATTACCGATGGGCAGATCTTTCTCGAGGCAGATATGTTCAATGCGGGCATTAGGCCTGCGATGAATGCCGGTATTTCGGTATCTCGAGTGGGAGGCGCAGCGCAGACGAAAATCATCAAGAAGCTGTCTGGCGGAATTAGAACAGCGCTGGCGCAGTATCGCGAGTTGGCGGCATTTTCCCAGTTTGCGTCGGATCTCGATCAGGCCACCAAGGCACAGTTGGATCACGGTGAACGCGTGACTGAATTGATGAAGCAGAAGCAGTATTCACCGCAGTCGATCGCCGAGATGGGCGTGATGGTATTTGCTGCCGACCAAGGATATCTGAAGCCGATCGAGGTCAATAAAATTGGTGATTTTGAGGCAGCACTGCTGTCCTACATGAAAGCCGAGCATGCAGATTTAATGGACCAAATCAACCAGTCGGGCGCCTACAACGACGATATTGCAGCCGGTTTTAAAGCGGCCCTCGATAAATTTGTCGCTACTCAAACCTGGTAGCCCATCGCGGACACGGACATAGATCATGGCAGTCGGAAAAGAAGTTAAAACCAAAATTGCGAGTATTGGTAGTACCCAAAAAATTACCAGCGCAATGGAGATGGTAGCGGCTAGTAAGATGCGCCGGGCGCAAGAGCGCATGTCGCTGGGTAAACCCTACGCGCAGCGCATTCGTGATGTAGTTGGCCATGTTGCCAACTCGGTTTCCGAGTATCGGCACCCCTACTTGCAGCAACGCGATGTGGCGCGAGTGGGTTACATCTTGGTTTCCACCGATCGTGGACTTTGCGGCGGTTTGAATATTAACTTGTTTAAGGCGGCGATCAAGTCCATGCATGGCTGGTCTGAAGATAACGTCCAAGTCGATATCTGTGTGATCGGTAATAAAGCCGTGAGTTTTTTTGCCAGCGTCGGCGGCAACGTGGTTGCCAGCATCAAGGACGTCGGTGACGAACCGGCATCCGAAGATTTGATCGGCGGCATCAAGGTGATGTTGGATGCTTATGACCAAGGACGCATCGACAAGTTGTACTTGGTGAGCAACGAGTTCGTCAATACTATGACTCAAACACCGACCGTAGAACAACTATTGCCTCTAGCTCCCAGTGCCGACGATACCTTGAGTCATCATTGGGATTACATTTATGAGCCGGATGCGGTGGCGCTATTGGATGGTATGTTGGTTCGTTACATTGAATCTCAAGTCTATCAGGGCGTGGTTGAGAATAAGGCCTGCGAGCAGGCAGCGCGAATGTTGGCAATGAAAAACGCCACTGAGAACGCGGGTGAATTGATCGATGAGTTGCAACTTCTGTATAACAAGGCGCGCCAAGCGGCCATTACCCAAGAGTTGTCGGAAATAGTCAGTGGTGCGGCGGCCGTATAGCGCCCAATAAATTTTACAGTTTAGTGAAGAGGAACCGGACATGAGTAGCGGAAGAATCGTACAAATTATTGGCGCAGTAATCGATGTGGAATTCCCGCGCGACCAAGTGCCCAGTGTGTATGACGCCCTAGTGGTCGACGAAAAAGGTTTGACCCTTGAAGTGCAGCAGCAACTGGGGGACGGCGTGGTTCGAACCATTGCCATGGGTTCCTCCGAGGGCATCAGCCGAGGCCTCGCAGTGAAAAACACTCAGGCGCCTATCTCGGTGCCAGTGGGCATCGAGACGTTGGGCCGGATCATGGATGTGCTCGGCAACCCGATCGACGAAAAGGGCCCGATTGGTGCTAGTGAAACTATGGCGATTCACCGCAAGCCACCGGCCTATGACGAACTGTCTGCTTCTGACGAACTGTTGGAGACAGGCATTAAGGTGATTGACTTAGTGTGTCCATTTGCCAAGGGCGGCAAGGTCGGGCTATTTGGTGGTGCCGGTGTTGGCAAGACTGTCAACATGATGGAACTGATCAACAACATTGCGACTGAACACTCTGGCTTATCGGTGTTTGCCGGTGTTGGAGAGCGCACTCGAGAGGGTAATGACTTCTACTATGAAATGCAGGACTCGGGTGTGGTTAACATAGAAACCCCGAGCGAGTCGAAAGTTGCCATGGTCTACGGTCAAATGAACGAACCGCCAGGAAACCGGCTCCGCGTAGCGCTTACTGGCTTGACGATGGCTGAGAAGTTCCGCGACGAAGGAAAGGATGTGCTGCTGTTCGTCGATAATATTTATCGCTACACCCTAGCAGGTACTGAGGTGTCAGCGCTGCTTGGACGTATGCCCTCCGCGGTTGGCTATCAGCCGACGTTGGCTGAGGAGATGGGTGTTCTTCAAGAACGCATCACCTCTACCAAGGTCGGATCGATTACCTCGGTGCAGGCGGTTTATGTGCCAGCGGACGATCTAACCGATCCGTCGCCGGCGACCACCTTTGCGCACCTTGACTCGACCGTGGTATTGAGCAGAGACATTGCGTCCAAAGGTATTTATCCGGCGGTTGATCCACTCGATTCGACCTCTCGACAACTCGACCCACTGATTATTGGTCAGGCGCATTACGACGTAGCACGTGGGGTGCAAACGGTTCTCCAGCGTTATAAAGAACTCAAGGATATTATTGCTATCTTGGGTATGGACGAACTTTCTGAAGAGGATAAGTTGGCGGTGGCACGAGCGCGTAAAATCGAACGCTTTTTGTCGCAACCCTTTCACGTTGCGGAAATATTTACTGGGGCACCCGGTAAATACGTCTCTCTTAAAGATACCATCGCCGGCTTCCAGGGCATTTTAGACGGCGAGTACGATCATCTACCCGAGCAGGCTTTTTACATGGTTGGCTCGATTGATGAAGTCATTGAGAAGGGTAAAAACCTTTAAATTGAAGCTCATAGAGGCGCAGTTGAATGACCACATCCGTACATTGTGACATTGTTAGTGCAGACGAATCGCTGTTTTCTGGTTCGGTCGGCATGGTGGTGGCCACGGGATCTCTCGGTGAGATGGGGATTACTCCGGGGCATGCTGCGTTGTTGAGTGATCTCAATCCGGGGCCGGTGCGCCTGATTAGGGATAGCGGCGAGGAGGAAATATATTACCTCTCCGGCGGTTATATAGAGGTACAACCCAACAGTATTTCAATCTTGGCAGATTCAGCGGTGCGCGCTGCAGATATTGACGAGGCGGCAGCGGCAGAAGCGGTCAAATCTGCTGAGCAGGCGATGGCCAATTTATCCGGTGAAATTGACTACTCCAAGGCAGCGACCATGCTCGCCGAGGCTTCGGCGCAGTTGCGCACCGTGCAGACACTGCGTAAAAAACTGGGTGGTTGATTCCGCGTTCGAAAAAAGGGTGGCTATGCCACCCTTTTTTTTGCCCAGATATTTTTCATCGTATCTACGACCCCACCTTAGAGCTTGTGTCGCGGCCGATAAGGCAGTACCTTTAAACGCCGAAATATGGCTGGTTGTGCGATCTTCTATGGAGTTTTAGAAACCTGCTTATGAACTATACCGATGTTGTTATTCTCGCCGCCGGCAAAGGCTCGCGAATGCAATCCGATCTGCCTAAAGTGTTGCACCCGCTCGGTGGGCGGCCCATGTTGGAACACGTATTGGCCGCCGCTGGAACGGTGCCGGATGGCCAGAGTATAGTCGTCACCGGCCACGGCGCAGCGCAGGTTGAGCAGACTTTCGCCGATGGTGAGCACCTATTTGTCCGTCAGGGCGAGCAACTGGGCACCGCGCATGCTGTACAGGCGGCGTTGCCGCACTTGCGCGCCGGAGCGGTTGCGCTAATTCTATACGCAGATGTGCCGTTGATTAACGCCACCACCATTGCCCGAATGCTCGATGCGGTGGGTCCGCAACAGATCGCGCTGCTGACTTTGCAGACGGATAATCCCAGTGGTTACGGGCGCATTGTGCGCGGCACCGAGGGCGCCATCGAATCTATCGTCGAGCACCGCGATGCCAATGCAGAGCAGCTTAATATCAACGAAATCAATACCGGTGTGATGGCGCTTGGGGTCGGTCAATTAAAGGCGTGGCTACCGCAAATTAATAATAACAACGCTCAGGGCGAATACTATCTGACTGATCTGATCGCTGTAGCGCGTGCCCATGACTTCAGCGTTAAAAGTATTCAACCGATTTCCGCCAACGAGGTTCAAGGGATCAATGACCGGGTACAACTGGCGGAGTTAGAGCGCGCACATCAAGGTCAGTTGGCACGCGAGTTGATGCTCGCTGGCACTACACTCGCGGACCCCGCGCGCTTCGATCAGCGCGGTGAACTGGTCGCCGGAGTGGATAATTATATCGACATTAACTGTGTGTTTAGCGGCAATGTGACGATCGGTTCCGGCGTTACTATTGGCGCAAACTGTATAATAAGCGACAGCACGATCGCCGATGGCGTGGAGATTAAAGCCAATTCAGTGATCGAATCCGCGGTGCTGGGCGAGTGCTGCAGCGTTGGCCCATTCGCACGACTTAGACCGGGTACGGTGCTGGGTAAACATGCCAAGGTCGGTAATTTTGTCGAAACCAAAAAGGCCCGTGTCGGCGAAGGCAGCAAGATTAATCATCTGAGTTACATTGGCGATGCTGAGTTAGGGGATCATGTAAACGTGGGCGCCGGCACCATTACTTGTAATTATGATGGCGCCAATAAATACCTGACGCAGATTGGCAACGAAGTTTTCATCGGTTCGAACAGCACCTTAATTGCGCCGGTTGAAATTGGCGATGGTGGTTTTGTCGCCGCGGGCACCACCCTGACGAAAAATGTCAGCGATGCCGAACTCGCGGTGGGCCGTGCTAAGCAGCGCAATATTGCCGGCTGGCAAAGGCCAATAAAAAAGGAAGATTAAAGCATGTGTGGAATCGTCGCTGTTGCCGCTACAAGAAACGTCTATAAAATCTTGATAGAAGGACTGCGCCGCCTCGAGTACCGTGGCTACGACTCAGCAGGGATTTCGATGATCGACCGGCACAACCACCTAGAGACCCGAAAAGCCAAGGGTAAGGTGGCAGATTTAGAGGCGCTTGCGGCGTTAGACCCAGTCGCCGGTCATACGGGCATCGCGCACACCCGCTGGGCCACCCACGGCGAGCCGAGCACGGTAAATTCCCACCCCCACACCTCGGGCGGAGTCGCTATCGTGCACAACGGTATTATTGAGAACCACGATGCATTACGCGCTGAATTGCGTGACCAAAATTATCATTTTACGTCCGTAACGGACAGCGAAGTGATCGCTCACTTGATCCATAGCTGCCTTAAAAAAGAGCCCAGTCTGCGTGCTGCAGTAGCTGCGGCGCTCACCCGTTTGGATGGCGCTTACGCGTTAGCTGTGGTGCATACAGATCGTCCCGGCACCGTGATTGGCGCTAGAAGCGGCAGCCCACTGGTGATTGGTGTGGGCATCGACGAACACTTCATTGCCTCAGATCAGATGGCGTTGCGTCAGGTAACCGACCGATTTATCTTTTTACAAGAGGGCGACTTGGTCGAGTTGAGCGCCGACGGTTATCACATATACAACCCCAGTAACCAGTTGGTAGACCGCCCCTTACAACAGTTGGAAGAGACCGATCAGATTGCCGAAAAGGGTCGTTATCGGCACTTTATGCAAAAGGAAATATTTGAACAACCGCGTGTGCTCGGTGACACTTTTGCGGGACGCATTGCCGACGATCACATTCGCGAAGCCATTTTCGGCCACCGCGCAGAGACCTTGTTCGCGTCGACGAAGGGGGTGCATATTGTCGCTTGTGGCACTAGTTATCACTCGGGGCTAGTGGCTAAATATTGGCTTGAGGAACTTGCCGGCACACCCTGTCAGGTCGAGGTGGCGAGTGAGTACCGCTACCGCGTGGTGGCGGTACCAGCGGGCACGCTGTTCGTTTCGATCTCGCAGTCCGGCGAGACTGCCGACACCCTTGCAGCGTTGCGCAAGGCCAAGGAGAGCGGTTACTTGGGGTTTTTGGCGATTTGCAACGTTGCCAATAGCTCGCTGGTTCGCGAGTCCGATATCTCACTGATGACTATGGCTGGCCCAGAAATTGGGGTTGCCTCGACCAAGGCGTTTACCACTCAATTGGTGGCCTTACAGTTATTGGCGTTGGCGCTTGCCAAGCACTGTGGGTTAACCGCGGCGGTCGAAGCCGAGTGGGTACAAAACCTCCACCGGCTCCACGACCTCTGTCATCAGGTGCTGGCGCTCAACGGCGTGATTGAAGAGGTTTCGGAGTCGTTTGCCAACAAACATCACGCACTATTTTTAGGTCGCGGTGAGCAGTATCCGATCGCGCTTGAGGGCGCACTGAAACTTAAAGAAATATCTTATATTCACGCCGAGGCATACCCCTCAGGTGAATTGAAGCACGGGCCCCTGGCACTGGTCGATGAGGACATGCCGGTGGTCACCGTTGCGCCGAACAATGAGTTGCTGGAAAAATTAAAATCCAATCTCCACGAAGTGCGCGCTCGCGGTGGGCAGTTGTTCGTGTTCGCCGACCGCGACGCTGGGTTTATCAGTGAGCCGGGTATTACGGTGATCGATATGCCGTCGGTGCCGAAGAGTCTCGAGGCGATCGTCTACACCTTGCCGCTGCAGTTACTGTCCTACCATGTCGCACTGTTAAAGGGCACCGATGTCGATCAACCGAGGAATCTTGCAAAATCCGTAACCGTGGAGTGATACAAAATCGGGAATTAAACAGAGGAAATTATGGAAGGGTGAACGGTAATGGGTTTTTTTTGGGATGGTTGGAGTAGTTGCGATTGTCCGTTTGGAAAAATTAACAAAAGCCTTAAAATAAAAAGGAATTCTCAGTGAGAATTACAGGGAACCGTAAACCTGCAAAAAATGCATAACAAAATACCACCACCGATTGTTACTGCGATCAGCGGATTAGCGATCTACCTCTCTAGATCGCTTTTTCCAACCTATCATCACACTGTCGCTGATATTTTCAGTGCGGCGTTTTTTCTGCTTGGCATCGCAACCTTGAGCGCAGCTGTTTTGTCTTTTAAACAACAACAGACTACGGTAAATCCTCTACAACCAGAAAAAGCCTCCTCACTGGTCATCTCAGGTATCTTCAAATATTCGCGAAATCCAATGTATATCGGGATGCTACTGATGTTGCTCTCTGCGACTTTAAAATTCAATGTTGTTGGGGGTATTGTTGTTGTGTTGATGTTCGTTCTCTTTATTACAAAATTCCAAATTCTCCCCGAAGAGGCGGCAATGCAAAAGATTTTTGGTCAAGCGTTTGTTGACTACAAGGCAACCACTCGACGTTGGGTTTAAGCTGGCAGATTGGACAAGCCCGTGTCCTTTGGCTGTTTAACCGTGCAGGAACCTCTTTTGATTGCCGCACAGGTTTGCGCGATGACAGCGGCACAGACCCTGCCCGCGATCATTATCGGCATTAGTTAATGTGGTTCGGCTGCGCGCCCCAGGTTTAGGCGCTTTAACCGTGACATACAAATCGCAGTGAAAGGAGTCATATGAAAACCATTGGTCTATTAGGCGGTATGAGTTGGCAGAGCACGCTGGCGTATTATCGTGCGATTAACGAGGCGACCCACGCGGCGCTGGGCGGCTTGCACTCAGCCAAAATCGTTATGTATAGCGTCGATTTCGAGCAAATTGCCGTGCTTCAGCAGCAAGGTGATTGGCAAGCAACGACAAAGATACTCATCGAAGCGGCGCAAAATGTGCAATCGGCGGGCGCCGAATTATTACTTATTTGTACCAACACCATGCATAAGGTCGCGCCACAGATCGAGGCCGCGATTGATATCCCCTTACTGCATATAGCAGACACAACGGCCGAGGCTGCTATAACCGATAACGCCGGCACCTTAGGATTACTGGGTACCGCTTTTACTATGGAGGAAGATTTTTATACAGCTAGGCTCCGCGAAAAACACGGCTTAAAAGTGCTAGTTCCCAATCGCCAAGACCGGCAAATTATCCACGACGTGATCTACCAAGAGCTGTGCGTCGGCATCGTTAGTCACCGATCAAAAACCCATTATTTAAGGATTATTGAATCCTTGGCTCGGCAAGGTGCCGTGGCGGTGATTCTCGGGTGTACCGAAATTGGCTTGCTGGTTAATCAATCGGATACAGGGGTTCGACTCTTGGATACTGCGCATATTCACGCACAAAAAGCCGTTGATTGGGCGTTGAACATCGCTTAATTTGGAATATAAAAACCTGTGATTAATAATAAAATGGGCAAACTTTACCGGCGATAATATTTTGCTAGAGGTGTATCGTGCGCTTGATCGTTAGAGCGAAAATTTCTGTGGGCAGTCGTGCAGACGTCCGCTAAACTCAAACATAGGTGTGTTGGCCGTTGTGAAAAGCGTCGACAATTATGACTATCTTGTTGTCGGCGGAGGTATTGTTGGCATCTCCACGGCCTGGCAATTAAAGCGCCGCTGTCCGACCGCCCGAGTGTTATTGCTCGACAAAGAACCGCGGGTGGCTAGTCATCAAAGTGGTCATAATAGCGGTGTTGTCCACGCTGGGATTTACTACCCTCCGGGCAGTTTAAAAGCGCAGTTTTGCCAGCGAGGCGCCGCCGCGACGATAGATTTTTGCCGACAACATAAGATCGCGTACCAGCGTTGCGGTAAATTATTGGTTGCAACAACTGTTGTTGAAGTGGAGCGCATGCAATCGTTGTATCAGCGCGCCCTCGGCCACGACGTCCCCGTCGAATTGCTAGATTCTGCGCAGTTGCGACGGCAAGCGCCGAACGTTACGGGTTTGGGTGCCATTTGGGTACCCTCGACGGCGATCGTTGACTATCGCCAAGTGGCAGCAACCATGCTGCAGAGCTTTCGGCAACTGGGCGGTGAAGTGGCGCTCGGCACCACGGTGATCGATGCGCTTGAATCCGACCGAGAGATCACGCTGATTACACGCTCTGAGGGTCGGCGGGGTACATTGCGCGGCAATTTTATGATCGCTTGTTGCGGCCTTATGGCAGACCGTATGGTCACATTGTTGGGGATTCAAACGGATTTTAGAATCGTGCCATTTCGCGGCGAATACTATCGACTACCGGCTAAGTACAACGACATAGTGGCGCACCTGATCTACCCGATCCCAGATCCAAAGCTGCCTTTTTTGGGAATACATCTGACGCGGATGATCGACGGCTCGGTCACCGTGGGGCCAAACGCGACCCTGGGGTGGAAGCGCGAGGGCTACGGAAAATTCAATATCGACGCGCGAGATATTAAGGAAATGCTCGAGTTTCCGGGATTTTGGCGGGCCATAGGTAGGCATTTAGGCACCGGTTTGGCAGAGACCAAAAATTCTTGGTGGCGACCCGGTTATCTTCAGCAGGTGCGCAAATACTGCCCGCAGATCAACCTTTCAGATTTACTGCCCTATCCAGCTGGAGTGCGTGCTCAGGCGGTAATGCGCGATGGCACCTTAGCCGACGATTTTTTGTTCGCGCGCAGTTCGAGGAGTTTGCACGTGTGCAACGCGCCGTCGCCAGCCGCGACCGCGGCTATCCCTATTGGTGAGTATATTGGCGATCAGGTGTTAGCGTCGTGATTACGCCGTGGCTATTGCGCTGGTTAAAACTCTGTGGCGCGAGTAGTGATGCGCCTGATTGCCAAGCGCACTATACTTGCCTTCAGAGCGCAAGCAGCGACGCGTCGAGGAGAGGGTATCTATGTTAAAGCGATTGGTGTGGTTTGGGGAGCACTTGGTTTGGTTCGGATTGTCGTTATTGATCCTCACCAGCTTCTATACTGCCCAGACCAGTGCGACAAATTTATACTGGCTCGCCAGTATCGGCATGCCCGTGGATAGCGCGGTGGTCAGTGCGACCCTTTTTGCAGATTGGCTGGGTATGAATATTCACGGCGAGGTACCGCTGAGCGGTCTGCTCGGCGTGGCGCTATTGTTGGCTTTTTCGGCCACCCGCGTGGTGACGATTTGGTGGGTTGTTGAATCCCGATATAGCTATGCACTGGCCGGCGCGATAGGCAGTGCTGTACTGGTTATTTGCATGCCCCTGGCGCTGTCCGATATGGAATTAATCGCCGGCGCGCGCTCGCTGCTCGGTAAGTTTTACCTAATCGCCGCGGGCGGCGTGGCCGGTTATTTCTTTGGATCTCAACTGACGAGGCTATCTAAATGACGGCAAATGGGTCTTTTCTGCGGCGAGCTGCGCTGCTTTGCGCGACTTTTTTCGCCACGTTGTGCGCTGGGGCGGACGATTATCGTTTACAGACGCTCGCCGAGGGGCTCGAGCACCCCTGGGGCGTTGCGGTTATTTCAGATCGCGAAGTACTGGTCACCGAGCGCGTTGGCCGTTTGCGCCGAGTGATCGATGGTGTGCTCCAAACCCAGCCGATCAGTGGGGTGCCCGAGGTGC
>DDJS01000127.1:29362-46473 GCA_002339165.1 Cellvibrionales bacterium UBA2618 | reverse complement strand
CGATTGGGCGAGCATTTTTGCGGTACTTCCATACCCCGGATCGCGGTCGCCAGTGACCCGCACGCGCAGTTGATTACCATTCTTATCGCTGCCATGCAGACGGATATCGAAACTACCGCGACGCTGCGCCTCGGGGCTTGGGCCCTCGCCAGGGGACGGTAGTACCCAGCGCGTTAGCAGCGCGCGCGGCGGACCAAAATACAGCGCGGCGAGCATCGCCGCGAGTCCTACCGACATGCCGATGGCGGCCATCCGTCCGCGCAGGCCCGAACCCGTCAATACGCCCTCGTGGTAGCGAAACTCTGCGCCGTAGTCGTGCTCGCCGATCACGCTAGAACGCAATACCACCCGAGAGTTGATCGCCTCCATCACAAAAGGTGCCGTCCAGGCGTCAAAGGTATGATCATAAGTCGGTCCTTTAAGCCGCGGCTGGGCGAGTTTTTCAACCCCTGTTGTTGGGCACAATTGGTAGGGGTCGAGCATCTCGCGGCGGAGCATAGTATCGGTTTTGGCCGCTTTAAGAGCCTCGATAACACTGGCAATGGTGCCGCCGGAGGCTCCGCCACGCATGGTAGCAACGCGTAGTGAAACGTCGTTACAATAGCCCTCAAACCGCTTCATCGACTGCGTCTGTAAAAAGTGCACGCCGAGATCCGAGGGGATCGAATCAAAGCCGCAGCAGCTCACCAGTCGCGCTCCACTGGCCTCGGCACGCGCTTGGTAGGTGTCGATCATGCGTTTGATCCAGTACGCTTCGCCAGTGATATCGCAATAGTCGGTGCCATTTTCGGCGCAGGCCGCGATCAGTGGTTCGCCGTGCAGGGCATAGGGCCCCACGGTGCTGACCACGACTCGCGCAGAGCGGCACATTTTGTGTAGCGCGGCGCTATCGGTGGCGTCGGCGACGATGATCGGCAGTTTTGCCGACGCTGCCGGAAGATCGTTGCGCAGGCGCTCGAGTTTGGTCACGCAGCGCCCGGCGATGGCCCAAGAGAATTGTGGCGAACCGGCGAGGTGCTCGGCCAGATAGCGGCTCATAATAGCGCCAACAAAACTGCTGGCACCGTAGACAATCAGGTCATAATTTTTAGTCGACATGGGTAATCATCGTTCATCCTAAGGAGCAGGCATGTTACCCTGCACCGGCTTATGAAGCCCATATTATATTCGTTTAGGCGCTGCCCGTTCGCGATGCGCGCACGCATGGCATTGTGCGCTGCCCGCATCGAGGTCGAGATCAGGGAAGTACGACTTTCTGACAAGCCGCAACAGCTGCTGCAAGTGTCGCCACGCGGCACCGTGCCGGTATTGCAGTTGGCTAGCGGGCAGGTGTTGGTAGAGAGCCTTGAGATTATGCGCTGGGCGCTGGAGCAGTGCGATCCAAAAGGCTGGCTGCAGTGCGCTCCCGCGGCGCCAGAAGCGGCACTGATCGCCGAGAACGATGGCGGTTTTAAAGCCGATTTAGATCGCTATAAATACGCAGATCGGCACCCGCAAAAGACCCAGACGCAGTGGCGCGCAGAGGCCGAGCGGTTTGTGGTGGTGCTCGAGTCGCTGCTGCAGGGACGCGATTATCTGTTTGGTTCGCGTTGCTCGCTGGCAGATGTGGCGATTTTTCCAATGCTGCGACAGTTCGCAGCGGTCGAGCGCGAATGGTTTAACACCGCGCCCTATCCGCGCCTGACGGGCTGGTTGCAGCGTTTTTTCGATGATCAAATATTTGTAGCGTCGATGGGCAAGTTGCCGTTTTGGCGCGCCGGTGATGCCGCGCGACAATTTCCGCAGCGCATCACCGTTTGATCGATCCAAGCGGCGATCACCTAGATGGCTGCGCAGTATTTTAGACCGTCAGTCGCAATCGATTGCGATTGCCAATAGTTATTTGGAGGGCTGCCTCCGATGGTGGAAGGACCTTTGATGTTTGACTTTTTTGAGCGGCGGGTAGACCCCTTTCCGCTGACGCGCGCGCCACAGCCGCCGACCGGACTCTACGCGTTTTGTCGATTTTATACCCGCGGTTTCGAGCCATGGCTGGCGCTGATGGCGTTGTTGACGGCACTGATGGCGGTTTCTGAGGCGATGTTATTTGGCATTCTCGGACAGATTGTCGACTGGTTGGCACTGCATGATCGGACGACTTTTATCGAACGGTCATGGCCCCAGTTAGCGGTTATGGCAGGCTTCGTGTTAGTGGTGATTCCACTTTTAGTGTCGGCGCGTTCGCTGGTCATCAACCAGACCTTGATGGGCGCTTTTCCAGCGCGTGTGCGCTGGATGATGCACCGCTATCTGCTCAATCAAAGTTACGCCTACTTTCAGAATGAATTTAGCGGGCGTGTCGCGACCAAAGTCATGCAGACGTCGCTGGCGGTGCGCGAAGTGGTGATGAAACTGCTCGATGTGTTGCTGTTCATCCAAGTGTATTTAATCGCGACGCTGGTATTGGTGGCGAGCGCCGACCCAAGGTTGTGCGCCCCGTTGGTTGTTTGGTTGTTGCTGTACATTCTTGTGCAGCGGACATTTATTCCACGAATGAAAAAAATTTCCTCTCGTCAAGCCGATGCCCGCTCGCTGATGACCGGCCGAGTCGTCGACAGTTACGCCAATATTTTAACGCTCAAACTATTTTCTAATGACGGCCGCGAATCGGCTTATGTAAAGCAGGGCATGGGGGATTTCCTAGCCACCGTGCACCCCCAGATGCGCCTTGGGACGTTGCTCAACATTTCGCTTTGGACGCTCAATGTAGGATTAATTTTTTCGACTTCGGCGCTCGGTATCTGGTTATGGTTGCAGGATGCTGTTACGCCTGGCTCGATCGCCGTGGTAATCAGCCTATCGATTCGATTAACCGGCATGTCGCACTGGATTATGTGGGAGATCAGCAACTTATTTGAGAATCTCGGGGTGGTGCAAGACGGCATGAATTCACTCTCGGTGGAGCAGGCGGTCGTTGATGTCGAGGGCGCTCCGCCGCTGCGGGTCAGTCGCGGTGCGATCGACTACCGGCAGGTCAGCTTCGCTTACCATAGCGGGCCTACCAACGGTCGTGCGCCGGTATTTGCCGATCTCAATCTGCAGATCGCAGCGGGTGAAAAAGTCGGTATTGTCGGACGCAGCGGCGCCGGAAAGTCAACCTTGGTCAGTTTACTAATGCGTTTTTACGATATTCAACAGGGCGCTATCTCCATCGATGGCAGTAACATCGCCAACGTCCAGCAGGAGAGTTTGCGCAGCAGCATTGCGGTGGTGACTCAGGACACCTCGCTGTTGCATCGATCGGTACGTGAAAATATCCTCTTCGGTCGACCCGACGCCAGCGAAGAGGCCATGTTGGCTGCGGCGCGGCGGGCCGAGGCCCATAAGTTTATATTGCAGTTGCGCGATGTTGCCGGGCGCACCGGTTACGATGCCCACGTTGGCGAGCGCGGGGTGACGCTCTCGGGTGGCCAACGCCAACGCATAGCGATTGCCCGCGTATTGCTCAAGGATGCGCCTATACTGGTGCTCGACGAGGCGACGTCAGCGCTGGATTCAGAGGTAGAGGCGTCTATACAGCAAAGTTTTAATCGCTTGATGGCCGGTAAAACGGTGATTGCCATCGCCCACCGGCTGTCGACCATCGCCGCCATGGATCGGTTGGTCGTGTTTGATCAGGGCGCCATTGTCGAACAGGGCAATCATACTGAACTGCTGGCGCGCGGCGGCGTCTACGCGCAGTTGTGGCAACATCAATCGGGCGGGTTTTTGGGTTTTGAATAGGGAGTTATTGGCGCTTTGATTACGCTTACAGCCATCGATCTTCGGCGCGGTGCCAAGGTGTTGCTTGAGGGTGCCCAGTTGGCGGTGCATCCGGGGCAGCACATCGGTGTGATTGGCGCCAACGGGAGTGGCAAATCAAGCCTGTTTAAGTTGTTGTTGGGGGAATTGACAGCGGATGGCGGCGATTTATCTATTCCTGCGGATTGGCGGATTGCGCACATGGCCCAAGAGGTACTGGCGGTATCGCGCAGTGCCTTAGAATTTGTTCTCGATGGCGACGCGGCGCTGCGCGATACCGAACGCGCCATCGCCGCTGCCGAGGCCGCCAATGACAACTATCAGTTGGCGCGCTGCTTTGAAACCATGGACAGTATTGGCGGTTATGCGGCCGAACATCGCGCCGAGCAGTTGTTGCACGGTCTGGGATTTCATCAGGCGGAAATGGCCCTGCCGGTGACCAGTTTTTCCGGGGGTTGGCGGATCCGTTTAAACTTGGCCCAAGCATTGATGAGTCCGTCGGAACTGCTATTGCTCGACGAGCCCACCAACCATCTCGATCTGGATGCCACGCTTTGGCTCGAGCATTGGTTGCGCGGTTATCAGGGTGCGCTGTTGATAATCTCTCACGACCGCGATTTTTTAGACAACGTGGTCAAGCGTATCGTGCATATCGAGCAGCGCGCGTGCCATCTCTATAGCGGTGGGTATTCGAGTTTTGAGCGACTTCGCGGGGAGCGCTTGGCGCTGCAACGCGCGAGTTACGTCAAGCAGCAGCAGCGGCGTCGAGATGTCGAGGCATTCGTCGAGCGGTTTCGCTACAAGGCCAGTAAGGCGCGTCAGGCGCAGAGTCGTTTAAAGGAACTGCAGCGGATGCAAGACAGCGCCCCGGCGCACGTCGATTCGCCGTTTTATTTTAACTTCCCCGAGCCTCAAAAGGTCACCAGCGCCTTGGTCAGCCTGTCAGAGGTGACCTTGGGGTACGCCGAAAAAACCGTCTTGCAGGCGGTAGATTTTGAACTTCAGGCGGGCATGCGGGTGGGCTTGTTGGGGCCGAATGGCGCGGGCAAGTCGACCCTGATCAAGGCACTCACAGGCGCGCTTGCGCTCACCGCGGGCTATCGCACCTGCGCCGAGGGCTTACAGCTTGGCTATTTCTCTCAGCACCAGTTGCAGGCGTTGGATCTCGAGGCCAGCCCGCTGCTGCACTTGCAGCGGCTGACCCCGCGGGCCACCGAACAGGTTATCAGAGATTTTCTCGGCGGCTTTGATTTTCATGGCGACAGCGCATTGACCGCGGTGGCGAGTTTTTCTGGCGGCGAAAAGGCGCGGTTGGCGCTGGCGATCATCGTCTGGTTGAAGCCCAACCTGCTGCTGTTGGACGAACCGACCAACCATCTCGACCTAGAGATGCGCCATGCGCTGACCATGGCGCTGCAGTCCTACTCGGGCGCGCTGGTGGTGATATCTCACGATCGACACTTGCTGCGCAATACCGTCGACGAACTCTACTTGGTTGCCGATGGTCGACTGGCATTTTTTGATGGCGATCTTGCCGACTACGAGCGCTGGGCCAAGCAATACCGGCGAGACGTTAAGCCCGCCGGTGTCGAGATTGAGACGCCGGCAGTGGATCGACGCGCCGCCCGCCAACAGGCCGCCGATAGACGCGCGCAGAGGGCGCCGCTGATGCGTCGTATCAAGGCTCTGGAGGCCGAGTTGGAAAGCGCTGAACGCCAGTTGGGTGATATTCAGGCGCGCCTTGCAGAGCCAGGTATGTACAGCGACCAAGAGCGCGAGCAACTGCGCCTGTTGGTGCGCGACGAGGGTCAGTTAAAGGGTCACCAGAGTCAACTGGAGGAGCATTGGTTGGCTTTGCAGGAACAGCTTGAAGCGGCGCTTGAGGATTAGACAATGGGACTTTTTGTGGTGTCCAGAAAGCGGGTAGCCGGTGCCTATCAAGCTTGCTACAATCAATTTATTAAGCCGTCTGAATGGGAGTGATATGTGATGTTTGAAAAATCTAAAAATTCTGTCGACAACAGCCGTGACGTAACACAGATGTCTGCCGGTGGCAGTGGTCGCGGTGCGGTGATTGGGCCCAGCGTAAAAATAGTGGGTCAGATTAGCTGCGCTGAGGACCTGCTGATCGAGGGCTCGGTCGAGGGCAGCATCAGCTCTGAATCCCACGAGGTGGTAGTCGGCGTGTCGGGTACCTTAAACGCCGACGTGCGAGCTCATGTGGTATTAATTGAGGGCACGGTTCGCGGCGATATTACCGGACTGGAAAAAGTCGTCGTGTGCAAGACCGGTAACGTGCTGGGTAATATAGATTCGCCGAGGGTAACGCTCGAAGACGGCGCTAAATTTAAAGGCAGTATCGAAATGGATCCAGATGTCCCCTCGGTGGCTGCTAGTGCGGCAAGCAATTTCAAGCCGGTGTCGAGCGTGCCAGAGGATGCTGAGGTTGAGTGATTGCCAGCGGTCGGCCTTGGCCGAGAGCCGCATTGTCGCGATCGTTGCACGCGGGTATGTTTGAGCGGTCGACGTTGAATGTTTAAAGCGCGCAGAGCGGATGTGCCCGCCGCCGTGCCGTCGGAGGTGAGCTGTCATTTACTTGGTGGCATGTGGCAGAGCGACCTAAAGCACAGTGCCCCTCACCACAGCGCCAAAAAGCACAACACTCTCCAGCATAGTATGCCCCAGAACAAGGCCATGCGGGTGCTGGATGTCGGCAGCGCTGGGGCCTCTACGGTGAACTTTTTTGGTCGTCACTTCAACCAGCGGCATTGCTATCTGGCCTTTCCCGACCTCTATGCCGAGCCTTTTATCAGTGGTTCGCAGCCGGATATGACGCGCGCTGATCTGATTTCACTGTTTACCGCGGCGCTTAAATTGAAGCCTGATGTGAGCTTGGACGTGTGCTTGTTCTGGGATTTTTTTAGCTACCTTAGGGCTCCCTATATCGCGGCCATGCTCGAGGCGTTGCGGCCTCACCTGAGCGCAGCCACCCGCGGTTATTGTCTGGGTGCGATGCGCGCCACGCCGATGCCCCACTATCACTACGGATTGGCCGGCGCCGACACCATGACCCAAGTACGGCGGGGTGGAGCGCCGCTGCGGCTTTATACCCATACGCAGGCCGACTTGGCGGGATTGTTGGCGCCGTTTGTGATCAGCAAGAGCCGGTTAATGGAGGAGGGGCGGTTGGAGTGTTTGTTGGTCGACAGATCGGTCGCACCGGTCGTGGCGCATGGCGCGGCGACTCAATTCTGACCGCTGGTATTGGCGGCGCTGGTAACCGGTTGATCAAAACCTAAGTTGCCCATCTCGATGCCGCGTCTAAAATCTATCATGTGTTTTTCCATCCACCGCTCGGCCTCTCTGGGTTTGTTGTTGCAGATCGCTTCATACACCCGTCGGTGGGCGACCAAAATACGCTGGCCCGGCGATAGCGCTCGGATGACCGCGCCCCACGCTGGATAAAACAGATCGTTTAGTGGCGCCCGCGCCTGCAGTAACGCGTAGTTGTGGGTCGCCGATGCAACCAAATTATGGAAGTCGATCTCGGCTTCAAGCAAGCGCGCGTGGTCTTCGAGCACCGTTTCTGTGCGCTGTAGATTATCGGCGAGTCGTTGCTTGTCCTCATCGGTCGCCGACGCACAGGCCAATTTTCCGGCCAGTGGCTCGAGACCCATAGCGACTTGCCAGAGTTCTTTAAAGGTCACTCGGTGCATCAGCATGGCGGAGCTGACCGACCGGCCGACAGCAGCGGTTTGCGGCAGCGTCACCACCAAGCGCTTGCGATCGGCGCGTCCTATGATACCGCTCTCTTCGAGGAGTCTGATTGCCTCGCGCAGGGTTGAGCGGGTAACGCCAAATTGTTCTGCGAGTTCGAGTTCGGTGGGCAACATATCACCCGCCTGCAGTTCACCCGACAGGATGACCTGACGGATTTTTTCGCTGACTGCGCGGTAGGCGGGTTGCCGAGCTAATTTGGAGAAATTATGATTGACTGGCATAGGGGCCTCTCGTAAACCGCAGTCCGCGCAGCTCGAAGAAGTCGGACTGCGTAATCGAACCCCAGAAACATGCAATTGGTTAGATATTGACCTATTGTCGGACAATGTGTCAATATACCTAACTGTTTATTTTTACGAACTCTCATTTCAGCCACTGGTGTTTTAAGACCGGTAAGGATTCAAGCATGTCGTCACAGCCTTCAACCCTGCAGCAAAAATCAAACAGCGATCGGTCCGGGGTTTCGACGCCGCTCCGATTTGTCACTGCCGCCTCGCTGTTCGATGGGCACGATGCGGCCATAAATGTGATGCGCCGAATGATTCAGGGGAGTGGTGCCGAAGTCGTCCACCTAGGCCACAACCGCAGCGTCGACGACGTGGTGCGAGCGGCGATACAAGAGGATGCCGACGCCATTGCGATCAGTTCCTACCAGGGCGGGCACATGGAATATTTTAGCTTTATGCTGCAGCGCCTAAAGGAAAATAACGCCAGTCACATCAAGATTTTTGGCGGCGGCGGCGGCACCATCACGCTCGACGAAATTGCCCAGCTCGAGGCTGAGGGTGTAGAAAAAATATACCACCCAACGCACGGTATGAAGATGGGTTTGGTGGGCATGATCGAGGACCTAGTGGCGCGCGCACGGGATCACCGGGTGGACGGGTTCCAGCCACCAGAAGTGAACAAAGACAGCGACATTTCGGTCGCTCAGATGATCTCGTTGATCGAAGAAGGCGGGCTCGACGAGACTGAATTGGCGCGTTTAAAAAAGACGTGGCAACTGGCGGCTGGCGACACCCCAGTGCTGGGGATTACCGGCACAGGCGGCGCCGGTAAGAGCAGCAGTGTCGACGAATTGCTTGGCCGTTTTTTGCAGCAGCGCCCAGACATGCGGATTGCAGTGTTGGCGGTCGATCCGACGCGCCGTCGCACCGGCGGTGCCCTGTTAGGCGATCGTATCCGGATGAATATACTGTCGTCGGACAACATCTACATGCGCTCTATTGCGACTCGCAGGCAGCATTTGGCGACCAGTGAAATGCTCGGCGATATTACGTTGTTTCTAAAGTCCTTGGCCTACGACCTAATTTTGGTTGAAACCGCCGGCATCGGCCAGTCGGATTCAGAAATTGTCGATCTAGTGGATTTTTCGCTGTACATCATGACCAGCGATTATGGTGCCGCTAGCCAGCTCGAAAAAATCGATATGATCGATTATGCCGATATGGTGATCCTCAACAAGTACGACCGTCGCGGCGCCGAAGACGCGCTGCGCGATATTCGTAAACAATGGCAGCGCAACCACAATACCTTTGAAGTGGCGGCTGAAGATATCCCTGTCTATCCAACCATCGCCAGCCAATTCAACGATCCGGGTGTCAATCATGCGTTTCGCAACCTCTGTCGCCTGATGGTCGAGCGCAACGGTCTCGACAGTTCGGTTTGGTTGCCCGAGGCGCCGCTGGCGGCGGATGGCGTGGCTATAGAGGTGGAACCGAAATCGGCGGCGCTGATTCCGGGCAGTCGAATCCGTTATCTGGCCGAAATCAGCGAACAGGCGCGTGCTATTAAAGCCACCAATGCGCAGCAGGCTGAGGCCGCATCACGCGCTTACCAACAGTTCTGCGCGCTACAAGTGATTGGCGACAGCGAGCTCCCCGAAGCGCTGCAGGCCTACCCAGTCGCGGCGTTAAGCAACGCCGGCGACGACGCGACTCTGCGCGCTCTACGTCAAGCCTATCAGCATACGTTGGCCGAATTAAATGGCGAGTCGATCCGTCTTTTGCAGGAATGGCCGCAGCGCAAGGCCGGTGTCGAGAGCGAGCAATACAGTTATCAGGTTCGCGGTAAAGATATCACTGGCAGCAACCGAGTGGAGTCGCTCAGTGGCCTGCAGATACCGAAGATAGCGGCGCCGCAATACGCCGATTGGGGCGAACAACTGACCTTCCTGCTGGCGGAAAACCTGCCTGGCGGCTACCCTTACACCGCAGGTGTATTTCCCTATCGCCGCGCGGGCGAGGACCCAACCCGTATGTTTGCCGGTGAGGGAACGCCGGAGCGTACTAACCGTCGTTTTCACTACCTGTCAAAGGGACAGGAAGCGACCCGCTTGTCGACCGCGTTCGATTCGGTGACCCTGTACGGTTCGGATCCCGATGTACGCCTCGATATCTGGGGTAAGATTGGCAATTCGGGAGTCAGTATCGCGACCCTCGATGACATGAAAAAGCTATTTTCAGGATTTGATCTATGCGCTCCATCGACCTCGGTATCGATGACTATCAACGGCCCCGCGCCGATGATATTGGCGTTTTTTATGAACGCCGCCATCGACCAGCAGGTCGAGTTGTACCTCAAGGAAAACGGTCTTTGGGAAGCCGCCAAGACCAAGATTGACAGTCTGTTTAACGTCCACGTGAGGCCGGCTTACGCCGGTGTTCTGCCAGAGACGCACAACGAACTGGGTCTTGGCCTACTCGGCGTTAGCGGCGATGATTTGGTGCCTGCCGAGATTTACGCAGAGATCCGCAAACGCACGCTGAGTTCGGTTCGCGGTACCGTCCAAGCAGACATTTTAAAAGAGGATCAGGCGCAGAATACCTGTATTTTTTCGACTAACTTTGCGATGCAAATGATGGGCGATATGCAGTCGTTCTTTATCGACAACAAGGTGCGTAATTACTATAGCGTATCGGTCAGTGGGTACCATATTGCCGAGGCCGGCGCGAATCCGATATCGCAATTGGCGTTCACTCTGTCAAATGGTTTTACGCTGGTTGAATATTATCTATCTCGCGGAATGAAGGTCGATGATTTTGTACCTAATTTCAGCTTTTTCTTTTCCAACGGTATGGACCCCGAGTACACCGTGATGGGTCGCGTTGCGCGCAGGATATGGGCACGAGCAATGAAAGAGCGATACGGCGCTGGACCGCGCAGTCAGATGCTGAAATATCACATTCAGACGTCGGGGCGCAGCCTGCACGCGCAGGAAATGAGTTTCAACGACATTCGCACCACCTTACAGGCGCTGTATGCGATCTTTGACAACACCAACAGCCTGCACACCAATGCCTATGACGAAGCCATCACTACGCCCACCGAGGAATCTGTGCGCCGCGCGGTCGCCATCCAGTTGATAATTAATCGGGAATTTGGCTTAAACTTCTGCGAGAACCCTTGGCAGGGATCCTTTATTGTCGAAAAACTCACCGACATGGTGGAGGCTGCAGTTTACGAGGAATTTGAAAAGATTTCTGAGCGTGGCGGCGTGCTCGGGGCTATGGATACCATGTATCAACGCGGCAAAATTCAAGAAGAGAGCATGTACTACGAGCACAAAAAACACGATGGCAGTTTGCCGCTGATCGGCGTTAACACCTTTTTGCCGGAGGCCGGCTCCGAAGAGGTCATCGAAGGTCGCGAATTGGCGCGTTCCGGCGACGACGAAAAACAGATGCAGGTTGATAACGTCGCTGATTGCCAAGCGCGCAATCGCCAGGGCCATGCAACAGCAGTGGTGCAATTGCAATCTGCGGCTCTCAATCGAGAGAACATTTTTGCCGAGCTTATGAACGCCTCAAAATGTTGCACGCTGGGCCAGATGAGCCACGCTTTGTACAGCGTTGGCGGGCTGTATCGCAGGAATATGTAGCGCGCCCCCCGATTGTCGATCACGCCTTCTCAGATCGGCGCGATACAGCTAAACTGCTCGCACTTTTACTGACTTCAGGGATCAGCTATGGACAAAGCAATTATCGTCGGAGCGAGTTCCGGCATCGGCTGGGAGCTGGCGATTCAGTTGGCCGACGCTGGCTATCAACTGGGTTTGATGGCGCGACGCGAAGACCGTCTCAACGAACTGATGGAACAACTGCCCGGTGAGCATTGGGTGCAGTGTTCCGATGTCACCGAGTGTGAAGACGCGCAGGCGCAGTTGCAGGCGTTGATCGAACGTATGGGCGGTGTTGACATGGTGGTGCTGAATTCTGGCGTGGGCTTTCTCGAAGGCCGTCTTGAATGGGAGAATCAGCGCACCATCATCGATGTCAATGTGCGCGGCTTTTGCGCCTTAGCGGTGGTTGCGATGCAGCACTTTGAGGCGGCTGGAAAAGGCCATTTGGTCGGTATTTCATCGCTTGCAGCGCATATTTCTGGCGCGTCAATGCCCACCTATCACGCCTCTAAGGCATTCGTCTCGAGCTACTTGAACGGCCTCCGCGGCCGCGTCGACCGTCGTCGGGTACCGATTACTGTCACCGTGGTCGAGCCGGGTTTCGTGCGCACTCCGATGGTGCTCGGTTCGCCCCCTTGGATGGCGCCGGTCGATCGGGCGGTACGGCAGATAATGGTCGCCATCGTGCGCAAAAAGAGCCATGTCTACATCACTCGCCGCTGGCGTTTGGTCGCATGGTTGGCCTACCTAACGCCCACCGCGATGCTGGCCAAGCGGTTTTAGCCAGCCCCTGGCGGCGGGATAGCCTCGCTGCCGTTAAGAACCTTTTATGTTCTGCCCGATTGAGCACACCTTGAAATCGCGTGTTATGCTACACGCATTCACGGCGGGGCGCCTGTCTGGGCACAAATTCGGTTTAAGTCGTTCGACATAGCCGTTATAGCCTGTTTTTCATAGCTTTGGAGCGCCCAATGATTCCCAGAACCCTCTACGATTCAGACCATCAGATGTTTCGTGATTCGGTGCGCAAACTGATTGAAAATGAGGCGCTTCCGCATCATGCGCAGTGGGAAAAAGACGGCTGTGTCAGTCGAGAGATCTGGTTGCAGGCCGGAGCCCAAGGCATTTTATGCCCGACGGTACCCGAGGATTACGGGGGTGTTGGCGCCGATTTTCGATACAACGCGATCGTGGGCGAGGAGATCGGTCGGGCCGGCGCGTCGGGCCTTGGTTGGACCCTACACTCGGATATTGCGGTGCCGTATTTAGTGCGCTACGGGTCCGATGCGCAAAAGAAAAAATATCTACCGCGGTGTATTTCTGGGCAGTTGATTATGGCTATCGCCATGACAGAACCGGGCACCGGCTCGGATTTACAGGCGATTACCACCACGGCGGCGCGGTCCGGTGACGACTATATTTTGAACGGCTCAAAGACCTTTATTACCAATGGTATAATGAGCGATCTGGTGATTGTGGTGGCTAAAACCGACCCAACCGCCGGCGCCAAAGGAATCAGTCTGTTTTTGGTCGAAGCCGGACTGGCAGGCTTTACTAAGGGCCAAAACCTGGAGAAGTTAGGCATGAAGGCGCAGGATACCGCCGAGCTGTTCTTTCAGGATGTGCGGGTTCCGGCTGACAATCTGCTCGGCGAGGAGGGCCGCGGATTCGTCTATCTAATGCAAGATCTCCCGCAGGAGCGGCTGTCGGTGGCGATAAGTGGTATCGGCACCTGCAAGGCGCTGATCGAGCAGACCGTGGCTTATACCCAGCAGCGCAAGGCGTTTGGTAGCAACCTGGCGGCGTTCCAAAATACCCAGTTTAAACTCGCCGAGTTGGATACCGAGGTGACGTCCGCGGAAGTCTTTGTCGACCGTTGTACCGAATTATTGCTGGCCAATGAGCTCGACACAGTGACCGCCTCAAAGGCTAAATTACTGGTCACTGAACTGCAGTGTCGAGCTGCCGATGAGTGTCTCCAGCTTCACGGAGGCTGGGGTTACATGTGGGAATATCAGGTCTGTCGGGCGTTTGCCGATGCGCGCGTGCAGCGCATCTATGCCGGCAGTAATGAAATCATGAAGCTCATCATTGCTCGCGGATTATTCAAATAGGGGGTCCGTTAACGTCCGTTTTACTCGCGGTAACTGGGATCGATTTTATCGACGATACGCTGCATGGCGTCGAATTCGAGTTGTCCGGAGGGCTGTCCCATAGTTTGGATTTTCATCACTTGCTCAGCTGTTTCCAACACCTCTGCCGAGATCTGCGTGATGGCCTCACTGCAGGCATCGGTGGCCACCTGTATTTCGCAAGCACGCTGTAGGCCCCAGAGATTTTGGTAGGCCTCGGGGATCGAACGGCCGCAACTGAGCAGGCCATGGTTGCGCAATATCAACAGGTTCTTATCGCCGAGATTGGCTATTAGACGCTGTTTTTCACCGTCTAATACGGTAATCCCCTCGAACGGGTGGTAGGCTATCTGACCTTGCATCAGCGCTGAATAAAAGTTCTCATGGCGCAATCCTCGCGCCTGACAGGCGACGGCCATACCGGCATCGGTGTGGGTGTGGGCGATGCACCGGGTGTCGCCGCGGGCGCCATGGATGGCAGAGTGAATAAGCATGCCGGCCGGATTTACCGGGTACTCGCTGGGCTCGACGATCTGGCCGTCGATATCGACCTTGATCAGGTTGGATGCACAGACCTCGCTAAAATGGAGACCGTAGGGGTTGATTAAAAAATGTGCATGCTCGCCAGGCAACTTCACCGTGATGTGGTTGTAGATCGATTCGGTCCAGCCTAGATAGTCGAAGATACGGTAGCAGGCTGCCAGTTGCACCCGCAATCTTTGTTCAGTATCTGCCATTGATCAAGCCCTCTATGAATTTGCATGGCGAGGCGGCTATGGACTGCCGATTGTGCATGCAGTTCGCATTGTTATTGGTAGTTTTTTTAAAAAATTATATCACTAAAGCTTCGCGCTATTAGCGTCAGAAAAGTAATTATCAATAACACAATGTTATCCACGATCCGGTCTGAGCGACACTTGTTGGCAGGTCTCCATACGACGATCACAAGCGCTGGCTAGGCGAATGGCACGCAGCAAGCAATCGGTGTGTCGCCTTATAGGGTCATGGGATGTCGTTGATGAGTGCCTCCGCGGCCGCCCAACCAGAGACAACGGCACCCTCGACGCGGGGGCCGGCAAAGGCATCGCCGGCGAGCACCAACGGCGGATTTTGGCAAACTACCAGGCAGGTTTCCTCATCGACGCGGTTGGGTTTACTGTAGCGCCAACCGTGCACTTGGTAGTCGATCACAGTCGCTTTTAACCAAGGCTTCGCGGCCTCGATGATGCGTTTGCCGACGACCTCGCGCGGCGCGTCTAAATGCTCCGCGCTAAATGCGGCACTGGCGTGCAGCGTCACCGCCGGCACCCCGGAGACGCCCTTTTGCTGGTTGTCACTAATCCAGTCGAGGATGCCATTTTTCGGGGCGACTGCGCCCGGCGCTGGGATCATGCTAGGGCCGTCGAGGATCGCCATTACGGCGATGCAGGCGTCGTACTCGACTTGTTCAAGACGTCGGCGGTGATCGCTAGACAGCGCGATGGCACCGCCATCGATGAGGTCGATCGACTGCGGCACCGGCGCTGTTAATATCACTGTGCCGGCCGTGAGGCTGGCGCCATTATCCAATGCGATATGCCAAGCGTGCTCGGACTGGCGCATTTCAACGACTCTCGTGCTCGACCACACTTCGATGCCGCGTGCCAGATCTTTGGCCAAAGCAGTCATGGTCGGCACACCACGCCAGCGGGGGTGCGCTTGCGGTTGTCCTGGGTAACTGCGATACCACTCCTCGGCGACACCGGCGTCCACCCAGCGCTCGACTAGGGCCACAAAGCGTGGATCACGTGCGGTCATAAACTGCGCGCCATGGTCAAAGGTTGCGGTGCCAATGCGGCGCCCCGCTAGGCGTCCGCCGAGACCTCGGCCCTTGTCTACCACCAGCACTTGGCGGCCGCGCTCGATCAACTTATGCGCGGCGCTAAGCCCAGCAAGTCCGGCGCCAATAATCAGGATGTCAGTTTCTTTGCGAGAATTTTTGGGTGTTTGCATAATCTCATATACCGTCAGGGCGAGTGATTAGGTGGGTACTCGACGCTTTCGACAGCGCTCGGAACAGTAGCGCACATCGGGCCAGTTGTTACGCCATTTTTTACGCCATACAAAGGGTAGTTGGCAGCTTGCGCAGATTTTTTTGGGTAGATCCGACTTCTTTCGCATCGCGCACATGTCGGCTGAATCCTCGGCAAATGGCATCACCCAGAGCGCCGATGAGCGCCCTGCACCGGCTATAATTGAAACAGTTTTTTGGGTCTTTTCTCAAGTCGGTGGGATTGCGTTAGCAGACTCGTCAACCACAGCGTATAAGGCTGCGCCTGGTGGAAGATGGTGCGGATGTTTTCATCGTTGCGCTGTTCACGAAAAGCGCGGCGAAACGCAGGGGAATAATACAGCGGCTTGCCGAGATACACCTGTTCCTTGGCTAGGGAGTGGCGCAGTTCGTTAAATTCCTCGCGACTGTCGACCAGATTCGGCAATACCACCAACGCCGGTGGCGGCGTTGTGTGGCGAATTTCGTGGGTGCTAAAGAGGTTGTGCAAAGCGGCAAGATACTTCTTGGTGGCAAAGATGTCGGCATCGCTCACCGATGTGGGAATCAGCATGATGTCGCATTGGAATAGGAATGGACTCCGGCTCGGATCGCTGCCCGCGGCGCTGTCGAGGACTACGAAGCGCTTGTTGTATTGGCTGTTGCGCTCGGCATCGATAGTTTTGACGATATTTTCATTATCCGGCCCACCGTCAGCCAAATTCAGTCGCGTGTCGTTAACCACCGAAAAGCGCATATCGCAAAAGCGGCGCAATGAATCACTGCTGGTTGCTTGGGGGTCGAGATCGATCAGTTTGACGCTGGCATCTTGATGCCGCGTCGCCAGTCCCAGGCCCATCAAAAGTGCCAGCGTACTCTTACCTACTCCACCTTTGGAGTTGGCAAAAATGACCGTCTTGGGTCGAGCGATAGATCTTGCTCCTGAGCCTGAAAGTAGATTGCTCAAAAAAGCTCCTCGGGCACTAAAAAAGTAACTTAGATTTCCAGCTGTTCGCTGTCGGCGTCCATGGTCAAACCGGACTTGAAGGCTTCCAGTCGACTAGAGACCTCAGGTGCGGCCGCGCCTTGATCCCAATCGGTAGTGATTTCGCCGATCAATTTTGCGCCCTCTTCAGTCTGGAGTGACCCGTACTGAATTTTACCCCGAATGCGGCCCGACGCGCACACGAGCAATTTTCCGGTCAACGATAGGGTGTCTTCTACCGTGCCTTCGATGGTCGCTGTCTCGCCAGATATGTCGCCCTGAACAACACCGTCGACGCCAACGATGAGGTGCTTTACAGAGACTTTGCCAACGATTTTACCGTCGATGCGCGCGGTGCCGTCGATGGCTAGTGAGGCGCCCTCAAGATGGGTCGCCGGCCCTACATAAAATTCAAATTCTTTATCGTATTCACTCACTCAAAAATCCTCCCATATGATATTTAAGATCGTTTGCGGCGATCTCATAGCAACTTAGTCTCTGCGT